>JBJKQK010000101.1:0-40022 GCA_046705285.1 Terriglobia bacterium
GGGCGTCCTGACACGCTGGGTCGACAATTCCGTTACGGGAACAACCTGGAGAGAATGGCCTGCGGAAAGCTGCGTGAGCTTTGCCGCCAGAGTCGTGGCAAGACCGCGGCTGAATGCGCTGTCGCCCCGGGCCCCGGCGATCACGGTGAAAGGCAGCACGGCAAGCTGCTTCCTGCCCGGGAGGCCCTGGGACAACGGAGGCGGCGTAATGAAATGCCGCCGAACAGAAGGGACAAGAAACCCGACCAGAGATGCCATGATGAGAAGGCTGACCGCGGAGATGAGAACAATCATCGCGGGCCTGCGCAGGTGCGCGGGTGGCGTCACAGGCTTCTGCGCAACCGGGAGTGAGGGGTGTGAACCCGTGCCCGGCGCGCCAAGATCGGCCAGGAATTCCTGCGCGGATTGATACCGTCCCGAGAGTTCCCTGGAAAGCGCCTTGAGAACCACCGCTTCAAGTTCCGCCGTGACTTGGGGGTTCAGCTCGCGTGGAGGACGAGGCGACTGCGTCAGGATGTCTGCGATCAGCCGGCTTGTCTGCACTTCGGGAAAAGGCCGCTGCCCCGTCGTCATTTCATAAAGAACCCCGCCGAGTGCATACAAGTCGGCTCGCGGGTCCACGGGTTCGCCCCGCAACTGCTCCGGCGCCATGTAGGGCACGGTGCCCATGACGGCGCCCACCATGGTTTGTGCCGCGTTTTCCTCGGCTGGCGCATCCGATTCGACAGGCCGCAGCAGCTTTGCGAGGCCGAAGTCCAGAACCTTGACGCGGCCTTTCGGCGTGATCATCACATTGCCCGGCTTCAGGTCACGATGGACGACGTCGTGCTCGTGGGCCTCCTGGAGGGCTTCACCAATCTGGCGAGATATTGCTGTCGCCTCTTCGATCGACAGCGGCCCTTCCTTCAGCTTTTCAGCGAGCGTCTCTCCCGCAACGAGTTCCATGGCGATGAACAGCCGTCCCTTGTACTCGCCGATCTCATAAATGGTGCAGATGTTGGGATGATTGAGTGAGGACGCAGACCAAGCCTCACGCCAGAAGCGTCCAAGTCTCTCAGGATCTTTCGAGAATTCTTCAGGCAGGAACTTCAGGGCGACAGGGCGACCGAGTGCAGTGTCCTCGGCCTCATAAACCACGCCCATCCCGCCGCCGCCCAGCATCCGAACAACACGGTAATGGGAAATTTTGCTGCCGACTTCCGGCTGATTCTCATCCCGCAGCCGTCGAGACTCGTCACTCGCCAGGGACTTTGCCGCCAGTACAATAGCCGGTGAATCCAGAATGGTTCCGGCCCGCTCTGCCTGCGACAGAAGGAATTCAACCTCGCGGCGCAGGGCCTGGTCACCACCGCAGGCGCTCGCAAGGAAATCAGGTCTTGCACTTTTCTCGCATTCCCGCGCTGCGTGGTAGATCCGCTCAATTTCCTGCCAGCGCTCATCGGCCATCTTGTTGGTTTCCGCTCAACTCACCCAGCAGCCACGCCCGGGCCAGGTCCCAGTCCCGTTGCACGGTCTTCGTGGAAACCTTGAGCGCTTCAGCAGTTTCCTCCAGGCTGAGGTCACCAAAGAAACGCAGTTCAACCACCTGGCTCTTTCTCGCGTCGAGCGCCGCCAGCCGGTTGAGAGCATCATCAAGTTCAAGAAGCTTTGCGTCGAGAGACGGCCCGGCCGCCAAACCTTCCGTGAGTTCCACACGAACCTGCCCGCCGCCGCGTTTCAATCTGTCGCGGGAGCGCGCATGCTCCACAAGAATCTCCCGCATGGCACGCGAACTAAGGGCGAAGAAGTGGGCCCGATCTTCCCAGCTGGTCTGGCGTGTGTCCGCCAGACGCAGATAGGCTTCATTAATCAGAGCTGTGGCCTGGAGGGTGTGATCCGGGCGCTCAAATGCCATCAGACGCCCGGCGATGCGATGAAGTTCGCGGTAGACCAGAGGCGCCAGGTGGTCGAGGGCCTGCTTGTTTCCACCAGCCCACGCCCGCAGCAATAACGTGACCTCATTGCCTGCGGAAACCCCCTCCGGCATGCCTCCCCTCCCAGCGACTCCATACTGATAAAGCGAATGAGTAGGTAAAGAATATCACGCAAGATGGTAGCAATCCAGCGGCAGATGCGCACAAAAAAAATTTTCGCAGCCGATGTCCACTTTTTCCGCCGTTTGTCGCCTTATAGATTGAGAGTGGCAAATCAATCAAGGCCGCTGGGGAAATATAAGCAACTTGGGGGGCAGAAATACACGGCGCCGCCTGGGGCAAATCAAGGTTTGGAGGAGCAGTGATGAAAAAGATTCGAAGCTTTATGACGATGGCCGGACTTTCGCTGGTGGTTCTTACCTTGGGTGTGGCAGGGGCAAACGCACAGAACCTCTCACGGACCTTATTCCACGGTTCAATTAATCTGCCTGCTCAAACCCAATGGGGATCGACGACTCTGCCCGCAGGGCAATACAATGTGTTCTATGGACCTCTCTACGAGGGAGGAGTCAACGTGGTGGAAATCATCAGCAAGGAAAGAAAGGGACCACAGACGTTCGTTCTTTCCAAAGGGCAAGAGCCGACATCTGCGCAGAAGAACTCCCTCATTTGCGTTCACAACGGAAAAAGTCTTGTAGTCCGCCAACTTGAGATGGCAACGATTGGCCAGTCGGTTGACTTTACGATGCCGCGCCACATGGAACTTACGGCGCGAAAGCAAACGCACGGGAAATATACAGCTGCCAACGAGCAGACGCAGGTCGAGCGTATATCGGTCAATATGGACGGAAGATAGCTTCAAGATTGAATGCTACATTTCGGGGGTGGGGGACGGACGTGGCCCACGGTGCCGACTCGGTGCCGTGGGCGTTTTTATGGATCCATCCGCATAGGGAATCTTCAGGAAATCAACCATAGGCCGTCGCTGGCGGGACAGCCGTGCCACTCTGCTGATGAATCGTCAACCGCGCGATCCGCACCCGGCGGGCTTGAGAGGGGTGGGTGAGGCGAACCGCCAGCGAGAGTTTTTTCCCGGTTTGCCGAGTCCTGCGAGATCCGGAGGACGACCATTCAGGGGCAAAGAGGCGTCCAATAAAGAAGGGGCGAGTCTGCTACTGCCGCTTTCACAGATGATTCAACCCGGCGGCAGTCTGACGCGTGGAGATTTCAGGCCGGTCGTGAGTGCTGCGCTCAGAAAGAGCTACCCCTGGGATTCAAACGGTTTCCTTCCTTCATCCCTTCATCCCCTGCCGAGCACAGTTCCTTTTCCGGGATAAAAGATCGGGCCCATTGGGGTCGGCGTATCCCGCCGGCTTGACAGGCCGCAATAGGTCTAACGGTTGGGGCGGAGCGCTTGGATGCAGTGGTTAGATCATGTCGTTAGACAGGTGCTTGTGCAGTGGGGCTATCTGGCAATGCTGGCAGGGTTGATTGGAGAGTGTGCGGGGCTGCCGCTCCCCGGCGAAACGGTGCTGATGTTTTCAGGCCTTCTTTCACACAAGGGCACGAGCCTGCAGGTCCAGCAGTCGTATTTTGAAAAGGCTTCTCTGGCCATGATCGCAGGGCTCGTGGTATTGGGCTATTATATATGGCGCCACAAAAGACATTTGTTCGAGGAACGCCAGCACAGGATGAATCAGATGTAATGCGCGCTGGGCATTGAAGCATTGAGGAGCGATCAAGGCTGGCTGGGACGATACGCCCTCACGCGGCCGCCGGTTCGACCACGCTCTCCCGCTGTACAAGAGTTCTTTTTTGTTCGGAGCGTTTCGCGCAAGGCAAAGGCCGGCGGTCATCGACCGCCGCTACAGAAAGATTTCGCTTAGAGTCGTAGGATGGAAAAGCGTTCCCGTCCGCACATTGTTTCGCTGGCGCCAAGCGTGACGCGCATTCTGTGGGAATTGGGCGCGGCAGGAAACCTGGTGGGGGTCACCCGCTGGTGCAAAGACGTTGTTCCTCCTGACGCGATTGCGGGTCTGCCCCTGGTGGGCGACTGCTGGAATCCGGACGCCGCCGCGGTGGCTCGACTGCAGCCAGACCTGGTGGTCGGCTCGGTGCCCTATCGCGCTGAGGCCGTGCAGGCCATTCTCGCACAGGGGCTGCGCTTTCTGGGGAAATCGCCGCGAACGCTTGACGATATTTATGGCGACATCCGGCTGCTGGCGGGCGTTACAGGGAAAACGGGTGCCGGAGAAAGGCTGATTGACAGGATGAAGCAACACATCGCCGCAGTTCGCGAGCGGACCTCCGCGCTCCGTTCCCGTCCGCGCGTTTACTGCGAGGTGTGGCCGAATCCGCTGCGCACCGCCGAGCCCTGGGTGGAAGAACTGGTCGAGACCGCGGGCGGGCAGCTTGTTCCCTGCCCTGCCGGACGCCAGGTCAGTTCGGAAGAAGTGATCGCCTGCGATCCCGAAATCGTCGTGCTGGCCTGGGCGGCTACGGGGAATCGCGCGCGGCCGGACGTGGTTCGCAAGCGTCCGGGCTGGGAAGAAATCGGCGCGGTCAGGAACAACTGCATTCACGTGATTCGCGACGAAATCATCAACACACCCGCGCCGGTCCTGCTGCAGGGCCTGGACGCCCTGGCCGCCGTGATTCTTCGCGAAGAGTGATTTCGCCATGTTGTGGCAACCAAGAATTCTGGCCGCAAGGCGTCTTTCCTGCATCCAAAGGACAAGTTCTGTGAACTCGTTGCCTGAGAGCTGTGACACAGAGCGTCTCGCCTGAGTGTTAGAGCTCTTCATGCCGCTGAGGACACGGTGATAGACTGCTGGCGTATGCTCTTGCTATGCGGGATGTCGAAATGAGCGTTCAAGTTCGTACCGGTTTTATCATCAGCAAGCTGAATCTTACCTGTTCAAGAGGCACTTATGAACTACCTAAATGGGCCCTCTGCTCCTAACAGAGCTGTTCGCTTCAGAATGTCCGCCGTCCGGATGAATTTCACCTGGGCTGCAATCTGCGCATTGTTCCTGCTGGGGTGTTTTTCACTTTCGTCCTGCACGACTTCTCAGAAGCCGGCCCGCAAGCCTGCAGCACCAAGCGCTCCCGCGGCCAGCGTCGATCCTCTGATCGGCACGGGAAATGGACCCGGCGGAAGCATCAATCTTTTTCCGGGACCCACCACTCCGTTTGGCATGGCGCGGCTGAGCCCGGACACGGAAAGCCACGGCTACGGCTATCATTACTATCAGCCTGACATTCAGGGCTTCAGCATGACTCACGGCAGCGGCCCGGGATGCCCCAACGAAGGCGACATCTTCTTTACCGCAACCACCGGCCCGGTCGAGACTGCGACGTCGGAATTCGAGTCGCCTTACTCCCACAGCCATGAATCGGCGGCGGCGGGATATTACCAGGTCCTGCTGTCTCGGTGGGACATCAACGCCCAGCTCACCTCCACCGATCGTGTCGGGTTCGCGCAGTTTACCTTCCCGGCAGGGAAAGCGGCTAACATCCTGGTTCCCATCAGCCATACGCTGAATCAGACGGTGGGGGCTGAGGTGAAGGTGACCGGCAACAACGAGATCACCGGCTATGTGAACAGCCGCGTTTTCTGCGGCAATAAGCAGACCTACAAGGTCTATTTCGAAATGACCTTCAGCCAGCCGTTCGCCTCGTTTGGAACGTGGCACGGAAACAAGCTGGGTGGACCCGGCAAGGTGACCGCCCGCAGCCGGTCGGCAAATCAGGCTCACCCGGGACAATGGATTGGCGCCTATGCCACATGGCCGGCGGCCACTCATACGCAAACCATCCTGGCAAAAGTCGGCATCTCATTTGTGGACCTGGCGGGAGCGGAAAACAACTTGAAGCAGGAGGCGGCCGGGAAAACTTTTGATCAGGTGCGGCACGAAGCCTGGAATGCCTGGAACAAGGCGCTCAGCGTGATCCAGGTGTCGGGCGGCACCGCGAGCGAACGCCGCGTGTTCTACACTGCTCTCTACCACAGCCTGCTGTCACCGAACATCTTCAGCGATGCCGACGGCCGCTATGTCGGATTTGACAACAAGATTCATCACGTGGCCGCCGGGCACCTGATCTATTCCAGCTTTTCCGGCTGGGACATCTATCGCAGTGAAATGCCGTTGCTGGCGCTGATCGAGCCGCAGCGCATGGAAGACATGTGCGAAACCCTGGTGCTGATGTACCAGCAAGGAGGCTGGCTGGGCCGACGGCCGATCTTCAACCGCTTTACCAACGCCATGGCCGGCAGTCCCATGACCATTATCCTGGCCAATGCCTGGCTGGACGGCCTGCACGGATTCAACATGAAGGCCGCCTATGAGGGTATGCTGAAGGACGCCACCCAGGCGCCCCCGCCCGGGAAGCCCTATGTCGGCGAGGAAGGAATCAAGTGGATCAACAAGCTCCACTACGTTCCCAATAACAAGGTGAGCTACGGTTCCGTCTCGCAACTTCAGGAAGACTGCATCGCGTATGCGTCGCTTTACGATCTGGCCAGGGAACTGGGCAAGACGCAGGACGCGAAGATGCTCTACCAGCGCGCCCTTTACTACCGCAACGTCTTTGACCCTCAGGACAAGTTCTTCAGGCCGCGGAATTCGGACGGGAAATGGGTTCCGAATTTTGATCCGGCCCTTTTGAAGGAGAAGCCCGGCATGCCGCCGCTGGGCTTCATCGAAGGCTCGGGATGGCATTATCAGTGGCTGGAACCGGAAGACATGGCCTGGGTGATCCATGCCATGGGCAGAAGCCTCTTCAACCAGCGCCTGGAGAAATTCTTCAGCTATAAGACGCCCGGATGGTACGGCCAGTATTACAACCCATACAACGAAACCGACCTGGAAGCTCCTTTCGAATTCAACTTCTCCGGCATGCCCTGGGAAACGCAGCAGGCGGTTCGGCGCGTTCTGCGGGAGAACTACACGACTTCGCCCGACGGCGTTCCGGGCAACGACGACTGCGGCGAAATGTCCTCCTGGGCGGTGATGAGCATGATCGGGATTTATACCGTGGACCCGGCGAGCCTGGCCTACGAACTGGCCAGCCCCGTGTTCAGCAAAATCGCGATCAACCTGCAGGCTCCCTATACAGGAAAGACGTTCACGATCGAGACGTCGCCGAATCCCGAGTCCACACCTTATATCCAGAGCGTGAAGCTCAACGGCAACGAACACGCTCAGAATTGGATTCCGTTCGGCGATATCAGCGCCGGCGGCACGCTGCAGTTCGCGCTCGGGGCGACGCCCAACAAATCGTGGGGCTCCGCTGCGAGCGATGCTCCACCCTCGCTGAGCGAGGAGCAACCCTGAGGAGTCTGTGTGAAAACTGCAATGCTGGCGGCTGCCTGCGACCGCCAGCCTTTGTCTTTCAATGGATTCGGCGCTCATAGAGCACCGCTACAACGCAATAACCGAGTTTTTCACAAGGAGTCGCTATGGGAACGACAGGAGGATTGAGGCGCAGCCGGCGAAAGAGCCACGCTCTCCGAGCAGGACAGGACGTCACACGCGAAACCAAGGAACCAAGTGACAGGAAAGTCGCCTGCGGGCAAGGCAGGATCTCGGGCTAAAAGTCGGACGGCATTTCCACTGCCCATAGTGCAAAAACTTTGACGAATTCATCTCCAGGAGGCATTCATGGAACCTTTACGCCGTGCTTCTGCACCCAGGAAACACAGCTTATTTCCACAATTGGCCGGATGGTTCGCTCACGGCATCAGCAGCCCAGCCAGAGCGAAGCGGGAAGGCCACAAGGGTCTTTTCTGGGCTGCAATCTGCGGGACGCTGGTCCTCGCCTGTTTTTCATTCTCTGCCTGCACCACATCTCAGAAGCCTAGCAAGCCAGCGGTCCCGAGCAATGCTGCCAGTGTCGATCCTTTCATCGGAACAGGAAAAGGGCCCGGCGGCAGCCAGAACCTGTTTCCGGGAGCAGTCATGCCCTTCGGCATGGTGCAATTGAGCCCGGACACTGAAAGCCACGGTTATGGCTATCACTACTATCAGCCCAATATTCAGGGCTTCAGCATGACGCACATGAGCGGGCCCGGCTGCCCCAACGAAGGCGACGTGTTTTTCACCGCGACCTCCGGCCCCGTCCAGACGGCGACAACCGAATTCCAGTCGCCCTATTCCCACAGTGAGGAGTCGGCTTCACCCGGATATTACGAGGTCAATCTGTCACGGTGGGGCGTCAAGGCCCAACTCACTGCCACCGACCGTACCGGCATCGCGCAGTTTACTTTTCCGGCCGGGAAGCCGGCGAACGTGCTGGTTCCGATCAGCCATACGCTGAATTACACGACGGCGGCGGAAGTCCACGTGACCGGCAACAACGAAATCACCGGCTACGTGGAAGACCGCGCCTTTTGCGGAAACAAGCAAACCTATAAGGTCTATTTCGACATGACCTTCAGCCAGCCGTTCGCTTCCTTTGGAACCTGGAACGGAAACAAGGACGGCGGGCCGGGAAAAATCTCTTCCGACAGCCGCCAGGTAACGCAAAGCGAGCACGGACAGTGGGTCGGCGCTTACGCAACCTGGCCGTCATCTACCTCTGCGCAAACCATCACGGTGAAGGTCGGAATCTCCTACGTGGACCTGAAAGGCGCGGAAAACAATCTGAAGGCGGAGGCGGCCGCAAAGACCTTTGGAGAAGCGCGGAAAGAGGCGCGCGCGGCATGGAACAGGGCGCTGAGCGTGATCGATGTTTCCGGAGGCACGGCGAACGAGCGCAAAGTGTTTTATACCGCGCTTTACCACAGCCTGCTGATGCCCAGCATTTTCAGCGACGCTGACGGGCGTTATCTGGGCTTCGACCACAAAATCCACCATGTGGCGGCCGGACATCTGATCTACTGCAACTACTCGGGGTGGGACATCTACCGGAGCGAGATGCCGCTGCTGGCGCTGATTGAGCCCAAGCGCATGGAGGATATGGCCCAGTCCATCGTGCTGATGTACCAGCAGGGAGGATGGATTGGCCGCTGGCCGCAGATCAACCTGTATACGAACGTGATGGCCGGAAGTCCCCTGACCACCATCCTGTGCATGGATTGGCTCGACGGCCTGCACGGATTCGACATCAACGCCGCATGGGACGGCATGTACAAGGACGCAACCGAAGCGCCACCGCCCGGCCACCCTTACGAAGGTCAGGAAGGGATCAAGTGGATCAACCGAGTGCATTACGTTCCGAATGACAAGGTGAAGTACGGGTCTGTCTCGCAGATCCAGGAAGACGCCATCGCCTACGCTTCGCTTTATGATCTGGCCAAGGATTTGGGAAAAACCCGGGAGGCGCGGCTGCTCTATTTGCGCGCGCTCTATTATCGCAACGTCTTTGACCATGAAGACAGCTTCTTCCGCCCGCGCAACGCTAACGGAAGTTGGGTTCCGCATTTCAACCCGGCACTGGAGGAGCAGAAGAAAGGCGCGCCGCCAACCGGATTTATCGAAGGCTCGGGCTGGCATTACCAGTGGCTGGAACCGGCGGACCTGGCATGGGCGATTCACGCGATGGGCAAAAAGGTCTTCAACCAGCGGCTGACCCAATTCTTCAACTATCCGAAGCCAGGCTGGTACGGCGAGTACTACAACCCTTACAACGAAACCGACCTGGAAGCTCCTTTTGAGTTCAACTTTTCCGGCGAGCCGTGGCAGACGCAGCGCGTCGTCCGCCGCATCCTGAAGGAAAATTACACCACGAACTATGACGGCATTCCGGGAAACGACGACTGTGGCGAAATGTCATCATGGGCGGTGATGAGCATGATGGGGATTTATACCGTGGACCCGGCCAGCCTGGCCTACGAATTGGTCAGCCCCGTGTTCAGCAAGATCACCATCAACCTGCACCCTCCGTATAGTGGGATGACATTCACCATCACGACATCGCAGAATCCGGAGTCCACACCCTATATCCAGAGCGTGAAGCTCAACGGCAACGACCACGCTCAAAATTGGATTCCGTTCGGCGATATCAGCTCCGGCGGCACGCTCGATTTCACGCTGGGAACAACACCGAACAAATCATGGGGTGCGACGGCGAAAGACGCGCCTCCATCGATCAGCGAAAAGCAACCCTGACGGCTGGGTGTCAGGCGCGAGCCATGGCCCAGTGCCGTCGCTCGCCAGCCTCGTGGGATCACACATCGACTCTACCGCGATGTGTGATCCCTCCCGGGCAGCACCGGTAGTGGCGACGGTGTTTGTCCATCGCGGCATTGCCTCCACCATTTCACAAACCGCGCACCCAACAGCGTCACGGCCGTCAAACAAAAGTCCCTTCGGGAAATCGAAGGCCGCTAAGAACCATGGTCTGCGCCAACGGCCGCAGTGGGGTTGGCCGCGATGCGCTTCAGGCAAATTTCGCCCGCCAGCCAGTAAAACTTACCTGAGACAATTCCGGCCAGGCGCGTGGACGTCCTGTCTTTTCAAAGGGTTCCGCGAGGGCGCTGATTATGGCCAGTCTCGTGCTCCTCTCACCATGCACCACCCTGTTTATAAGGAGAGAAGCAGTGAATGATTCGACAAAAAGCATGAAATCACTGTTCCAGTGTCTGCTGCTCTTGGTTCCCTTTTTCGTGGTCGGGAGCCTCCAGGCAAGGAACAAGGTGCTGGGAACAGTCAGGTTTGAAGCAGCCAACAAAGCGGCCAAAAACTCGGGCGTTTGGGTCGATGGCCAGTACGTGGGGTACCTGAAGGAACTGAAGGGGTCGAGGAAGGTCATGCTCCTGCCTGGACTGCACAAGATCGCGGCACGAGAAGCCGGATATGACGAATTCACCCAGACGGTCAGACTGGGGCCGGGACAAGAAGAAGTGGTGACCGTTTTGATGAAGAAGAATCCTTACGTTCGCTACGGCAACGAAAATGCGACCGTGAAAATCTCCGGACATCCAAACCGGGCGGCCGTTTTTGTCGATAAACAATATGTGGGCCACGTCAACCAGTTTGACAGCCTCGGACAGGGAATGTTATTAACCCCCGGGAAACATCGCATTGTGGTTTCAATGCCAGGGTACCAGCCGTTTGAGACGGAAGTCACCCTGCGCCCTCACCAGAAGCTGAAGATCAAAACCAACCTCATGCCCGATGCAAGAGGATAGCCTGTAAGGCTCCTTCTGCAACTGCACCTGAACCGGCAACCAAGGTACGCATGCCCGAAAGTCGTCTCTTCCCGAAGGCTTCCGCGATAAACTTAAAAGAAACGGGAGACGAAAATGAAGGCGTGCGTACTGAACTCAACAGCAAAAATCGAAAGCAATCCGCTGGCATTGTCTGAGGCGACGGCACCAAAGCCGTCAGGCGACGACATCCTGGTCCGCGTGTCAGCTTGCGGGGTCTGCCGCACTGACCTGCATGTGATTGAAGCAGAGCTGCCGCAGCGAAAAATGCCGGTGATCCCCGGCCACCAGGTGGTGGGCATAGTAGAAAAAACCGGAGACCGGGTGAAAAGATTCAAGCCGGGCGACAGGGTGGGAATCGCGTGGCTGCACCGCACGTGCGGAAAGTGCGAGTACTGCCGCGCCGGGAAGGAAAACCTGTGCGAGGACGCCGCTTTTACCGGCTACACGGTGGATGGCGGATATGCGGAGTACGCACTGGCAGCCGAACAGTTCACCTATCCTATCCCGGAGAGTTTTCCGGACGAGCAGGCCGCACCTCTTTTGTGCGCAGGCATCATCGGCTTTCGCGCCTTGCGCCTTTCGGGTATCGAGCAGGGCGGCCGGCTGGGTTTTTACGGTTTTGGCTCCGCGGCGCACGTGGCCATCCAAGTGGCGCGGCACTGGGACATCAAAGTGTACGCGGCCACACGCGACGAAAGGCATCAGAAACTCGCACTGGAATTGGGTGCTGAGTGGGCGGGCGGAACGCTGGCCGAACCTCCAGTGAAACTGGACGCGGCAATCATTTTTGCTCCGGCCGGCGAAATTATTCCGGCGGCGCTGAAAGCTCTGAAGAAGGGTGGAACGCTGGCGCTGGCCGGGATCCATATGAGCCCCACGCCGCCGCTCGACTACAAGCTACTTTACGACGAGCGGGTGATTCGCAGCGTGGCGAACAACACGCGCCAGGACGGCGAAGACTTTCTCCGCATCGCCGCCGAAATCCCCATCGAGACTCAGATTCAAACTTATCCACTGAGCGACGCGAATCGCGCCCTGAACAATCTGAAGAACGACGCGATCCGTGGCTCAGCAGTCCTGCGGGTCAACGTGGCGCAGGGGTGAGGAGTTTCGCCGACTGGCACGGAAGGAACGGTAGAGGCTTGCTGTCAGGTGGCTCCTCTGTTATTCTAGTTCTTCGATGGAGACTAGAAACCAACGAAATAATCCTTCACGAAAAGGCGTTATTTCGTATGTCAGCCTGCAGAGAATGTCTCGGTTCTTTTCGCGGCGATAAACTCTGGTTTCGACGACTTCAGTTCTTGGGCTCATAGACAATTCCTCAAGCCCAGGAGAGTTCGGGGAGCGGGCCGCCGGTCAAGCGAATCGTTGCACGACCGAAATCAACATGTCCGCTCCCCGAATTCAGGGTCCGGCATACCCTATAGCAATCCGCAAGCCAAAGTAGCCCGCCCACATTCATCTATCAGATCTCAAAGGTG
This sequence comes from Terriglobia bacterium, assembly GCA_046705285.1. Lineage (GTDB taxonomy): Bacteria > Acidobacteriota > Terriglobia > UBA7540 > UBA7540 > SCRD01. The sequence goes on from JBJKQK010000101.1 coordinate 12,549, forward strand.
ATAAAGTCGAGGGGCGGTCTTTCCCACAAATCTTTCGCGTTTATTGCGTCCTCAATTGCTGACACTTGTGACCTACCAGATGCACAAATAGGAGTCACTTGGCAGGAAATGGCAGAAATGTAACGACCGCAGAATCGCCACAGATGCCCAGATTACCCTAATTCTTCAATAGCGACCCGATCAAAAGATTGGCGAAGATCCGGGGGCAACACCCCGTACCCCGGATTCTGCTTACGAAGGGTTAATGAGTATGCGACGTGCCGTCGTTCTGCCTGCCGGCATATCTGCCAGTTGCCACGCAAGATGCGGCCGGTGCCCCAGCGCGTTCAAGTACCGACAATTGTTACCAGCACGATAGGCAATTTTGAGCCGGTCACAGGAGTCGGGCCCGGACTGACCTTCAGGGCACAAGCCAGTGTTTCCGGCTGACCACGAAGCATCATGGAAACAATGAGTGGCTTTTCGCTTTCCACGCCGGCGCTAGCGGCAGCCGGAGCGTGGACTTGCAGGAACGTCGCCTGTCGTTTTCCCGTACCTGCCTGCTGCGGCGGTCCAGAATCGGCGGCCATAGCGCTCGATCACACGCGCTCCTCCTCGCGCCACCAATTCGGCAAGAGTCTCGCGGATTTCGATGGGCGTCCAACGGCGCAGTGTGCGGGTTAATTCCTCTTCGCGCATGGGATGACGAGTGATGATCCCGATTACGGCATCAGCAACGTTGGCGTAGCCAGACAGATCAAAGACGCCTTCGACTGGATGGATGACATGAGCGATCCCCCCCAGCAGGACCGTTGCGCGCATCAGTCCCTCTTCGTCCGGAGGCTTCACCCATGGCTCGGCCGGGGGCCTGACGGGAAGGTTGATGTGAACTTCGTCCGGGCTGATGCGTTGCAACAGCGTCGCAAGCTCGCCCAGGGCTTTCTCCGTGCCATTCAGGCCCTGCACCAGCATCACTTCCAGCCAAAGCCTGCCGGTGTAAGCGCGGCGGAAAGCAATCAAACCGTCGACCAGGCTTTTGAAATCCAGGGAAGGATGGGGACGGTTGATGGTGCGGTAAAGTTTCTGATTTCCGGCATCCAGAGTGGGCAAGACCGCGTCGGCTGTGATCAGTTCTTCGCGAACCTCCGGCAGGTGAAGCAACGAACCGTTGGTGATGACGGCCACGGGGATGGAAGTCATGCCTTTGACTTGGCGGATCATCCATCCGATGCTCGCATGCAGCGTTGGCTCACCCGATCCGACAAACGTAACCCAATCGATTTCCCCGGCCTTGTGAGACTCCAAGGCTTCCTTGACTTCGGCTACAATTGCTTCCGGAGGAGAGAAGTTCCGTCGGGAATTAGTGAGGGGAGTGGTTCTGCCCAGTTGGCAATAGACGCAATTCCAGTTGCAGGTTTTAAAAGGGATAGGGTCAATGCCTAGCGACTGGCCCAGGCGTCTTGAAGGGACAGGCCCGAACACGTGCTTCATGCCATTCCCTCCGTACCAGAAAGCGGGAGGGCCTCCCTGCTTTAAGCATACGCCCCGTCCACGGCCAAGTATATCGGCAATGGAATAACTCCCGCAGCCAGACCGGGACATGGATCACCCGCGACAGGCGAGGCGGGATTCGTCGTGGAGTTTATGCTGACCCCTTCATTGCGTCAGAACCCGCTTGCAAGCGGAGTTGAACGGGCTTGGAGTGACGAATCCCTTCGGAACCTATCCAGGCCGTTCCTGACTCAGGACGCTAGCGTTCGATTTTGAAACCGATTTTGACTTTGACCTGAAACTCTTCGATTTTGCCTTCTCTAATCCGTGCGCTCTGGCCGGCAACCTCCAGCCAGTCTATGTGGCGGACGGTCTTGGCAGCTTCAGCAACGGCGGCCTTTGCGGCTTCAGAAAAACTGACAGGTGAGGTACCAACCAGCTCGGTGATTTTGTATACGCCTGACATGTTTGCGATGATCTCCTTTCCGCGTTGAATGGTGGTACGTGCCAAAATCTCAAGACAGATTTTCGCCCAGCAGAAGAGTATACACCCCTGGCGGGAAATGGCCGTTGAGGGCCGCAGAAGCCGCCGACACGGCAGCTGCTGTGGACGCCTGCGTTCGTACTGACAAGCAAAGCGGCGAGGAATCAAGCCGGGCGGCGGCAGGACTGATACAATGAAAGTTCTTCGATGAGCGAGCCCAAACCCATCCTTGTCACCGCAGGAATCATCCTTCGAGCACAAGACATTCTGATCTGCCAGCGCCATCGCTCCGATCCCTACGGGCTGCAATGGGAGTTTCCAGGCGGAAAGGTCCAGGCCAACGAAGGGCTGGAAGAATCCCTGCGGCGGGAGCTACGCGAGGAATTGGGAATCGATGCTGCGATTGGTGAGGAAGTTTACCGTCTGCGACACCGCTATCCCGACCGCTACGTCGAGGTCGTTTTCTTCCGGGTTGATGACTACCAGGGCAAAGTTGTCAATCGAGTCTTTGAGGCGATCGATTGGGTTCAGCGCAAAAACCTGGCTGCCTATAACTTTCTTGAGGCTGACCGGGAACTGGTCGGAAGGATTGCTGAAGGAGCAATTGTGTGAGGGACCTTCGCGAATGGAAAGATAAAGGCTGGCTATGGATATCGCGTGGTGTTCTGGCGGCGGCCATTCTTTGCGGATCATCCATGCTGCATGCCCGGCCATCGCTTCACCAGGCTGAGAGCGTGCCGGCTCCGTCGGAGAACTATGTGTGGGTGAATTCCGCGCGCGTGGACGGCCATCTGAGTGTGAATTCTTCACCGGCGGGAGCTTTTTCTCCGGACAGCTCACTCCTTGCCGTAGCTGACAAAGACAAAGTCATCTTGGCCGACCTTGTGAAAGGCAACATCCGAAGCGTGCTTCATCCCAAGCTCAAGAACCTTCGCGATCTGAATATTGAGTCAGCGAATTTCCTGGACACGAATACGCTCTTCCTGCTTGGGGCTGGCATCTTTCACCCCAAAAAGGGGGTGGGCCGTCCGACTCCTCTGCTGGGATTTGAGTGGAACGTCCAACAGGACACCCTTAAGGGAGAGGTTTCGGTTTTTGGAGCCAAGGGAGGGTTCGGACGCCCGCGATATTTCCCGCGGATGAAGATTCTGGGAATGTATAAGGAAGGTTCTTTCATCCTTTGGAGCCCCGTCAATGACAAAGCTGTCGAAATCAAAATCCCGGAGCTTACGCGAGAGCCGCATCTCTACAGTTTCTCTCCCAATGGAAAATGGCTGCTGTTGGCCCAGATTTCAGGCAGCGGCTCATCGAACCCTATCGTCGTCCAGTTGAAGGATCATAAATTTGTTGACGTGCTGTCAGGATACGAGGGAACCGTCATGAGCATGCGCTTTTCGAACGACGGCACGAAACTTGTGACCGCAAGCGCGGACGGCAAAGTCAGAATCTGGTCCGTCCCGGGATGGAAGCTGCTTGAGACGTTTTCGGGACATAAAGGTCCGGTGCGCTGGGCGGAATTCTCTCCGAACGGACGTCTGGTGGTATCAGGCGGGGAAGACGATACGGTGCGGATCTGGTCGGCGGAGGACGGCAAGCTTGTCCAGACGCTCAGCGAGAGCCGCAATCCCATTGACACGGTGAGCTTTTCTCCGAACGGCAAGTTCGCGGCCGCGACCACCGGCCACTACGTGCTGGTCTGGAAGAAGACCCCCACAGGCCCATAACCAATGGAAAACATGGACCTTTTCATCCTGGGTGAAGCGCACAATCGACTTTGTTCCTGCCACGGACGTGAAGCAGATGCTTCGCTTCGGTCAGCATGACTTTGCAGCAGCCTGTTAAGGGCAAAGGGCAGGTGTGATAGAATTTTTTGTTACCAACCTGGCTTGCTGGGATGTTGCGAGAGACGCTTTTATGCCCAAAGTGGGGATGATCAGCCTGGGCTGTCCGAAAAACCTGGTCGATAGCGAAGTGATGCTGGGGTTACTGGCTCGCCAAGGGTACGAACTGACCTCGCGCGCCGAGGACGCCGACGTGCTGGTTGTTAACACCTGCAGTTTCATCGACCCCGCCAAGCAGGAATCGATCAATACGATTCTGGACATGGCGGAGTGTAAAAAGACAGGGGCAGCCAAGAAGCTTGTGGTGGCCGGATGCCTGGTTGAACGCTACCGGCAGCAAATTCTGGAAGAAATTCCTGAAGTTGATTTTGTGATCGGCACCAACGAATTGGAGCGAGTTCTTGAAGCCTGCCAACTGGATGGAATCGCCCGTGAGTCCGGGCACGGGGCTGAGCCCTACCTCTACCACGAATTTACACCCAGGATTCTTTCTACGCCTTCTTATTCCGCCTACATCAAGATTGCCGAAGGCTGCGACCATCCGTGCTCGTTTTGTGTGATTCCGCAGATGCGGGGCCACTTCCGATCGCGGCGATTTGAATCCCTTGTGCGAGAAGCCGAACGTCTGGTCGCACAAGGAGTACGGGAAATTACCCTGGTGGGGCAGGATACCACCAGCTACGGAGAGGATCTGGGGCTTCGTGACGGACTGCCGTTGCTGCTTCGGGAGCTGGGAAAGATTCCGGGACTGGTTTGGGTACGCTTTCTTTATTGCTATCCGAACCGGGTGACCAAGGAGCTGATCGAAGCTGTGGCGGAGACTCCGAAAGTGGCAAAGTATTTTGATATCCCCTTGCAGCATGCCAGCGGACAGGTTCTGAAGTCGATGCGGCGCGGGTCAAGCGGCAAACACTTTCTCAGAATGCTGGAGAAGATTCGGGTGACAATTCCCGAGGTTGCGCTGCGGACTTCCTTAATCGTTGGTTTCCCGGGAGAGACCGAAGAAGACTTCCAGCAGCTCATGGATTTTGTTGCGGAAGCTGAATTTGACCACCTTGGGGTCTTTCTCTACTCAAATGAAGAAACCTGCGGCTCTTACAATAATCCTCATCAGGTTTCGGCCGCAGTGGCGCGGCGGCGGCAGAAAAAGCTGATGGCGGCGCAACGCAGGATTTCTCGCCGCAAGATGCGAGGCAAAGTGGGCAAAGTTCTTCCGGTGCTGGTCGAAGGAGCCTCGGAAGAAACCGACTGGCTGTTTCGAGGGCGTCTCGAATCACAAGCACCGGGCATTGACGGCCAGATTTACATTAACGACTTTAGAGGGCCGGAACCGAGGGCCGGACAGTTTCGCTGGGCAACCATAACCCAAGGCGGGGATTACGACCTGGTAGCCCGACTTGAAGAAACCGAGTTCGAAGTGAGAGAAAGCACGGCAGCCGTAGGCCAGCCACAACGGCCCCGGTTGGTCCAGATTCAGCCCTCGAGCGCATTTCAGTGAGTTTCCATGCGGTGTCCCATCTGTAAACGGGAAATCCCGTACGAAGGAAATCCTTTTCGGCCTTTTTGCAGTGAGCGCTGCAAGCTGATCGACCTCGATAACTGGCTGGAAGGAAGGTACTACATTCCGGAAACCACCGGCGAGAGGCCCAGCCGCCGCGAGCCTGCTGACGAGGAGAAAGGTGAAAATGGATACGACGGCTGAGAAGTCGCGCACTCCGGCCGTCTGGATCGCAACAGTTGCCGGGGCGGGTTATTTCCCCGTGGCGCCCGGAACCGTCGGATCGGCTGTCGGCATCGGCGTAGTGGCAGCGTTGAATACAATTCCGATCAGCCAGGTCTGGCGCGATGCTCTGTTGTTCCTGATCGCTGCGGCTGTTTTCTTTCTCGGAGTGTGGGCCGCCGGGCACAGCGAAAAGTTTTTTGGATGGAAAGATCCAGGACATGTGGTGATTGACGAAGTGGCCGGGCAGATGATTGCCTTTCTGCTGGTGCCGTACGCGACCTGGAAAATTCTCCTGGCGGGTTTTGCATTTTTCAGGTTCTTTGACGTCACCAAGCCGTTCCCGGCGCGACGGGCAGAGCGTTTGCCGGGCGGTTGGGGTATCATGATAGATGACGTGATTGCGGGCGCTTACGCCATGGGGACGCTCGCTCTGGTTGGTTATATAATCCGATGAGCTTGTGGAAGAAAAGCCCAAAATCCAGCCGATCTATGGACAAGGCGAACAAATCTGGTGGCAAACCTCTAATTGAGCGAGTGGAGCCGCTAGCTGCAATTCCCGGAGGCGAGATCTCGGTCTTTGGAAAAGACCTGGTGTCAAACGGGAACAGCCGTCCCACAGTGCGCTTCGGCGAACGGCCCGGAAGCGTGCTCCTGAGTTCGCCCAACCGCCTGATTGTCCGCGTTCCGGAGGGCGTTGTCAGCGGAGACCTGATCGTGGACACGGGCAATTCATCAACTTCGCCCGCGCGCGTTGCCGTGGGCATTCTGCTCACCGAGACACTCCACCCTGTCGCCAACCCCGCCATCGATGTAGCTGGAAACATCTTTTCCACTTACAGCGGCAGCCGCGGCCAGAAGGTACCTGTCTCCATTTTCAAGATCAGCAACCAGCACATTGTGAAACCGTTTGTGAGCGATCTGATAAATCCGACGGGGCTCGCTTTTGACCGGGAGGGCATGCTTTACGTCTCGAGCCGCATGGAGGGCACCATCTATCGCATTTCTCCTGATGCCAAGGTCACCACCTACGCGGAAGGAATGGGCGTTGCGACAGGAATAGCTTTCGACAAATCCGGGAACCTTTACGTGGGAGACCGTACGGGCACGATTTTCAAGATCAACAGCGACCGCCAGATATATGTCTTCGCAACACTCGAGCCCAGCGTCTCGGCTTACCATCTGGCATTCGGCCCGGAAGAAGACCTTTACGTTACGGGCCCCACCACATCCAGCTTCGACAGTATTTACCGCGTCTCGCCGGATGGTGCGGTCAGTCGATTCTATCGCGGGCTGGGACGGCCGCAGGGAATGGCTTTTGATGCTGCCGGCAACCTCTACGTGGCGGCATCGCTTTCGGGCCATCGGGGGATTGTGCGTCTCACGCCCGGTGGCGCGCCGGAATTGTTCGTTTCCGGATACAACATCGTGGGAATGGCGTTTATGCCGCGCCGCTCAATGGTTGTGGCCACCAACAACTCTCTGGTCGAGCTGTTCCTTGGAATCGAAGGCAAGCCCCTGCTGCCTTGGGGCGGGAATTGAGCAGGACGTTGAAATATGGCTCGCGTATTCTTGGCCCAAATTGCGAGTCTCTTGTTGCTTGCTGCTTATTGCTGAACCAGGATGGAAGCAGAAATTATCGCCGTCGGCTCCGAGCTTCTCACCCCTTACCGTCATGATACAAATTCCCTCTACCTCACTGAAAAGCTGAATTCTCTCGGAATCGAAGTCCGCTTCAAGACCGTGGTGGGTGATGATGCCGACCGACTCGCCGCTGTGTTCCGCACGGCGCTCGATCGCAGCGAACTGATCATCGTGATGGGAGGCCTGGGCCCGACAGAGGACGACATCAACCGCCAGGTTGTCGCGGGGGTTCTGGGCCGCGAACTGCATGAGGTTCCGGAGATCATCAAACGCATCGAGGAACGCTATGCACGCACAGGCCGCAAGATGCCAGCCAACAACGTTCGCCAGGCACTGCTGCCGGAGGGGGCCGAATGGCTTCCTAACAAGAAGGGCACGGCGCCAGGAATCTGGATTGAACACGGGAAAAAAATCATTGTCATGCTTCCCGGCCCTCCGCGAGAACTCGAGGCTTTGTTCGAAGCGCAATGCATGCCCCGCCTCAAGAGTCTCGCTCCCGGAGTCCAGATTCGCACCCGCGTGATCAAGGTGGCGGGACTGCCGGAATCCGAAGTAGACGAGCGGATCGCGCCGATTTACAAACTCTACACAAACCCCTCAACAACCATCCTCTCGACCGGTGGCGCCATTGAGGTCCACCTGCGCGCGCACGCACCCAGTGAAAAGGAGGCGGAAGATCTGCTGAATGAAGTGACGGAAAAGGTTGAACCTGCCCTGGGCGACCACATCTTTTCCACCAAAGGTGAAACTCTCGAAGAAGTCGTAGGTATGTACCTGGTGATGAAGCAGAAAACCCTGGCCACCGCAGAAAGCTGTACCGGAGGCCTACTCAGCGAAAGAATTACGCGCGTTCCGGGGAGCTCGGAATATTTTCTGGGCGGCACGGTCTGCTACAGCAACGAACTGAAGACCAGATTCGCGGGAGTTGCTCCCAAGCTGCTGGAAGCCCACGGCGCGGTTTCAAGGCCTGTGGCCCAGGCGCTTGCAGAAGGAATCCGCCAGAAGACGAATGCTTCTGTCGGCATCGGCATTACCGGAATTGCCGGTCCCGGCGGCGGCACTGATGAAAAGCCTGTCGGCATGGTTTTCATCGCAGTCGCTGACGAGCGAGGGACGGAGGTTCGCGAATTCCGCTTTCCTGGCGATCGCGAACGCATCCGCTTGCTTACCTCGCAGTTCGCGCTGGAAATGGTTCGGCGCCGAATTAAGAATTAGAGACCACGACGCAGCCTGTGGTCAGTTGAACCCGAAAAACAGGAATGCGTGCCTTTATCGCCATCGAATTGCCCGAATTCATCCGCGAGGCCCTTGCGCGCGCGCAGGCGCGCTTCCGCGCGGTGTGCCCGGACGCTCGATGGGCGCGGCCGGAAGGAATTCACCTGACGCTGAAGTTTCTTGGCCAGATCTCCGATGAGCAGGTGACCCGGGTGAATCGGGCGCTGGGACAAATGGCCCGGTTTGAGAAATTCGCTGTCGAGGCCAAGGGCTTCGGCTTCTTCCCGGATGCAAAACGCCCCCGCGTTTTCTGGGCAGGGCTTGATGCCCCGCCGGAGCTTGCCCGCCTTGCATCGGAAGTTGAAAGAGTGATGACGCAGTTCGACTTTGCACCCGAAGACCGCATCTTTAAACCCCACCTGACGAATGCGCGCATCAAAGTTCCTCGCCCGCAACCGAAGCTGCAAGCCCTACTGGCCCAGGAAGGCGATCCATCCCTGGGAACCTTTGAAGTTTCAGAATTCTTCCTGTGGGAAAGCAAGTTGTCGCCCCAAGGAGCTGAATACCGGAAGGTTGAACGCTTCTCTTCCAGCGCCTGACCCCGATCCGTATTTGCGATACAATAAAAGGCCATGGTCCAAACTCTATTCGGCCCGGAGGAACAAAAAAGCAGTCTCTTTCACCGGCTCAGACAGGCGGTTGCTTCAACCAAAAGCCAGCTTGTCGAGCGGATCGACCAGGTGACAGAAGGCCGGCAAACCATTGACCCGGCCCTGTTTGATGACCTTGAAGCCACGCTGATCCTGGCTGACCTGGGCGTCAAGACGTCTGGAGACATTCTGGCCAGCCTGCGCGAACAGGTGAGTCACGGAAAGCTCCAGAATCCACGGGAAATCCGCGGTATTGTCGAGCAGGAACTCCTCAGAATACTGAAAAATCCCGGCAACGGCTCAAGCAGGCGTGCTGAACCGAAGAAGCCGCCGGAGGGCCAGCCGGAAGTTGTCCTCGTCGTCGGCGTAAATGGGGTGGGGAAGACAACGAGCATCGCCAAGCTTGCCATGTACTTTAAGGACCGGAATCGAAAGCCCTTACTCGTGGCGGCTGACACATTCCGGGCGGCCGCCATCGAGCAGCTCGATGTGTGGGCCACTCGTCTGGAAATGCAAGTCGTCAAGCAGAAAGCGGGTGCTGACCCTTCTGCCGTGCTCTTTGACGGACTCAAGGCAGCCAAGTCGCATCATTTTGATCCCGTCATCGTGGACACAGCCGGACGCTTGCATACCAAGTACAATCTGATGACCGAGCTCGGCAAAATGTGCCGCATTGCCTCGCGCGAAGTGCCCGGCGCCCCCCATCAGGTTCTGCTGGTCATCGACGCCACAACCGGCCAGAACGGTCTGTCCCAGGCGCGCCAGTTCACCGAACATGCGGGCGCCACTGGCATCATCCTGACCAAGCTCGACGGGACAGCCAAAGGCGGCGTGGTCATCGCGATTACACGCGAACTTGGGCTGCCCATCCAGTTTGTCGGCATCGGAGAAAAGGTCGAAGACCTAATCCCCTTCAACCCGCAGGACTTTGTCGCCTCCTTGTTCGCCAAGCAGGCTGACTAAGCTCCCCAATTCGTTTATTTCTTATCTGATTGAAAAGCGGCACCATCGGGATCAAGAGCCTGCGCACCGGCAGACTTCCCTGAAAGCGTGCGGCGCGCGCATGTGTCATAGACCCGAAGGCAGTCGGGGATTTTCTGCGACTGATTGGGGGGTTTACCTGATTGCCGGTTTCGCAGTCGTCCTTTATCGTGACGTGTGAGGCGCCAAAACTATTAAGGGAAATGACGACGGGGCATGGGGGAATTCTCAGAGTTTCGCCGAGGTCGGAGGGCTTTCTTGGATTCGAGTAGCAGCGGCGAGCCAGAGCAGACTTTTCAATGTGAGAATACTCTCCAGGCCACCACAGTAAGTATCGGCAAAAAGATCGGATTAAGGATTGGAACGGCTGCCAGTCAACGGCTGGATTTCCGTTCCAGCAAGGGCCCATCAGGTGTCTTGATTTTGCACAAAGCACCGGCCAGAATGACTTGTCCTGCACGTAACCTGCTTGCTCCACTTCAAGTCCGCTTTGAATCAAAATCAGCCGTATGGCAATCCCCTTCAACGGGAAACGAGGAAACTGCTGGCTTCCCGCACAGGGTCCAAAAATCCAGTAAAAACGGTCCAATCATAAGATTGAACTGAACAACCGTTACCTGAGAACGGGTTGAAAATCGCGAGGATGCCGCGAGGGCAAGCTCGCCACCAACACTGGTTGTCTTCAACGAGGGATACGCATGATAGAAGAACAAGCTGTCACGTTCTGGTTTTACAGCCGAGACAGGGATTTCGCGGAAGTTCTGGCCCGTGCCCTGGGGCCGGGTTATGAGATTCTCCAAGGCGACCTGGACGATACGAGCGGCATGGCCCAGACAGGCCAGGACGTGGATGCGATCCTTTTGGATGCTTCTTCCGAGGAACCGGAGGCTTACCAGGACATTCTGCGCTCGATGAAAGCGCTGCTGAAATCTTCTCCGGTGCCGCCTCCAATGATCGTGATGCTCCATGATGACGAACAGGAATTGAACCGAACTTTCCTCGAGAATGGCGCATATGAAACACTTGCCAGCCCCCCGGACATCCTGGAACTTCGCCTCGTTCTGCGGCGGGCGCGCCGCTACCATCAGATCGAGGTCGATCTCACCCGATCACGTTCCAGGCGGCAGTCCCCGGGCCAGTTGGGAGAACTCGTAGGATGCACCGGATGCATGCAGCAAGTCTTCCAGATGGCGCGGAAAGTAGCCACGTGCGACGTCAGCGTCCTGATCACGGGCGAAACCGGGACGGGCAAGGAATTGCTTGCGCGCGCGATCCATCGGCTGAGCCCGCGTGCTGCCGGGCCTTTTGTTGCGTTTTCCTGCGGCAACCTCCCGGAAACGCTCATCGACGATGAACTCTTCGGCCACGAAAAAGGAGCGTTCACAGGCGCCATCGTCGCGCGTCGCGGGCGGTTTGAAGTTGCCGACCAGGGCACAATATTCCTGGATGAGATTGGAGATCTGGCCCCGGCTTTGCAGGCCAAACTGCTTCGAGTTCTGCAGGAACGTTCCTTCGAGCGCCTCGGGAGCAGCACATCGCTGAATGCTGATGTTCGCGTTGTCGCTGCAACACACCGAAGTCTGGAGGAAATGGTCCAGGACGGACAGTTTCGGATGGACCTCTACTTCCGGCTGAATGTCGTCCAACTCAAGATGCCGCCGCTTCGGGAACGCCGGGAAGACATCCCGCTGCTTGCGCAGCACTTCCTGCGGCAGTACGCAAAGCAGTTCGGCAGAGAAACGAACTGCGTCTCTCTGCCTGCGATGCATGCGCTGGAAGAACATTCCTGGCCAGGCAATGTACGAGAACTGGAAAACGTTATACAGCGCGCCGTCGTCCTGGCTGAAGCGAAAACCATCGAACTCCGGCACCTGCCTGAGAAAATCCACAACGGCTTTGTCCGGAACTCGGTATCGAGCCTCTATGAAGAAGAAGTCCAGGAATTCAAGCGCCGCCTGGTCCTCAGAACATTGAGGGAGTGCAAAGGAAACAGGACGGAAACGGCCCGGCAACTGGGAGTCACTCGAAGTTGCCTCCATCGGTTGATCAACCAGCTTAACGTCCTTGAGCAGGACGGAATCCGTGCCATCCCGGAAGGCGGCAACCTGGCCAGTGAGGCGCTGGTTGGCACCGGATCCCGGTAAACTCCGCGCAAAACCGGCAACCCCTCGACCGCCCGAAAGTCTGTTTGCTCTCAGGCCACGCGAACAGGACGTGCCCAAAACCTTCTTCGCTGCAACTGCCTTTGCAGACTCCCCAGTGACCTGTGGGCGAGAAACTTACCGCAAGGTGCGCAACGCCTCATCCCAAGGGGATTGTGTCGAGAAGTGAAAGGTGCAACCCATGGCGCGCGGGATGAATCCAATAGGCCGAGGAGATTCTTGAAAAGAATCGGTTTTGGTAGCATATTAAAGGGTAGTGAGGGTAAAAGGGCATCGCCATGAAAGCACTTCCTGATGTAGCGGTGAGATTCCAGGGAGGAAAGTTTATGATAACTGTGAGAAGAGCACTTTATACAAGTCTGCTTCTGACCGTGGCTTCTGTTTGCCTGCCCCTTGCCGCGCACGCACAGCAGAGCAATCCCTCCAGTTCCAAAGGCACGGCTATGACGAGCACCTCCGGCACCACGGAGGCTACCGCCAAGAACAAGTTCAGCAACATTGTTTTGCCGGCCGGGAGTATGTTGCACGTCAGGTTGCAAACCACGCTGACATCGAAGACCAACAAGACAGGCGACAAATTCACCGGGTACGTTGAGCAGCCAGTGAGGTCAAACGGCCAGACGATTGTTCCTGTGGGCAGCCTGGTGGACGGGCACGTGGTGTTTGTGAAGAAGTCAAAGCGCATCAAGGGCGTGGGCGAGATGCGCATCGTGCTCGACGACATTACAACCGAGAATGGTGATGAATTCCTTCTGACCGGTTCACTCGAAGAAGCGCAAGGCAGCCCGTGCGCCCGGACTAAAAACGATTCGGAGGGCACTCTCAAAGGTTGCGGAAAGAGTGCTAAGTCCGCGTTGAAGGGTGCGGCCATAGCTGGCGCAATGGGAGCAGGTGCAGGCGCGACGGTTGGAATGGGGCATGAGATTGATTGCGAGTATTTCGGTGCCTGCGGCGGACCAAGTTTTGGGGCAGATGTGGGGTACGGTGCGGCGATTGGGGCGACTGCAGCTCTAGTTTATAACGTCTTCAAACACGAAAAGGCGCTGGTTCTTCTGCAAGGTACGCACTTGACTTTCGTGGTTGATCGCAGCGTCAGGGCGCAGCCAATGCCGGCATCAGCCAGCATTCCGGCCACCAGCGACTAACGATCTTCTCCGGCCGCCAGGCGGATCGGCATCCGGCTGGTCACCAGTGGTCATCACGATCGTTCAAGAGTCCTCGGGGCAAAGAGCACATCGTGGTGACGACGCTTCCTGTGCCGTTGGTTTCCGGGGGGGCAAAATATCGTTAAGACTTTTGGTCCCTTGATTGTGGCGTGTGACGTCAGTTTTTGTTGCGGGCAATTCCTGGGGGCGGGAATGTGGGAACGCTCTCCATGGGGCGCCTGTAGTTCGTTCCAGCTCATGATAATTCATTGATCGGCCGGTTGGGCTGATCCCGGCCATCTGTGAACAAGCTCGGGGCTCCAGCCGGCTGCTGAGGAAGCCAACCATGCAAAGTGGCAAGCTGCTTTGGTGTTGTGGCGCGCTTCTCTTGTTCTCCCCGCTTTGTGCCGCCAAATCGCTGCCACAAAAGCGCTCCAGCAATCCCGATGTGATTCCCTTAACCGTAAAGCCAGGGGTGCCCATTCGCGTGGCCCTGGTAAAATCTGTGAGAATCAAGCGAGTTGGCGCTCCGGTCGAAGGACGAGTCCTTGACCCTGTCTATGTTTTCAACAGGAAAGTCATTCCGGCGGGCAGCATCTTGCTGGGAAGTGTAGCGAAAATTGATCCTGTATCACGAAAGAAAAGGCTGGTGGCTCTGGCAAATGGCAACCTGACTCCGTTCCACGACGCGCATATTGAGTTCAGGACGCTGGTGCTGAAAAGTGGAAAGCATTTGCCCATCGAAACCGCCGTCTCGCCGGGAGCAACCAGTGTCGTTCAACTCGTTGCGGGTGGCAAAAATAAGAAGACAGGGCGCTTCCGCGGAAAGATCGGCGAGCTACGGCGTCAGATAGAGCAGAGCAAGAAGCAGGCGATTTCAGCCATCAAGTCTCCGCATAAGTTCCGGTGGGTGAAGGGCGTGCTTGATGCCCAGTTGCCCTTCCATCGGCAATTTCTGCCGGCAGGAACTCAATTCACGGCTACCCTGAAGAATCCACTGCCACTGGGCTCAGAGAAACTGTCGCCGAAGGAACTGAAGAAGGTCGGTTCAAAAATTCCACCCGCGAGTACGGTGAGCGTCTGGCTGGCAACTCCATTGAGTTCGGCAAAAGATCACAGAGGCTCGCCCGTGGAAGCCATCGTGTCAAGTCCTCTTTTCTCCAAGAGTCATCAACTGATTCTGCCGGAGGGCAGCCTGCTGGAAGGCATCGTGACTCAGTCAGTGCCTGCGCGCCGGCTGAGCCGGAACGGCAAATTGAGCTTTGGGTTCACACGCATCAAACTGCCACGTGGAGCGACCCGCACAGTCGAAACCTCACTGCATGCAGCCACCGTAGCGAAGGCATCACACCTGAAACTCGACTCGGAAGGCGGCGCTCACGCGGCAAGTTCCAAGAAGAAATACCTCATGCCCGCCATTGATGTCCTGCTGGCGGAGTCCTCGTTCGACAGCGATCCTCAAACCCGCGCGGTCCAGGAAGGGGGTGGCGGGGGCAGCGACCTTGCAGGAGGAGCGATCAGAGGCGGATTTGGATTCGGGTTAATGGGCAGCCTGATCGCTATGGCAGCGCGCTTGCAGCCCGTGACCGCGGCTTTTGCGTTCTATGGTGCGGCGATGTCCGTCTATTCCCACATCATGGCCCGCGGCAGGGAGGTCGTCTTCCCCAGGGACACCCCTATGATGATCCGCTTCGGAACCCACGAAGGCCCGCTGGTGCCACCAAAGAAGAAGACCTTAGCTCCCACAGCTGTGTCGGCAGCCAAAAACTCAGCCTGACGCGCGAAGGCTGCATCTTTCTCTACGTTCCCACACTCTCGTAGCCTCGCGCAGTGGCTTGGCCTCCATGGCCCGGGTCCCGGACGGAGCGTCAAGACGTAAGGGTCTCCACCGGAACAGCCTTGTCCCGGACTTTCTCTTCCTTAACTTCCTCGTGGTAGTCGGGTTCGCTGTTGATCGCCCAGAGGTCGTAATCCGCCCCGCATATGTTACGAGCGGCGCAAAGAGCCGTCATCATGGAATGGTCCTGATTGTTGTACTTGTGCATCCCATTCCGGCCGACAAACTGGAGGTTCCTGAGATTGGCTTCAGCGTAAGCCCGGACGGTTTGTACGCGGTCCGTCCAGCCGGGATCGTACATGGGATAAGCCTTTTGCATCCGAACCACGGTTCCGTCTTCGATCTCCTCCGGCCGAACCAGGCCCAGTTGCGCAATCTCCCGGCGCGCCATTTGGATCAACTCGGAATCGGGGCTCGACCAGAGTTCATCATTTTCAAAGACAAAGTACTCCATCCCGAGGCACGTTTTGCTGGTGTCCGGAACCATGGCCGGCGACCAGTTTTTGAAGTTCTGGATGCGCCCGACCTTAACTCCCGGTTCGTGAACATAGATCCAGTTGTCGGGCGAAACCTCTTTACGATTGACAATCAGGCTGACAATCAGAAAGTCCCGGTAGCGAAGACCATTGGCTGCCTCAAAAACCTCTTCCGGCGGCCGCGGATCCAAAGCGTTAATCAAATCCCGGATAGGCATCGAGCTGATGAAGTTGGCGCCTCCAAAACTCTCCTCGCCGAACGGCCCACGTGTGATCACGCGTGTGACCACGCCTCCCGCGTGGCAAATACGGACGACAGGATGTTCCATCAGCACGGAGTAGCCTTGCTGGTTAAGTTGTTCGGCCAGGGTTTCCCACATCTGTCCGGGGCCACGCTCAGGGTAATGAAATCTGTCGATCAGTGTTTTCGCCTTCGGAGTCTTGGCGGGGAAGATAGCGTTTCGCACCGCGCTCATCAGGGATAGGCCGCGAATCCTCTGCGCTGCCCACTCCGCCTGAATCGACGTGCAAGGCACACCCCAGACCTTCTCGGTATAAGTCTTGAAAAAGATCTGATAGAGCCGCTTCCCGAAGCGATTTGAGACCCACTCTTCCAGATTGTCTTCCTTCGGCGTTGGGAAAAGCGCAGAATGGAGGTAGCTGAGAAGGATCCGAACGCTCTCGACCGGCCCCAGGCCGAACAGCGCGTTCTTCGCCACCAGAGGATAGAGGAAAAACTTTTTCCGGTAATAGATACGTGACAGGCGTGGCCGCAGCAGGAATTTGTCGCCCAGCGTCTCCCGCCAGATCTGGTTCACCTCGTCCCACTTGGTAAAGAACCGGTGGCCCCCGATGTCAAATAGATATCCCTTATAGTTGACGGTACGCGAGATGCCGCCCACCTGCTTGTCTGCTTCCAGCACCACGGCCGGGACTCGATGCCGGGAGAGTTCAAGCGCGACCGTCAGGCCCGCCGGCCCGGCTCCGATAATGACCACGGACGGCTGCCCGGCCCGGTCAATTCCGGCCAAAGCGTCTCCTTTCAAAACCATTCCTAACGGAAGAGCGCAAGCTTACGGGCGCCGAAGTTCCACCCAAACACCACCACACCGCTCACGCCCTTGGCAAACAGATAATAAATCCCAAGCTTGGACTGGAAGAACCAGAGAATCTCCTCGTTCAGGCCCAACCCGACCGCGCCAATCAGAGTGAAGACGGTCATTTCGGCCGGCGTGCTCTTCAGCGTGCGGTGCTGAAACACCCATCTTCGGCATAGCACGTAATTCACAACTGTGCCGAAGACAAATCCGATGGGGGCCGAAACGAGATAATTCACTCCCAAGAAACGGGTTAGAGAGAAGAGTGTTGACGCATCGCAGATGAATGCGAATCCCCCCACGACGGCGTAGCGGGCGAATTCACGACGCACACCCCATCTGGGCCCTCGTCCGCCAGCCAGAAGACCGGCACCTCCAGGAGATGTCCGGCTTCCACTGCCAGAAATGCCGAACGCGCCGGTCACTTTGCTCCTGCCAAGCACGGGCTGCAAAACCGAGCCCGGCTGCTTCCCTGTAAGCAAATGTACCACCATCGGCTATCAGGTCGGAGTCTGCCAGGATGCTGCAGGTCTCTTCTTTTTACCATTTCCGGCTCTGGCCACCTTCCAATTCCACGCACGCTGCCGGTCCGGAGAGTGTTCGTCAGCGTCGAACGACTTTCTGAGTCTGCGCTCACGTCGTGCCCCGGCAGCTAGGCTTTGTAACACGGCCCCTTAGCGCACGGCCATACTGCCGGTATATCCTTAACTTCCCGCACATTTTACACTACTTTCATGCCCGAGCAGGCCTATATTTCTCCAGTCTGGGGCCTATTGCCCCGAAGGCAGGCTGCAGGCAGAGCTTCCATAGTTGGGAAAGCCTGCACTGTAGATCCACACCTGAAACCCTGGCCTCGTGTTAGCATACTCTACTGGCTTCCAAGCATTTGCCGGAAGATGCGTGTCTGCCGTCTCTCGACAGGACCCCGGTCAGCCAGGAATCACATGAGCGTCCTGACCAGAAAACGTGACTACGGCTTGCGCTTGGAGTGGCAAAGTCTCGGAGTACCCTTCAGTAATCATTCGAACCAGGGCTGAATTGGAGACTTGGGGTGTACCAGCCTTGCATTGCGCTGACTGAGACGACAGATCAATTTCCCGTCATCGCAAGATTCGCATCCAGCAACTGGAAGGGCATTGCCTGTTTCAAGCCAACAAACCATGAAAAATCGAAAATCTGATTATCTCCTTCTGGCTGGATTGACGGTGGCCGCGTTCCTCGTTCAAGGCTACCACTATGGAGCTGAGGACCAGGCAATCTATTTGCCCGCCATCAGAAAGCTGCTTGATCCCAGCCTTTACCCGCACGACTCCGAGTTTTTCCTTCCCCAGACCAACGCAACCCTATTCGGCAATCTCGTCGCTTTCGCAGTGCGCTACACACATCTCTCGCTAGCTGCTGTTCTGTTCATAATTCAACTCTCATCAATATTCCTCATCCTGCTGGGCTGCCTGAAATTGACCCGGCGTCTTTTCCATGACCCTTGCGCCCAGTGGGCTGGAACCTGCCTGGTAGCTTCATTACTGACGATTCCCGTGGCGGGAACGGCGCTCTATCTCGTGGACGAATACACGCACCCGGCCGCCCTCGCCACATTTGCATTGCTCTTTGCTCTGCTTGCTGTGTTTCCCGGTGAAACGCCCGGCGAGCCTGTCGATCGAAACCGGTTGCGAACGCCCCAATTCCTCTGGATGGCATTCTGGGTGGCTGCGGCAGC
This sequence comes from Terriglobia bacterium, assembly GCA_046705285.1. GTDB lineage: Bacteria > Acidobacteriota > Terriglobia > UBA7540 > UBA7540 > SCRD01. The sequence goes on from JBJKQK010000101.1 coordinate 30,988, forward strand.
GCTGGTACACATCCAAATGGCGTTCTATGGAGCTTTGTTGCTTGCCTTTCTCCTCATCCGGATGCCGCGTCAAGCCAAATCGTTTGTGGCGGCGGCCGTTCTTCCTTTCAGCTCGTTTTGGGAACCGGGGTCCGCGGCCTGGCGGAAGGCCGCCAGGACACGAACCGATCATTATCTTCTCCTCTGGCACTGGTATGAATGGCTGGGGGTTGTAGCTCCGCTTGCGATTCTGGAATGGTTCTCACGGCTCGCCCGCCGTCACAACCTTCCTCGAGTCGAATACCTGAGCCGCCGCCTGGCTCTTTTTGGATTGTTTGGATTCGCAGCAGGTCTCATCATCACCATCCCCGCCAGGTTCGAGCGGCTCACGCCCTACCAGCCCATGCGCACTTTCCACATCCTTTACCTGCTCTTTTTCCTGGTGGCCGGCGCCATGATCGGCAAGTGGATTCTGCGCAGATCGCTCTGGAGATGGCTGGCCCTTTTCATCCCCCTCTGCTTCGGCATGTGCTATGCCCAGCTCCAGCTATATCCTGGCAGCCCGCACATCGAGTGGCCGGGGGTTCGGGACCCCAATCCATGGGTGCAAGCCTTTTTGTGGGTGCGCCACAACACCCCCAAAGACGCCTATTTCGCTCTTAATCCTCGATTCATGAAACTGCCTGGAGAGGATTTTCACGGTTTTCGCGCTTTCGCTGAGCGCAGCCGGATGGCGGACGACGTGAAGGATCCCGCCGTCGTTGCGCTGTTTCCCGACGTCGCGAATGTCTGGCTGAAACAGGTTACGGCCTTGAAGGGATGGAATAAATTTACCTTGAAGGATTTCCAGCGGCTGAAGCAACGGTTCGGGGTGGGCTGGGTCGTGCTTCAACAACCAGGCGTGCCCGGTCTCGATTGCCCTTATCAGAACAGTCGTGTGCGTGTCTGCCGGATCGAGTGAAACCGCCCCGCTCGAAGGGTGAATTTTCTCTCACTTCACCCGGCACAAAAAACTCCGGTCAAGGCAATCCCCGGCAGCGAAAGAACGCCCTTTAAGAAGCTCCTCGTGAGAGAGAAGAAACCGCGTGGCCGCTGCTCTTGCTCGCTCTCCTCTCGTGAAACGATTTGCTCAGCCCTTGTCCACTCACTCCGCACTTCTGGGCGAGGCCAGAACGGCCACTCCCAGCGGACCCAGCGATACCTTTGTGACGCCAGAGCGTCCGGAGATCATGTCATTCATCGGATGAGGCAATCCGATCTCGTTGTGGGTGGCCTCCGTCAGGTTCAGCAGGAAGTAAAAGCGCGTTTCGGAATCCTCCCGGCTGGTCACTTCAACGCCATAGGGCGCGGCAATGAGGGGGGAAAGCTTGCAGGTATTGCCGACCTTGCGCGCCAGGGCTTCGTAGAAACCAGGCTTGGCACAATCGGTCCCGACGTAGAAAATCCAACCTTGCCTGTAACGGCTGCGGGTAACCGCCGGACGGCCCTCCATGCGATCACCATGAAAAGTCGCAACTGGTTCTGCGCCCTGAAGCGCCAGTGATTCAAGGATCGTACGCGGACGGTAAATCGTGTCATTGCCGGAGAAACTGACTCCAAATCCTGTATGTTGCAGAAAAGGGTACTGGATCATATCCACGTCACCTTCCACAACCACGCCTGCCATTTTGGCAAATGCGCCCGGGGGAAGCACACGCCTCATGCTATTGTCCATTTTTTGAGTTGCGGCCCGGTAGTTGAGGACGAGGGCCCCGCCGCCGGAAACAAATGCTTGCAGCCGAGCGATTGTCGCATCATCAATGAGATGCAAATTCGGCGCGATAACCAGCTTGTAACCCGACAAGTCTGCTGTACGCGGGACAACATCAATATTGCGCGCCAGCACCTTGAAGCCGCTGTAATAGCGGTGTGCCTCTTTATCGTAATGCCGCCCCTTATTTCCGACCGACCAGAATCCCTGTGACCACTCGTTCGGAAAATCGTAAAGCAAAGCGACATCCGCCCGCGTTGTAGCACCCGCCAGGCGTGGACCAAGCCGGGCAAACTCTTTCGCAATTTGTTGAAACACGGGCTTTGCCGGATTAATGGAACCGTCAAATCGCTTGATACCTGACGCGACGTATTGCTCGTCGCCTGCGTATGGGCGGCGCCACTCAAAAAAAAGCTGTCCGTGGCTTCCGTGGGCCAGGTCGATATAAGCTTGCAGGCGCAGTCCCTGATCGGACGCATCGGCCGGGGAGTAAGCCATCTGTTCAGCGCAGAAGAACCGCTGGTGAGGCCCCGCGCACCGGGACAAGTCGTGGTTGAGCCCCGCGCTATACTGCACCTGGAATTCTCTGAGACCCGGAGCCACAACATAGTTGTCCCACGCAGTCGCATCGAGAATTTCTGAACCGGTAAATACGTCCACTGACCACGTAGTGTTCGGCCAGTTTGTATAAATGAACTGATTTCTGATCGCTTTCCGCAGGATGGCGGCCTGGCGCCGCAAATGGTTCAGGAACGAATCCGAAAAGAAGCGGCGGTACGCCAAGGTTATAGCGGGTTGCCAGCCACCCTCCGCTGAGTTCTTTGGGAAATCGATCTGGGACCAGTCAGAATACTTGTTGCTCCAGAATGCACCGTTCCAGGAGCGATTCAGCGCATCCAGGGTGCCATACCGTTGCTTCAACCAGAGCTGAAAGGCTCGCTTGGAATCCGGATCGTACAGCTCGAACGGATAGCCGGGCTCATTGTCCATTTGCCACCCGATCACGCCAGCATGATGGCCGTAATGTTCTGCCAGCGCTGTAACGACGCGCACGCACGCCTCTTCATAATTCGGGCTGTTCGGGCAATAACCTTTTCGTCCGCCGTAAGTATAAGGGCCATATCGATTGCCGCTCAGAACGTCAGGATGCAATTGGTATAACCAGGGAGGAACCGAAGCGGTTGGTGTGCCGAGGATGACTTGAATGCCGTGCCGATTGGCCAGGCTGATTGCCTGATCCATCCAGGCGAACTCGAACTTTCCGGGCGCTGGTTCAAATATTGCCCACGCAAATTCTCCCATGCGGACCGTGTTCAAGCCCAGCTCCTGCATCTGGCGGAAATCTGTTTCCCATTCTGAAGGTTCCCACCACTCGGGATAATAAGCCGTTCCCAGAAAATAGCCGTTCCACAACGCCTGCTTTCCTTCTTCCGTTCCGCTGGCAGCAGATGCATCGTGCGAAGAAGCCGAAGGCGCTGCAGAGGACTCCTGCTTGCTCGCGCGCAGCAGAGCCTGCAGTTCATCCAACTTTCTGTTTCCCACCAGGCTGCCTACCCCAACAGAACCCGCCAGCTTATTGAAAGCTCTTCTGTCCATTACGATCGTTTCCCTCCCCTCGATTTAACCGGAATTCGTCTTCCAGCTTTCCTACGGTTGCGAGTATACACCCGCGTCCATCCCCGGACCTGTCTTCGCTGCCGGCTCGCCGTGGGTGGCATCCATACGCGCGTATTCAAACCCAGCACAACGATTCTCCCACTCTCTGCAGCCCGATTTTTCCGGTGCAACCCCATTCTGCAGGCGACGGTACGTTGCATTTTCAAACAGGAATCGTAGGTAAAAAAGGGGACGCTGGAAGAACTGAGGGGCAGGACTTCAAGACTTGGCCCAGCAAGGCTACGAGGAACTCTCCGGCACAAGTGAAACTTCATCCAACCGGATGAAATCTTGAATGACCTGTTCGTGGGAGTTGTCGAGCTGGCGCATGGGGCCAAAATAGGCCACACGTCCGTCAACCAGAAAAACGACGCGATCGGCAAGCTTGCGCGCCAGCTTCATATCGTGAGTTACGACGACGGAGGTGAGGCCTGTCTGCTTCTTGAGCTTCAGAATCAGGTCCCCAATCGTCTGGGCCATCAAGGGGTCAACCATCGTCGTCGGCTCGTCGTAGAGGATGGCCTCGGGCTCAGCCGCAAGCGAACGGGCGATGGCCACGGCGCGCTTCATCCCCGTGCTCAAGTCCGAAGGCATCAGGTCATGCACTTCCTGCAAGTCAACGAGTGACAACAGTTCGTCCACGCGGCTTTGAATTGCGTCTTCATCGAGGTGCCCGCCCCGAGCCACGCGTTCACGCAACGGGTAAGCAACGTTTTCCCCTGCCGTCAATGAATCGAACAACGCTCCGGATTGGAAAACCATGGTCACGCAACGGCGGACCTCAAAAAGATCCTCCTCCGCCATCCTGGAGACTTCCCGGCCGGCTACAAGAACATGGCCTGCGTCGGGCTGGAGAAAACCCAGAATATGCTTGAGCGTCACACTCTTGCCCACACCGCTCCGGCCCAGAACCACGACCATTTCTCCGCGCTTGACTTCAAAACTGACGTCGATCAGAACCGGGAGTTCGTCAAACGCCTTGTATACATTCCGGAATACGATGTATGACTGGCCGTTCGCTTCCCTTCCCTCGCATTCACGTGTCATCTCGTAACCCATTTTACCGACAATGCTGATTTTAGTTTAGACCGAAGCACTGCTGCGTTGAAAGCCGGACCGTTCTGCAAATGATGCGCTGTATGCATCAAGTCTCTTTCTGGCGGATTCGTAGTCTTCCGCAGTATTCATATTATCGAAAATCGAGGGCTGGAAACCGGCACGAGCCAGATCGCTCCACGGAATCACTTCGCACCTCACTCTGGGAAAGAAGTGCCTGGGCTTGTTTTCTCCCACTGCCAGGCTGGCTCGAATGGCGTGGAGCGTCCGCCGGCGATATACGGCGCAAAGAGGCTGGAGCCGGCCGGCTCGTGAGCGCGGAATCGTCACATCACTTGCGCCGGCAATGGCGCGCCTCGCAAGGTAGCCAAGCAAGCGACGGGTGACAAAAGGCAAGTCACATCCCAAAACGAAATTGAATTCCGTCCGGGTGTGCAGAAGGGCTGTATAAATTCCCGCCAAGGGTCCCCGGCCCGTCACAACATCCGGCACGTGTGATGCGCCAAAGTCTGTCGGGCACCCGGAAGGCCCGCCCACCACAGCAACCACGCGCGCTGTCGAACGCAGCAACCGGATTTGCCGCACGAGCATTGTCTGACCTTCGATCAAGAGGGTTGTCTTCGGGCGGCCCATGCGCCGGCTTGCTCCTCCCGCCAGCACGAAGCCTGTCAAAGATAAGAGCCGGGCAGGAGTCAACCGTGTGTCGAGAATCACGCGCAATTACCCTATCCCTGACTCGCCGCAAGTCCGCGAGGCTCTGAGGAATTATCAACGAAATAAGGCGGATCTCATCATCGCACGGCAAAAGCCATGAGGCCCGCACGAGTTACTGTATACCATCCGATTGATAACGGCCTGGCAAAAAAAGCGTTGCGATTATTCGATCTTGTGGTAAATTCGGCCCATATGGCCGTTGGAAAGTCGCTCTCAAAATCGCTTCAGGAACGCTTCCGCGCCGCCCATTGGCACAGACCGCTGATCGTGATCGGCGCAACCGTGATCGCTATCGAGACGCTTTTTCTGGCACTCGTCATTCATCGGCGGCATGTTGCAGAGAATGCCTTGGCAAAAGAGGCGCTCCTCGCCGTGAAGGAAGTGAAATTCATAAGCGAAAATCGCGAGGTGTGTTCTGTAGAGAAGCTTCCGCCAAGAACAACCTTCAGCGATTTCCTGTCGAGTCAGGGGCTCGAGCTCAATACCATCCAGAAAGTCGTTCAGGATGTTCGACCGGTCTACAATCTTGCGAGGGTCCGCGCTGGCAACGCGGTCACGCTGGTTAGCTCCCGGCAGGGCGCATTAAAGGAGATCGGCTACGAGATCGATCCTGAACATACGCTCTGGATCAGAAAGCAAAATCCCGGATTTGACGCCACCATCAGGGTGATTCCGGTCGTCTCCAAGTTGGCGGAAGTATCGGGAACCGTGCACACTTCGCTTTTCACTGCGGTTGAGAATCAGGGCGAGCAGGATCAGTTTGCGCTCAACTTTGCCGACATTTTCGCCTGGGACTTCGACTTCAATACCGATACACAAAAAGGCGACCACTTCGAGGCCATTGTTCAGAAGGAATTTCTAAACGGGAAATTCGAGAACTACGGGAAAATTTTGGCTGCAGAATACGACAGTGGCAAACAACATTATCAGGCTCTCCTGTTCCGTGACCCGGACGGGCAGCCTGCCTATTACGCGCCCGACGGCAAAGCGGTCAAGAAAGCCTTCCTGAGGTCGCCTTTGCTGTTTGCTGCACCCATCACTTCGCGCTTCAGCTACCACAGATTTCATCCCATCCTGAAGCGTTACATGCCTCACCTTGGCATTGACTACGGAGCGCCCATGGGCAGCAGGGTGCAGGCCGTGGCGAATGGAAGGGTGATCCTTGCCGGCTGGGATGGGGGCGGTGGCCGGGAAGTCAAGCTGCAACATGCCAATGGATACGAGACCTTCTACCTCCATCTGTCGCGCATCCTCGTTCACGTTGGCCAGCACGTTCAGCAGGGGCAAATCATCGCCTTGACGGGCGAGTCAGGCCTGGCGACAGGACCCCACCTCGATTTCCGGATCGAACAGCATGGTAGATTCATGAACTTCCTGGCGATCAAACTTCCTCCCGCTCGCTCGGTGTCGCGTCAGGATTGGCCCCAATTCGTCAAGTTGCGAAACCATTTGCTCCCGGAGCTGACCGCCCTGCGGACCCATTCGGGGAGCACGGAACAAGCCTCTCTTCGTTCGACAAAGCGTTCGCTAGCCCTGCGCCAATAATCATGCCACATTGATTTTTCCAGGATGCAGAGCTGAGCCCTAAGTCAATCTGAATTCTCGCAAGCCGTCACTCACTGGCTCGGTTCCGCTCGAGGCCGCTGAGGCGATACGGCGGGCTGGCGGTGAAGGTTGGGTGGTAAACGTTCAACTTTCCATGACCCAGGCGCAGGATGAACGCATGACTTCCAGGGCCCTTCACCGGTTCCGCAGGAACCTCAAAAATCCGGTCATCCGTGAATTCCGGCCATGCATTCTGTATGCGCTCGCGGAAAAGCTTGAGGCTTGGCTTTTTTGTTTTGAGAAACTGCGCGGGATCGATCAGGGAATACGCCGCCTTGAAGTCGTGAAGGTGCAGTGCCGCAATGAAGCGATAGATTGTGTAGTCGCGGTTATGCGTATATTCGGTCCGTAAAGGGACATACCCATCGTTCCGCCAGGCATAGACAGTGGCTTCCTGAAAGCCGCGCCCGGCCAACTGCTCAGCAGCCGGAAATACCAGCAATCCCGGGTCCGCGCGCCCGGCCGCAATCATCACAGGAACATTTCCGCCGCCAGCTTTTTCAAACTGGACTGACCCATATTCATAGGCGGTGTATAGGCTGGAGTCAGAGCGACTATCCCAGACAAGCGCGGCGCGATGATCTCTAAACCGGAAAATCACAGGGTAAGGTCTTGCGGAAATGCCACGAAAAATGATCACTGCGATCAGAGGCGTCGTGTTTCCCGCCGCAGGTAAGACCTGCAACTCCAGGGCATCTTTCGCTGGGGTCAGGTAGGATGACTGCCAGCCCCTTCCGTTCCAGGAAAGCAGGTAAAGCCTGGGTTCCGGCTCGGATTCCGCCCCCGATTCCTGATTCGTAGCCGCAGGATGCCATTTGACAGCCAGCACCGAGTCCCCGCCGGCAAGGCCGCTGATCGTTTCCATACCCATGGGGGAATCTTCGAATGCCTGCCGGCCGATTTGTCCCGGCTTTAGTCCAAGCGCCTGGGCCACCACCTGAAGGCTTGGCGAGTGGACATGGTCAATCGCGGCCTGAATTGCGGCTTGACCGGACACGGACGCCGCGGGCCCCGTTTTCCCGGTGGTCCCAGTTTCCTGCGGTGTATCCAGGGAAGCTGAAAATGCGGGTAAGGTCATAGTAGGTGCCGTATACAATCCGCTCACAAGCGACTTTCGCGGATGGGGGGCCGGAAATGCCAGAACGGTCCCTGTGATCAACAGGAAGACAATAAGCCCCAGCCCAGGCGTGGCAACTTCGGCTGCAGATGTCTCCCATCGATGAATGGCCGGTTTAGAACGTAGCAATCGAATGATTCCTCTAAAGGAAATTATAGCTTTTCACAATCCGGTCTCCAAAATGAACGCGCGTAGCAGTATAAGGGACTTGACAGAAGTCCGGTAAAGTATTAAATTAGCACTCTTCAAGCGAGAGTGCTAATTGAAGGGGTGTTTCGGCGGAATTTATTTACTTCGTTCTTTTTAAACAATTTACAACAACATGTGAGGACGATCTTCGCCCCAGTCCACTGTTTTCAAGGAGCTGTCCGGGCTGGGGAATGATCGCTGCTCGTAAGTAAAGGCAAAAACGAAAGGAGAAGGTAGAACAATGAAGTTAAGGCCTCTGCACGACCGAATCCTGATCAAGCGTGTCGAAGAGAAAGAAACCGTGAAAGGGGGGATTATCATCCCTGACACGGCAAAGGAGAAACCGCAGGAAGGCGAAGTGGTTGCGGTTGGCAACGGAAAAAAGACCGAGGACGGCAAGGTCATCCCCCTCGACGTAAAGGCAGGCGATCGCGTTCTGTTTGGGAAATATTCGGGCAACGACATCAAGATTGACGAGCAGGAATACCTGATTCTGCGTGAGGAAGAGATCCTGGGCGTCCTTGAGAGTGCGAAATCGGCAGCGGGAAGCAAGAAATAAGCGATCCCGCTCGCGTGAAGTATTGGCAGGAAATTTAAGACTCCGCAACCGGGCCTTCGGCTTTCGGGCGGACGGAAAACTTGGAGGAATTTAGAAGATGGCAAATGCAAAACAGATTGTACATGGCGCGGATAGCCGCCAGGCGATTCTCCGGGGAGTAAACAAACTGGCGGACGCCGTAAAGGTCACGCTGGGCCCGAAGGGGCGCAACGTGGTTCTCGATAAGAAGTTCGGTTCACCCACGATCACGAAGGACGGCGTGACCGTGGCCAAAGAGATTGAGCTGCCGGATGCAATGGAAAACATGGGAGCCCAGATGGTGCGTGAAGTCGCGTCCAAGACTTCCGATGTTGCGGGCGATGGCACCACGACAGCCACAGTTCTGGCCCAGGCGATTTTCCGCGAGGGCG
>JBJKQK010000102.1:0-51019 GCA_046705285.1 Terriglobia bacterium
TTTTCAGCGTCCTTGATCTGCTGCTGAAGTTTCTTTAACTGGTCTTCTTTTGCCTTGTCCGGATTTTCTTTGAGCATGGTTTCGATGGGTGAAACCAAACGATCTGCCACGCCACAAAGGGTTTCCAACTGGCCCGGGTTGCTGAGATAGCTGGGGCCATACAACGCCAGTCCGTAGACCATCTGTTTTTCAAGGAAAAGGGCGAAGTCCAGGCCGTTGAGCTTGACTGGTCCTGCCGTCATCGTTGTGCGGGCCTTATTGCGATCGCCTCCGACAAGCTCGGCCAGCACATCGTCGATCTCCTTTCGCTGGGCATCAAGCGTTGCGGCGGCCTGCTCATCTTGATGGACCCAGCTTCCGCGGCGGATCTTGTCGAGAGCGGAAACAACTTCCGGGCCCTCGACGCTCGGCCACGGCGCGTCCAAAGTGAGTTCCTTGGGGAAGGTTGGCGTGGAAGTGAATTCCATGATGACTTCCCCCAGACCCAGAACGGCGCTGCCGCCAAACTGGAGCGCATTACTGTAGCCGCCATTGTACGACGTAACAGAGCGAGGACTGCTGGCAGCCTGGCTGCCCGTCTTGTACGCGTCCGCCAGTTCCTTGTAAGCTCTGATGCGCCCGCTGTAAATCACGGCTCTCAGCACACGGGCGTCGAGAGTTCCTGGATCATTGGGGCTTCCTGACGCCATCGTTTCCGTCAGGCTGAGCGCACGGTCCAGATTGCCTTGTCTGAACATCACTTTGGCCTGCTCATAATCAATCCCGGGACCCTTCGGGGGTGAGACGGATGGTGAGCAGGCGGCGAGAAACACGGTCAGGCAAATGGTTAGAATCCAAAGATGGGGGGAAAGGGAATCAGAAGGATCAACTCTGCTCATGGCGAGACCTCTCTGAGAGGAATCAACAGATGGCATGGACAACGCATGGGGAGCGATGTGCTCGTCGTGCCCGAGATGCCACCATTCCGGCGCTGATTATAGGCTTGTGACCCCCTGTACTTCAACCTCTGAATTCAGCCGGTGATACGAAGGAATCTTCCGACGGATGCGCGTGACGCTCAGGGGGACTCGTGGTACCATGCTGCTACCTGCCGCCAAGCCATGAAAGAGCGGACCTTCCCTGAGAACGGAGGACAGACTGTGAAAAGAACCATCCTGCTGTTTGCTGTGGCATTCTTCTGCGCTCTTGCGCCAATGTGGGCGCTGGACAATGGACTTGCAAAAACGCCGCCCATGGGGTGGAACAGTTGGAACAAGTTCGGCTGCAACGTCAACGAAAAACTCATCAGAGAAATGGCTGATGCCATGGTTTCAAGCGGCATGAAAGCCGCTGGCTACGAGTACATCGTGATTGATGACTGCTGGCAGGTGCGCCGCGACGCCAACGGCAACATTGTTCCAGACCCTGAGCGGTTCCCCTCCGGCATGAAGGCTCTGGCCGATTACGTCCATTCCAAAGGGCTGAAGTTCGGCCTTTATTCTGACGCCGGAACGGCGACCTGCCAGGGTCGCCCGGGCAGTCGCGGGTATGAATTCCAGGATGCCCGGCAGTATGCCGCCTGGGGCGTGGACTACCTGAAGTACGACTGGTGCAATCACAGCACCCAGAATGTGCAGGCCTCCTACGCTATCATGCGCGATGCCCTCAAAGCCTCAGGCCGTCCCATCGTGTTCAGCCTGTGCGAGTGGGGTGTGGAGGATCCGTGGAAGTGGGCGGCTGATATCGGAAATCTGTGGCGAACGACGGGAGACATCACCGACTGCTGGGATTGCACGGGCGTCTACACGCGCGGGGTCATGCAGATAGTCGACCAGGAGGCTGATCTCTGGTCCTACGCCGGTCCCGGCCACTGGAACGACCCCGATATGCTGGAGGTAGGCAATCCCGGACTCTCGCTGGAAGAGAGCCAGTCGCATTTCAGCCTCTGGTGCATGCTGGCCGCTCCGCTGATTGCCGGAAACGACTTGCGGCACATGTCCCCCGGGATTCGCGAGATCCTCACTAACAAGGAAGTGATCGCTGTGGACCAGGATCCACTGGGCCACCAGGGCCAGCGTTACCGTCAGTACTCCAATCATACGGAGGTGTGGCGCAAGGAGCTGGCCGGCAATACCGAAGCCTACCTTTTGCTCAACCGGAGCGAGACACCAAAGGAAATCTCGGTTTACATCGGCAAGACGGCGCGGGTTCGCGACCTGTGGAAGCACGAGGATCTCGGACCTTTCCCGAGTGGATTCTTCCGCGCGACAGTGGCGCCTCATGGGGTCGTAATGGTGAAAGTGCTGTCCAAATAGGCGGGAGCGAACCCACGTGGTTTCATGCGACTGCTACCGGATCTCATGAAGAAGTGCTAGTAACAGTCTGACAGAGGCCTCACCGCGGCGCAGAGGTTCGTGAAAACGCCGCGTCAAATCGAGGCCGCACGGCGGCTGGGAAAACGCAAGACGTTGACGCCTTCCCTCCCCAAGGTGTTGTTCAAGGGGTTGAATACACGTCTTTCAGCGTCCCGCGCGAATACATCTCCCTGTAGTTCAGTTACGCGAATCTGGGAAGACCGTCAAAATGGAATGGCATCCATTCGCCCATTGCTATGCACCGGGACGCGGCCACTGCGAGTCGAACACCCCAATCATTCGCCCGCCGCCTCGGCGGATTGCTCAGTCGCAGGGGAAGGTTTGGTTTTCCCGGCCTGAAGGCTGGCTATCTGGCCCTGCAAATCCTTAGCCAGATCCTCCAGAATGCGAACCTGCTGGGTCTTCCGATCCAGAGACGATTGGAGCTTCGTGATCTGCCGTTGCAGGCGCTGGTTCTCACGTCGCAGAACGTCCAGTCCCTGCGGCGGGAACAATTCATCAAGGTCCTTAGCTTTCGTCGCCTGTGGCGGCAGTCCCGCCTTGATCGTGGAATAAGGTGAAACCTGGGCCTGGGACTCCCGAATGAGGGCATCCAGATCTTTGCGCTCCTGGGAAGGAGGGCAAAGTTGGCGCAAAGCCATCAACCGCGCCAAATCCGGACGATTTCTGCCCCGTTCCCAGTGCTGGACTGCTCCTTTGGTCGCATTCAGCAAGCGTGACAGCCCTTCCTGGCTTACTTGCAGCTTCTGCCGTACTCTGCGAATCACTTTCGATACATCAAGCTCAGCCATCGAGTGCCTTCTCCTGATTAGTTTCCTCTTGACATGACTATAATTATAGGCTAGTATAACACAGAAAAGCGAATTCGGAAGCTTTTTGTTACTTCCGGGTTTTTTTGCCGCGCCAAGACCACATTGGCTTGCCACCGTGAGGAGGGGGGATGCACGGGGCAGGTAACCGGGCTTGCTACGCCCAAGCGTGTCGATTTCCCCCCCCACGAGTCACAGAGTGCTACAGAGATAACCTAATTCACGTGAATTCTGTACAGTAACGCAGGTTTCTGTCAATGAGAAATTGGATTATTGTGGCGCGCTTGTTGACTAAATATGCACGTAACGCAGGATGCATGGGTTCGGCCCTTTCGTCGTACACAAGCGATCAACCCGCGTCGTTTGATAAACTTGCATCTCATACCTCACAGTCCTATGCATCGGAGACGCTCCCTGTAACCTTTTCCCGCCCATGTTCCATAGCGCTTGCGCCAGGCAGCCTGCACGAATTCTGTACAGACTGCGTCACCTTGACTCTGAGGCGACTTCACCGGTACCTCATTATTCAGTTGCAGCCGGTTCAGCCTCAGGAGATTGTAGCAAATCACACCTTAGAACCACGATATAGGAGGGGAAGTATGGCAGACCCAAGAAGGCGTATTCAGTTTCATAGCATTACTAACTCGCCCGCTCATCCACCGTCCGTCGCCTTTGAGAGCACGAACGTCAAAGATGGCACCAGGCAGATCGCCCAGCGCCGACGACTGTCGTTCAGCACCATCTCCTTCGAGCGACCTGAAGAAGTGATCTTCCAGACACCGCGATGCTCAGAAAAGGGGTGCGTTTTCCCCGCTTCGTCCGGCTCCGGCCGGTGCTCCTATCATATGCACCAGCAGGAAGAGCCGGTTCTGTTTTGCTCCCACCAGCCCACGGGCCTTCTTCTTGACCCCGCAAGAATGGCGCCCGAAAAAGAGTACGACGGCAGCCGCAAGCGTGACCGGCGCAGGATGGCAGCCATCTGGGAGCAATTTCAAAGCGATGGCACGCCGTAACGGCTCTGCCCACTATCAGCACCAGGTCATGCTCCAGCGAATTCTTCCGGCTGATCCCGAAGCGTTACTCATCCAGGGACGTTCTTGAGGTGTCTTCGGCTGGCTGAGGTTGTCACAAAGGGTTGCGAACCCGCAATTCGCCGGGTGGACCACCGCACGTACCGAAGCGCCAACTTCTTTACTCGAGGTATCGACACATGGCACGCAGTTCAGACGTATCAGCTCGAAAGATCGCTTTCGGGAATACACCCGGAACCGGCGAAATCGACAGACGGGTCCCGCTGATCTCGCCTCCAAACGCCTGGCGAATCCTTCACCGGAGGACGGGCGGACATGTTTCGCGCTCCACTTTCTACCGTTGGCTGGAGAGCGGCAGGATTTACTCTCTGCGTCTAGGCTCGCGAATGTACATACCGTGGCACACACTTCAGGAGGTCATCAACCGGTGTCTTAACGGCGAGCCGTTCTGAGAGACTCTTCTCAGCCGCCCGTGCTTGCCACGTTTAGTAAAATACGAAGCACGTGGCGGAGTTTCCGGGCTCTTAGCGAGTGCGACTTCATACTTATCAAGCCGGGCTCCAGACCTGAAGGGACCGAAGACTTAAGCTCGAGGGGTATGGATGGCTACGGATTTTGACATGATCGTGATCGGCGGCGGGGCCGCCGGGCTGACAGCCGCAGGGATTTCGGCCTCTCTGGGTGCAAAAACGGCCCTCGTCGAAGAGCACAAGCTCGGGGGCGACTGCACCTGGACCGGCTGCGTTCCCAGCAAATCGCTGCTGAAGATCGCCAGCGTCGCCCACAGCATTCGCACAGCCGGCCGCTACGGGCTGACTGGCTCGGAACCTCACTTTGATTTTTCCACGCTCATGGAGCGGGTCCACGAAATTCAAGCCGGCATTTACGAGGAGGCCGACGCCCCGCCCGTGTATCAGAAAATGGGCATCGAAGTCATCAAAGGAAAAGCGCAGTTCATCCATCGCGAGCAGATCGAGGTCATCCTTACTGGTGGCACAAGCCGCCGGATGACCTCGCGCTTTTTTGTTATCGCCACGGGTGGGCGTCCAGCCTTCCCCGCAATCGAAGGGCTTGGCTCTGTACCCTACCTGACCAGTGAAACGATCTTCTCGATTTCGAAGCTGCCTGCAAGAATGATGGTGATTGGAGCAGGTCCGGTCGGGATCGAAATGGCGCAGGCATTCCGGCGCTTCGGCAGCGACATCACGGTGATGGACACAGATGAACACATCCTGCGCCGGGATGACCCAGAACTTAGTGAAATCCTGCGCCAGCGTCTTGCCGGTGAGGGAATCCGGTTCCTGATGGGATGCAGGGCAAAAAAAATCGAATACGGCAGCGGAACTGTCCGGATGACGTTTCAAAAACGATCATCTTCAACGGAGGATATGCTTGAAGGCGACGCCCTCCTGTTGGCCACCGGCCGGCGGCCGAATACCGAGGGTCTGAACCTGGAGGCCGCGGCTGTTCGGGTGGGTGGCGCCGGGATCACGGTGGACCGGCACTGCCGCACCTCGGCCAGAAACATCTTTGCCTGTGGCGACGTGACCGGGCTTTACCAGTTTACGCACATGTCGGAGCACATGGCCAAGGTGGCCGTCACCACGGCCCTGGTCCGCTTTCCAATGTCCATCGACAGTTCCAATGTTCCCTGGTGCACGTACACCGACCCCGAGCTTGCTCACGTGGGCGCCTCAGAAAGCGAGTTGAAAAGCCGAGGCCAACGCTATGAGGTTTACCGCTTCCCATTCAACAAGATTGACCGCGCCGTGACCGACGGCGAAACCACAGGTCTGGTTAAGGTGCTGGCAAGAAGGGTTGACGGCAGGATTTTCGGCGCCAGCATCCTGGGCGTGCGGGCGGGCGAGATGATCTGCGAATTTGCTCTCGCGATGCGGAACAAAGTCAGTTTGCGCAACATGGCCGACACGATTCATCCATACCCGACCTATGCGCTCGGGAACCGCAGGGCCGCCGACCAGTGGTACGTCCGCAAACAATCGCGAGCGCTTGTGCGGCTCCTTCAGACGGTCTTCGGCTATCGCGGGCAATTGCCGGACACCAGTGACCCAAACAGGATTGTGTGAACCGTGCGGTAGAAGATTCTCAACTCAAAGCCGGACTAATGGTGTCAGGAAAACAGCCGATTCTGTTCAGGGACCCGGATTTTCATACCATTTGACGTTCGCCGTTGAGGAACCTATCGCGACGATATCCGGCCGGCCGTCGCCGTTAATGTCAGCAATCACCGCACAACACGTGGCCATGTCCGTGTCGAGCGTTTCGCGCTGCCATGCTGCCCCGCGATCATCCTTAGCGTGATAGATGAAGAGTGAAGTTCCCGGGCCGCGGTACCCTGCGACGATTTCGTCATTGCCATCGCCATCGAGATCGGCGCAGACCAGCGCGTGCCCAGTCTTGAAGCTTGTATCGATCACGTGGCGCTCGGAGAATTTGCCCGCATTACCCGGGTAGACAACGACCTTGTTCCCGTGCCATGGTTCGATGGTGGCAAGGAACCGGCGTCCGTGAACTGTCCCCACGCCAATTTCGCTGGCTCCATGGTAGCGCTCGGTTTGATCGCCCGGAGTCAGCAGAGTTCTGGTCCAGGTGAGATTTGCTCTCCGGCCCTCTGATTTGAAAAGGTTCACTCCCTGCGCGCTTGCGGTGAGGATTTCGTCCCGGCCGTCGCCGTTCCAATCCATGACCAGGACACCATGAACGAGGGTGAGAGAATCGTCGATCAAATGCGGAATCCACCTGTTCGATTGCTGTTCAGCGCCTTCGGCGTGGCCGGTCATCAGCCCTTCCGGCATCTGGAACCAGGTGATCGGCGAGGGGACCGAATAATTCGGAGGCCTTGATCCAGCGCCCACGATCGGAACAACCACCAGCTCCAGGCGGCCATCGCCATCAAGGTCAGCCCAGCGCAGCCGGTGCGAAGCTGGAATTCGACCGATCAGCGTGAGGGACCACTCAGCGTCGAGCGATGCTTTCGGCCGCGCCCACCAGATGTCTCCGCCACCGCGTTCGGGACGGTTCAAACTGAAGCCACTCGCCAGCGCCATGCCCTGCGCGGGATAACCCGGCCGAAACAGCGGCGCCAGGCTGATGTTCTTCTCGGTGGAAGTCGTCACGGACCGCGCCCGCCACGACGGATTCTGGTACCAGTCAACAATGTTCTGCTCCGAGCTGAGAGCCAAAATATCGAGCCGGCCATCGCCGTTCACGTCTGCCACGGCAACCTGGTAGCCCTCAGGAATCTTGGCCACCGTGCGAGCCTTCCATCGAGAACTGCTTGGCGCGCGCTGAGCAGCACGTGCAATTGGAACACCTGCAAGTGCGCTGCCCGCACCCAAAACAGTCTTGAGAAACATTCGTCGCGAGGCACCTTTATTGCGGCGGAGGGCTGAAGGTTGACGCTGACTAGGACGATCCATCGTGTTTTGATTCTAATCCCAAATGGACTTGGAGACTATGGGGTCGCGTGGCAAGATTCCAGACTCAGACAATTGCGGCGAAGGAAGAAAAGAAGATAAGATTGACAGGTCCGATCGTGGAATGCTAAGCTACCTACCGACTGGTCGGTATCACAGAAATGGGCCTGACAGTGCACCATTGACAGCCGGTCCAGCACGATTGAACAGCGCCTTTTTGAACACTTTCAGAGCAGGTTAAAGTAAACACGATGCCACCTCAAACCATGTATGAAAAGATCTGGGATGCTCATGTGGTACGGGAAGAAGCCGGGCAACCCACGCTCATTTATATCGACCGCCATCTCGTTCACGAGGTGACTTCGGCGCAGGCGTTTGCCGGACTCAGAGCCGCCGGGCGCAAGGTCCGCCGGCCAGACCTGACCTTTGCCGTGATGGACCACTCGGTCCCAACCACCGACCGCAGCCTGCCGATGGTGGATCAGGCGGCGGTAGCGCAGTTTGCGGCTCTTGCCCGCAACTGCAAGGAAAACAATATCCTGCTGTTTGACATGAACGACCGCAACCAGGGCATCGTGCACATCATCGGGCCCGAGCTGGGCATTACGAATCCAGGCCAGACGATTGTCTGCGGTGACAGCCACACCTCTACGCATGGCGCCTTTGGCGCGCTGGCCTTCGGCATCGGCACCAGTGAAGTGGAGCACGTGCTGGCAACCCAGTGCCTTTCACAGTTCAAATCAAAAGCCATGCTGGTGCGGGTGAATGGCCGACGACCGCAAGGGGTCACGGCCAAAGACGTTATTCTGGCCATCATCGGAAAGATCGGAATCGCCGGCGGGACTGGCCACGTGATCGAATATGCAGGAGAAACCATCCGGGAGCTTTCGATGGACGGCCGGATGACGGTCTGCAACATGTCGATAGAAGGCGGCGCGCGCGCGGGCATGGTGGCGCCGGACGACACGACCTTCTCCTATCTGGAAGGCCGGCCATATGTGCCTCGCGGGAAAGACTTTCAGGTGGCCGTCGATCACTGGAAGACCTTCGCTTCCGATTCCGGGGCAACTTATGACCGAGTCGTGGAGCTCGAGGCGGCAGAGATCGCTCCGCAGGTAACGTGGGGAACCAATCCGGGCATGGTGACGGACGTTACGGGGAGTGTGCCGGATCCGAACTCTTTCAGCGATTCGGTATCGCGCGAGGCCGCCGGGCGGGCTCTTGAATATATGGCTCTGAAGCCCGGGGCTCGCATCGCTGACATTCCGATTGATCGCGTTTTCATTGGGTCGTGCACAAACGCACGCATCGAGGATCTGCGGCTGGCCGCGCGCGTCCTGGACGGAAAGAAGATCGCCTCAACCATTAAGGGAGCGTTGGCCGTTCCCGGGTCCCGCCGCGTCAAGGCCCAGGCCGAGGCTGAGGGTCTCGATAAGGTTTTCCGTGCGGCAGGATTCGAGTGGCGAGATTCCGGGTGCAGCATGTGCCTGGCGATGAATGCCGACGTGCTGCCGAGTGGCGAGCGATGCGCCAGTACGTCCAATCGCAACTTTGAAGGCCGGCAAGGCAAGGGCGGCCGCACCCACCTGGTGAGTCCGATGATGGCCGCAGCAGCGGCTATTGAGGGCCACTTTGTGGATATTCGCAAGTGGGATGTGGGCCACGCCGAATAATGGCCGACCTCCTGCCTGTGACGAATTATGAGTTGGAAATTAGGAATTCTGGGTTATGAGAAGCCGGCCCCGTCCGGGGTGTTGACATCCGGCTCAACATGCTGCTTTATAGTTCAGCATTCATAATTCACAATCTGGTACGGAGCTTAAGATGGAACCCTTTAGAAAACTTACCGGACTTGTTGCGCCAATGGATCGCGTGAATGTAGACACAGACCAGATCATTCCCAAGCAGTTCTTGAAAGCTACCACTCGCGAGGGATTCGGCCGTTTCCTTTTCTACGATTGGCGTTATCTTGAAGGCGAAAAACCGAACCCGGAGTTTGTGCTGAACCAGCCTCGCTACCAGGGAGCTTCCATACTGCTGGCGCGAACCAATTTCGGCTGTGGATCGAGCCGGGAGCACGCTCCATGGGCGGTGCTCGATTACGGCTTCCGGGCGATTATCGCTCCCAGCTATGCAGACATCTTTTATATTAACTGTTTCAAGAACGGCATCCTTCCTATAACTCTTTCCGAAGCCCAGGTGGATGAACTCTTCCGGCGCACCGAACAGAACAAGGGCTACCAGTTAACAGTGGACCTGGAAAGCCAGATGATCACCGAGACAGCGGACGCAGGCGCCGGGCTTAAAATCAATTTTGAAGTTGACCCGTTTCGGAGGGAGTGCCTGCTGAATGGCTGGGATGACATCGGCTTGACACTGCGCTACGAGGACCGGGTCGCCGCCTTCGAAAAGGCGCATCAACCCAGCGCCGCCCGTTACGGTTCGCTTGAAGTTCCTTCCGGCAAATGAAGAAGCCACCCTGCCAGGTCAGGGGCAAAAAGACCATCCACGGCTTTGTGCGGCACACCCGGAGTTGTGCGCGCACAATCGCACCGTCAACCTTAAGGCCTTTGCGTGACTGGTTCAGGCATGCAAGAGGAAATCAGCGGTAAAGCGGACTGTTAATTTGCATCGCCATCAGAACAAGAGACCCCGCAATGATGAGTACTGAAAGAACTGCCAGCCCGTTCCAGAGGTTTTCACTGGGGCGTGTTTCCGGCGTACCTTCAGGGACGAGGTATCCGAAAACAATGCCGGCTGCAAGTCCGCCAAAGTGCGCGGCGTTATCGACGGGAAAGAACAGGCCGAAGATAAAGATATAAATGACCCACCGCCAAAGCATGCTTCGGTAAGCTTTCCCCATCTGGCCATGATGGAAAGTGGCGCCAATCAGCATACCGATCAGTCCCATGATAGCTCCCGAGGCACCGATGGCGAGGGCCATGGGAATCCACCACAGGCTGGCAATGTAACCAACCACGCCGGTGATAAGATACGAGACAATAAACTTAGAGGTGCCAAACAGCTCCTCCACTTCGGGCGCCACGTCAAACAGAACCCAGAGGTTAAATCCTATATGCAGAAGGCCGGCGTGAAGGAAAATCGCGGTCACCAGCCGCCACCATTGGCCGGCATAAACAAGAGGTCCGAACAAACCTCCCAGGCGAAGCATCACGCTGGACCGGATACCTCCGATGCTAAACAGTCCCATCGACTGGCCCGATCCGCCCGCCCTTTGAGTAAGGTACCATTCCGCGAAATACATCAGGACAAGCGATCCCGCCAGGATAGACGTCGCGCTGCTGGGCGCCGGAATGACACCCATGATGCGGCCTGGAGTCCCGGTGCTGCCCCGCGCCCGCTGGGGTCCGATCCTGGCGCCGCAATGTGGGCAGACCTTGGTGCCGCGAGGGTTCAGAGCGCGGCATTCCGGACACATCCGGTGTGACGTGTCGAAGGACGGATTCTTCTCGCCGAAGGTCGACCGCCACCAAGCTTTCAGCCTTTCGATTCTGAACCAGAGTTTGGGAGGAAGTTCCATAAGCACCGAGAGTTCTGGACACACGAAGACAAATAATTATTATATTCCACCGGCATACCAGCACGACACGATTTTCAGCCATAGCCTTTGTGGGTGGAACTGCCTGCGACTTGAATGATCACACTGCCTGGAAAAGAGTTCGATGTCGAACGAGCGCTTTTGGAATTCGTTTGTGTGGACGGACGCTCTTGGCTAGAATATCGCGAAGGAGGGGGGAACTCGAAGGAAGAAGTCTTGACGAAAAAGCGGATAAAACCTTAATTGTGGTCAAGACGATCAAATTCAAAGCCCGCTCACAGACGCTGAGGAGGCTTGGCCAACTGGCCTTCCTGGCGGGTCTGGCATTTTGGGGGACCAGTTGCCATCATCGGGCACCTGTCATTGTGCCACCCACGGCCCCCCCTGCTGCGCGGCGACATCCTTCCGCTCCTCCAGCCCCGATTGTCCAAGGCGAGGAAGGCATCGCATCCTGGTATGGTCGGCCTTACAATGGCCGGCCGACGGCAAGTGGCGAAATTTACAATATGTACGCGATGACGGCAGCGAATCGCACTTTGCCTTTCGGGACGATCGTCAGAGTGCACGACCTGGAGAATGGCCGCAGCGTGGTTGTGCGGATTAATGACCGCGGACCCTTCGTTGCGGGTCGCATTATCGATCTTTCCTACGCCGCGGCCATGGCTATGCACATGCCCTCGACGGCTCTTGTCCGATTGCATATCCTGAGCATCGGACCGGATGCTTCTGGCGGCATCTATTCAGTTCAGATCGGAGCATTCCTGGATCAGAGCAATGCTGAAAGGCTGAAACGCCGGATTCAGAAGAGGTTTCACCCTGTCATCATCAAAAGAGCCGACCACGGCAACCGTGTGTTCAACCTGGTCCTTGTTGGCCAGGAGAGCACTCGGCAACAGGCCCAGGACCTGGCGAGACAGTTGGTTCGTGCAAAACTGGCAACGCAAACCTTTGTTGTGAGAATCAACTAGGATGTCAGAACATTTTCCTACGGAGGCAGAATGGATAGTTGTATCTTTTGCAAAATCATTGCACACCAGCAGCCAGCCAAGATTGTCTATGAGGACGATCAGGCCATTGTCATTGAAGACATCCGCCCACAGGCGCCGGTGCATCTGCTGGTCATGCCTCGAAAGCACCTGCCCTCGCTGAAGGAAGCTGAGGGCAGCGATGAAGCTCTGCTGGGACACCTTTTCACCGTGGTCGCGCAACTGGCTCGCGAACGTCAGCTTGAGACTCGCGGATACCGGACCGTTGTCAACAGCGGACCATGGGCTGGGCAAACCGTCTATCACCTGCACCTGCATGTCCTGGGCGGACGTGTTTTTCACTGGCCCCCGGGATAGATTTTCCCGGAATCCAGCCGGCTAGAGTGTCGCCAGGAGTGCCGCCAGCAGTGCGGCGCGTCGCGGAAGCTCACGGATGATCACATGCTCGTGAAGCGCGTGCGGACCGTCTCCCACGCCGCCCAGGCCATCCAGGGTGGCGATTCCGAGAGCGGCGGAGAAATTGCCATCCGACCCGCCGCCTGACGCCGCCTCCGTGATTTCAAAGCCAAGCTCTTTCGCCAGGGCGCGAGCCTTTCTGAAAAGACCCGCCGCCGTCGCCCGCTCCATCGGAGGCCGACTGACCCCGCCCTCGATCTTCAATCGCGCGTCCGGAAGAAAAGGTTTCAAACCGAGGATTTTCCCTTCGATCCATTCCTGATCATCCCGCTGCAGGATGCGGACATCTACCGTAGCCTGAGCATGCTCCGGCACAACATTCGATCGCGTGCCGCCTTCGATGGTTCCGACGTTGAGAGAAAAACCTCGGCGCAGCGCCGCCAGCTTCTCGATCCGGAGAATCTGCCGCGCCATCTCGGCAATTGCATTGATCCCCGCGCCGGGATTGATTCCCGCGTGTGCGGAACGGCCACGAACCGTGAGGCGAAACTCTCCCACACCCTTTCGGGCCGTCTTCAGTGCGCCGCCCTGTGCCGCCGGTTCGAGTACCAGGACAGCCTTGGCCGCCTTAGCCTCTTTTTCGATTTCACGCCGAAACGATCTGCTTCCTGTTTCCTCCTCCGGATTCAGGAAAAAGCGGACCGGGCTCGAAGGTTTGGCCTCAAGAGCCTGGAGCGCGCGAACCGCCGCGAGGCCCAGCACAATGCCCGACTTCATGTCCAGAACTCCGGGGCCGTAGGCGCGCCCGCCACGAATCCGAAAGGGCATGCGTGCGAGCGTCCCTTTGGGCCAGACCGTGTCGTGATGCCCAATCAGAAGAATGGGTTTTTGCAGGCTGGATGACTCGCGTTTTACGGCGCGGCCGGCGGGAGCGGAGGGGCGCAACCCTCCCCAGAACTCCGCTATAAGGCCGGCGCCTGTAACCGGATTTTCAAGGACGGTGACTTTGCCGTGCTGGCGACGGAACTCGCGTGCAAAAAAGCGAGCAAGACGATCGATATCAGACCGTGAGTACGTCGGGGATTCGATTTCCACAGCTTCGCGGAGAACCTTTATCGTGTTGGGCAGGTCACTTCGACAGTAAGCAAGAAGCTTGCGATATTCCACTGTTGTCCTTTCGATCCTGGACGGGGAGTCCGCACGGCAACGGAGAGAAGCGTCCGGGCCGTGACAGCAAACGGCGTTTCATTCTATCCTAGCTATATCGGTGTGAGCGAACGTTGCCGAATTGGATCGGTGTTGCGGTCTGCTGAGGTCACTCGTTGAACAAAATCGCGCTGGCGCTGGTGGTTCATGCGCATCAACCCGTCGGCAACTTCGATCACGTTTTCGAAGAAGCCTACCAGAAGGCCTACAGGCCGTTTATCCACACACTTCGACGCCATCCGTGTATCCGGATCGGGCTGCATTTTTCCGGATGCCTGCTGGAATGGATCGAAAGACATCATCCCGAGTTTTTCGAAGAGCTCAAAGAGCTGGTCGGTCGCGGCCAAACCGAATTGATGGGTGGAGGGTTTTTCGAACCAGTTCTTTCAGCCATTCCCGACCTCGACAAAGCGTCGCAGATATCCAGACTCGGCGACTATCTCGAAAGCCATTTTGGAGTGCGCCCGCAGGGTGCTTGGCTGACCGAACGCGTCTGGCGACCGGACCTGGTGCGACCGCTGGCGGAAGAGGGGGTCAGATACGTCATCCTGGACGACACTCACTTTATCGCTGCCGGTGTTGACTCGGCGGACCTGCACGGAACTTACATTACCGAGGATCTGGGCGTTCAGCTTCAACTCGTCCCCAGCCTGAAAAGACTGCGGTACACGATTCCTTTTCGCGGTCTTGAAGAAACTTTTGACTTGCTCCGGCAGGGAATCGGGCATCCCAATGTTCTGTTTGCGGTTGGTGACGATGCAGAAAAGTTTGGAATCTGGCCGGATACATACGATCTTTGCTACACACGAGGGTGGCTGGAACGATTTTTCGAGGCCATAGAAAATGCCCATGACTGGCTGGAAACCACAACGATCTCAACTTTCTTGACCATACACAAGCCACTTGGAAGAGTTTACCTCCCTACGGCTTCCTACCCGGAAATGATGGAATGGGCGCTGCCCACCCGAGCCTGCGAGGAATTCAAGCAGTGCCTTGAAGAAACAGAGCAGATGGCCTCTGGCGAACGCTTCCGAAAATTCCTGCTGGGTGGGACATGGCAGGGGTTTCTTGGGAAGTACTCGGAATCAAATCAAATTCACAAGCTGATGCTGGCGACCAGCCGTCGCTTTCACCAGGCGGAAGCAGAACTCTCTGTTGGCAGCGAGGGCCGCAACCTGATGAAAGAAGCTCAGACTCACCTGTTGTCCGCACAATGCAATGACAGCTACTGGCACGGGCTATTCGGCGGATTGTACTCACCGCACCTGCGCAGCGCGGTACTGAAGAATTTGATCCATGCCGAAAAGCTGCTTGATCAACTGAACGCTGTGGGCCAGCAGACTGGCGTTCGAGTGTCGCAATCAGATGTCGACGCGGACAGCGAGCAGGAAATCCTGTTTTCACATCCCATGGTCAGCATGATCCTGAAGCCGTCAGATGGAGGGACCGTTTCAAGCCTGCGCTTGAAACCCGCCGCAACGGAACTCATCAATTCGCTGATGCGGCGGCCCGAGATCTATCACAGCCAGATTCGTTCGACCGTCGAAAGCCAGCAGGAACGATTTCCCGATGGGATAACTGCTCTCACGGAACTTCTGCGTTATGACCGCTACACGCGCCACTGTTTCCGGACCTATCTTTTTTCGCCCTCGAAACAATGGAAGGATTTCGAGCGGCTCGACTTGCAGGAAGAATGGAAGCTGGCTGCGGGAAACTGGCAGGTAACAACCGGTCCGTCGGCAAACCCGGTCGAGCTTTCGCAGCGGGCAAAGTACGAGCACGAGGGGGTCAGCCTAAACATTGAAGCGCGCAAAGTTGTGTTCGCGAGAATAACCGAAGCCGGGGTGCATGTCGAATGCCAGTCGCTGATCTCTGGCGACCAGGCCTTTGGCGTGCCTCTATCGCTTGGAGTTGAGGTGGTGTTTAATCTTCTGGCGCCCAACGCTCCTGACCGCTATTTTCTGGCTGTCGGCGAACACCATCCACTCGAATTTGCCGGCGAGGTCCGGGCCGCGCAGCTGGAACTGGTGGACGAGTGGCAGCAGGTGAGGCTGGTGCTCAAGGCACGACCCGAATGCCGCTGGTGGATTGTGCCGATCAAGACCGTGTCGCAATCGGAAGCAGGCTTTGAGACCGTTTACCAGGGCTCGGCAATTCTGGCTGTGTGGGAGGTCAACGCGTCGTCGATGCCTGAGGGCCGATGGCTGGGGATTGAGGTCAGCCGAACGTGACGGAAACTGGTTTTTCGCTCAACTCTGCGTGGCGGCTCCGCTTGAATTCCTTCAGCGCGTCTGTTAAATTCACAAATATCTTTAAGTTGGAGTGATCGAATGGCTGTCAGCCAGGAATTGCTTGATATTTTGGTCTGTCCGATCTGCAAAACCCCCGTTACGCTTACGCCGGACGGCCAGGGGCTGAAGTGTGGCCAGTGCCGGCGCATCTACCCTATCCAAGACGACATTCCGGTGATGCTTGTGGACGAAGCCAGAATTGACCCTGAATAAGCGTGGACGCTCAACGGGCGCGCGCGAGATTCAGAACTTCATCCAGAGCTCCCTGCACTTCTTCGACTTGGATCTCCTTCATGCAAATGTTGTCCCTGCATGTTTTCATTGCAGGTGTTCCGTAACACGGCGCACAGGCAACGCGATGGTACAGGATGCGCGCAGGATTACTTGGCGAGAGAGGAGCCGTCTGTTCGAAAATTCCCGGTCCCCACAGCGTCACCAGCGGCGTCCCCAGCGCCGCTGCCATATGTGCGGGGCCCGAATCAACCGTCAGGTAGGCGTTCAGGCGGTGAATGAGTGCGGCAAGCTCGGCCAGGGAAAGTTGGCCCGACAGATCCAGGCAGGGAACCCCTGAGGTCTTGGCAATATAACTCGCGAGTGGACGGTCCCCTGCAGAACCGGTCAGGAGGACGTGCGCCCCTCGCTCCTCTACCAGCCACCGAATCACCCGGGCAAATCGATCGGGTGGCCAGCTTCGCAGCCGGACCTGTCCAGGAGTCCGGGTGCGGCCACCCCAACCCGCGTGAACACCGACCAGGCAATCGTCGGCCCTTGCACCCGCTATTTCCAATCTTCGGGCTATGGTTTCTTTCGTCTCGGGCTCATAGTTCAGTTCCATATGCAGGCCATCAGGCCGGAGACCAAGCGGGCGGGCCGCCAGCAGGTGGTTCTCGATGGAATGTTTTCCCGGATCGAAACGCGCAGGCTCAAATCCCTGTCCATGGTCGTCGCTGCTGTACGCGATGATCCTTCGGGCTCCTCCCTTGCGCGCCAGATCAATAAAGCTCGGATGGCTTTCAAGCACCACGGCCCAATCGAGATCCAGATGCCTGAGGGCACGGTGGATCCGCGATTTCTCGGAACTCAGCCAGGCTGGCAAATGGCGGTACGCGATCGGGATCAACTGATCCAGGTGAGGGTTGTGCCGAAGCACCTCGAAGGCGGTTGCGGAACAGATGAAAGCCAGGTGGCACTGCGGAAAAGTCCGGCGCACGGCGCGCACCAGCGGCGTGGCCATCAGTGTATCGCCGATAGCGCCCGCACGAACGATCAGAATCCGCGGCCTTCCCGGCAGATTCCCGCCTGCTGGATACGCTTTCCGATCAGAAACTGAAGGAGCCACGTCTTCTCCGCGGAGGGATCCACTACCTTCGATTCTCCTTGTTTAAGGTAGAATAGCGTTTGCTGTGCGTCAACTTGCGGCAGACGCTCGGTACCCCAATCGCCTTGTAGAAATCATTGGGCAGGCGGCGTTTCTCCCGAAACGGGGGAAGCAAACACGCCAGGTTTCCAGGTATCATGACGACAAAAAGAATGCAGAATGCATTGGCAAAGACCTTAAGTAAATTCCACAACCAGACAGTGGGCGTGCTGGGTGATTTCATGCTGGACGAACTTCTCCGCGGGGAGGCCACGCGAATTTCGCCAGAGGCTCCCGTTCCGGTTGTTCTGATGGATGGCCATCCGGAGCCGCAGCGTTTTCCCGGCGGGGCCGGCAACGTGGCCATTAACATAAGCGCCCTGGGCGGGCGTTGCGTTCCTTTCGGGGCAATCGGGGTGGACGAGAGCGGCGACCGACTGTGCCGGGAACTGAAGGCTCGTGGGGTACCATGTGGCACGCTGGTCCGGGAACAGAGCCGCATCACGCCACGCAAACTTCGGATTGTGGCGCATCAGCACCAGCTTTTGCGGCTGGATTTTGAAAAGCCTGCGCCGATTTCCGCAAAAACCGCCGCCGCGATGAGTCGCAGCTTCGCTCGATGGGCTCACAAATTGGACGCGTTGATCATCTCCGACTATCGCAAGGGATCGGTGGAGACGGAGCTGTGCAGGCAGGTTGTGTCCGTCGCGCGCCAGCGGCGGATGCCGGTATTCGTCGATCCCAAACCTGAACATCCTGAAATTTGCCGGCACGCCACCGCCGTCACTCCGAATTTACGCGAAGCTGAGTTGATGGCCGGGCATTCCATGCGCGACCGTGCCAGTCTGGAAGCAGGCGGCCGCCGGCTGCTTGCTGAACTTGATTGCTCCTATCTCCTGATCACACGGGGCCCAGAGGGCATGACGCTCTTTGACAAGAGTGGCGCCGTCTGCGAAATCCGAAGCGAGGCGCGTCCTGTCTATGACGTGACTGGCGCGGGAGATACGGTGCTGGCGGTTCTTGCCCTGGCATACAGCTCGGGAGCAGACATGGCGAATGCAGCCAGGCTTGCCAACTTCGCTGGCGGACGTGTGGTTTTAAAGTTTGGAACGGCAGAAGTCAGTCCTCAGGAACTTTTGAACGCCTTCGCAACAAGTACCCCGGAACCAGGCGTTCGCAGCTAGAAAGGCGAATAAGCAAGCCCCTTCGACTTGCGGTCCACCACCAGGGCGAGCGCCGGCGTCTGGTTGTTGATCGTAACCGTAACAATAACGATGGCGCTTCCTTTGGATGTGGCGCTGTCAATCCTGTACTCGCGAATCTTTCCGTAGTCACCCTGGGGTCCCCAGTCGTGCAGGAATTCGTCGTAGCTATAGTCGGGAGCGGGCTGCCAGAGCTTGTAGGCCTCCTTGTAATTACCGGCCTTGAGCTCGGCGAGAAAGTGCTCCACGGCATGTTCCTCCGGCAGGTTGTGAAGCTCGTAGTATCCAACTATTCCACCTACGACAATAATGATGACCAGCAAAGGCCAATACTTGCGAATTCCGGTTTTCCGCTTGGGGGGTTCGGAATCAAAGATCATCGCTGTCTCCACTTGTCCCGCGAACTGCTCGCTGAGACCCAATTCTGCCTGTGACCGTTTGCTGCACTTCCATTATAAAAGTCCTCACACTGTTTTCGATGCTGAAAAACCTCCGGGCTGGCTATGATTGCGCGCGAAAAGGCAGGCGGCCTTCAGCCGGAATTATTGAGCGGTCCATCCCCCGTCAATCAGGATGTCGGTACCGGTGATAAATCCTGCTGCGTCAGAGCAGAGAAAGACAGCCAGAGGCCCGATCTCTTCCAATTTGCCCCACCGGCCGAGGGGGACCTTTGAGACGAATTCGGCATTGCGGACCGGGTCCTGGGTCAGGATGGTATTCATCTCCGTGGCAAAAGGGCCGGGACTGATGCCATTGACCGTGATGCCGTGGGGAGCCAGTTCCAGCGAGAGAGCCTTGGTCATCCCCAGCAGGCCAGCCTTGCTGGCGCAGTAGGCCGTACGATGTGCCAGCGCGACGTGCGCCATGGTAGACGCAATGTTGATGATGCGCCCGAATTTCTTCCCGATCATGTCCGGCACAAAGGCGCGCGAGCAGAGAAACGCACTGTCCAGGTTTGTCTGCATCACGCAACGCCACTCTTCCAACGTGAACTCGTGGAGCGGTTTTCGCAGATTGATGCCGGCATTGTTGATGAGAATGTCGGGAGCGCCAGCCTCGGCACGAACCTGCTTGGCCATCCGGCTGACTTCAGCTTCCTCGCGGACGTCAGCAACCAAGGCGTGAGCTTTGCCGCCGCGGTCCTCAATCTCCGCCTTCACCTTTTGCAGCAATTCCCGGCTGCGCGCAACCAGGACCACTGTAGCCCCCGCCTGCGCCAGCGCGACAGCCATCTGCTTCCCCAGTCCCTTGCTTGCACCCGTAATCACAGCTACTCGTTCCTGCAATGAATGATCTTCCATCGTGTTCTCCTCCGAAAAAACTATCACAGCCTTGTTGGCCACGTCTGGGATTTTTTTCGCGAGGATATAGTCGCCAGGCCTGCTCAGCGGAATCGCAACGAATCTCCGACTCCAGTGATTAGAGTTCGCCGCTACAGGGTGCGGCGGAACAGAAGCGTAGCGCCGGTCATCATGATGGCGGTGAAGATGACGAGATAGAGCAGATCGCCGCCGATGGCCGAGAAACCGGTGTTCTTGAGAAAGAGCGACTGGAAAGCGCTAACCGCATAGGTGAAAGGATCGACGACGGTGATGGCCTTCATCCATTCCGGAAAGGCGTTGATGGGATAGACGGCGCCGCTGGGGAAAAACAGCAGTGTGTTGAGCACGCCGAAGATGGCGCGCGGCACCAGCGGGTCGCTGATGCGCACCATCATCAGGAACATCATGCTGATGAGGGCCATCGAACTGATGACGATCACCACAATCAGGCGGATTACGCGGGCCAGGGCCAGCGGGTGCGGGATGCCCGCCAGCAGCGCACCCAGCGTGCTGAGAACCAACCCGGCCAGAATGGCCTTGCTGGCGCCGGAAAGAGTGAAGCCCACAATCAGCTCAAACTTGGAGATCGGAGTGACCAGGTAGCCTTCATGCAGGCCGCGGGCTTTGTCGTCAATGAAGATGATGCCGCCGCCGATCATGGCAGAAACGAAAATGGCCAGCACCACCGAACCGGCCAGGAGATACTGGATGTAGGGAACGTAAGGATAGATTTCCACCACCTTGAGCTGAACACCCGTGGGCATGCGGGGCTGCACATCGGGCTGGTTGAACTGGCTGACCAGACCATCAAAAACTCCTTCCAGGGCGCTGGTCACAAAGTTGTCGGTGTTGTCTTCAACCAGGGCGATTTTAGGGTCGGTCCCCTCCAGAACGTCGCGCGAGAAGTTGGGCGGGATTTCCAGCACGGCGTTGATGCGGCCATCCTTCAGGTCGCTGATTGCGTGCTGGGAATTGTTGTAATTGACGGTGGTAAACGTTCGTGCGTTGGCGGCGATGGCACCGAACATTTCACGCAGCTTCACGGTCTCGAGACCGTGGTCCCGATTTACCACGCCCACCTTCAGGTTCTTGATCTTTCCACCAAACGCGTAGCCCAGCACCACAAGCTGAACCAGCGGGAAGATCAGTGAAGCCATCATCAGCGCAGGGCTGCGGAAGAATTTCAAAAGGTCGCGTTCAATGATGGCTGCAATGCGGTTCATAAACGTCCTGGCCCGCGGATGCGCGTGGCTCCGCCGGAAGCTCCGTCAGCGCGGAGGCATCAGGCTGGTCTCAAAAGTGTTCCCCTGCAACTCATCGCGCAACTGGCGGCCGGTGTAATGCGTGAAAACGTCGTCCAGCGTGGTGCTCTGTACCGAAAGCGATGAAACCTGGATGCCGGCGCGCCGTGCGGCCTCAACCAGCTCAACCGTGGTCCGGGGTCCGTTGTGCGACGCGATGCGAAAAATGTGATCGTGCACGGTGACGCTGCCGACGTCAGGAAGGTTGTTTAAAGTCTGCTCCCAACCCTCCGGAAGCGTGGAAAAGCTGACCTCAAGAAAACTGGCCGCGGGAATCGACGCCTTCAGCTTCATGGGAGAATCGAGCGCCACCAGCTTTCCGTGGTCCACAATTGCGATGCGGTTACAAAGGCGGTCAGCTTCATCCATGTAGTGAGTGGTCAGCAGGATGGTCAGGTTGCGCTGCTTCTTGATCTCCACCAGCATTTCCCAGACCGCGATGCGCGAAGTGGGATCAAGGCCCGTGGTCGGCTCGTCCAGAAAAAAAATCTTGGGCTCGTGGACCAGCCCGCGCGCGATTTCAAGCCTGCGGCGCATTCCGCCGGATAGATTTTTGACTGGAGCCTTGGCCCACTTCTCCAGTTCCACCGCCTTCAGCAATTCGCTGATGATCTGCGCGCGGCGGCTGCGCGGAACGCTGTAAAGCTTGGCGAAAATGTTGAGGTTCTCTTCGGCGCTCAGGTCGAGGTCTGAGGTCATGGCCTGCGGAATCACGCCGATGCACCGGCGCACGTCGTTTTGCTTGTGGAAAACATCCAGCCCGTTCACCATCGCGACGCCTTCGGTGGGAGGAATGAGGGTAGTCAGCATTCGGATCAAAGTGGATTTGCCGGCGCCGTTCGGACCCAGCAGGCCGAAGATCTCGCCCTCCTCCACGCGAAAGGAGAGCGCGTCAACGGCCGTAAAGCCGTTGAAGCGCTTGGTCAGATTTTTGACCTCAATGGCTGCCATCAGATATTTCCCTGAAGTCTAGTCCCTTTCATCGATGGGCACGGTGACGTAGGCGGTGAGCCCCGGCGCCAGACGGCGGTCCTTGTTATTCACGTGCAAACGAATCTGGAAAGTCTTGATGTCGCGCTTGGTACGGCTGACATCGCGCTGCGTGGCGTATTCGGCATCGACGCCGCGAAAATAGACAGTCCCGGTTTGCTCCATTCCGCCCGGGAAACGGATCGGCAGTTTCTCGCCAATGCGGATCTGGTCGATGTAAGTCTCCGGCACATCCGCGCGCACCCAGAGCTTGTTCGGATCATACATCACCAGGATGGGCTGGGCGGGATTTACTACCTCGCCGGTGAGCGCCGCCCGCAGGCTGACCAGGCCGTTGATCGGCGAGCGGATTTCCGTATAGTCCAGGCGGGCCTGGGCGGCCCGGTCCTGCGCGCGCGCAGCCGCGAACTGATGGCGATAGGACGTAACCTGGTGCTCGCGGACGGCGATCTGCTCGGCGTTGGAGCGCGCGAGCGCCAGCGCCGCACGGGCCGCCTGGACCTGCTTTTCAAGAGCCTCAACGTTCGCCTCTGCCGTCCGCAGGTTGGTTCGGGCCTGATCCTCGTCCTGTTGAGAACTAATCTTCTCTTCAAACAGGCGGTCGGTGCGCCGGAAGTTCACCCGCGCCAGTGCAAGATTGGCCTGAGCCTGCTTCAACTGCGCCTGCGTGGCGGCTACGTTAGCCTCCGCCTGATGAATCTGGTCGCGCGTCTGCAACTCCTGATATCGCAGCGTCGCTTGCGCCACCGCAACCTGGGCGTTCGCGCTTCTCATCGTGTAGGCGTAGTAGGCCTGGTCCGCCTGCAATTCCTTGGGGACGATCGTGGCCAGCAATTGCCCTCTGGTCACATAGTCACCTTCGCGAACCAGCACGCGCTGGAGCTGGCCGGCAATCTGCGAACTGACGGTGACTTCGTCCGTGTCCACGACGCCGGTCAGCCTTATGCCCTTCGAGGGCGGTCGCGTAAGCAGAAACACGACGACGCTCGCCACCACCACCAGGCTTAGAATCACCAGAAAAATCTTGCGACTCATACGGAACCTGCCCCACTGTTTTGAAAGAGTGCTCGGCCGACAAAATTCAAGACTTCCCTTTTCCTCTTGGCCAGTTGGGACTTTTCATAGGGGTCCTTAATAATGCCTGCCAACTTCAGCATGGGCGCTGCTGCAAAATAGAAGACCGTCAGAGCTACCACCGAGAGGGCCGTTTGAGCACTGTCGGACGCGCAAAGCTCGCCGGTACGGATGCCCTGCTGGATCACCGCCTGAAATTTCCGCGCGACGGGGACGAAATACTTTTGGCGAACTCGCATGGACGGGCGGTCGTGAGCAATCATGAACCTCTGGAAAAGTCGAGGGTAATCCTTGCGCGCCGCAATGAAGTCAAAGTGCATGCTGACGTAGTGCAAGACCTTGTCCTGCACCCCCTCGTCGCTTGAAAGAAGATCCAGCGCCTGGCGGGAGAACTCTTTCATATGTTCTTCGACTACCGCCAGGTAGAGTGCGTCTTTGCCCTTGAAGTAATAATAGATGAGGGCCTTATTGACTCCCGCGGCCGCGGCGATAGCGTCGGTACGAGCGCCAGCCAGGCCCTGCTCGGCAAAGATGTGCTCGGCAGCGTGCAGGATGGCGGCGCGGGTCTCGGGACTTCCCGCCGCGCGGCGAATTGCAAGTCGCTTGGACACGGCAACCTTCTTTTAACTATCCAGTTAGTTAAATAACACGGAATGCCTTCCACTGTCAAGAACAGGAGTGGGAGAGGCCAGGTTATCGCTTGCGCGCGGGAGAAAGAAGGTGCAAGCTGTTTTGTTGCTTCGGAAGCGAAACCTTCTCTGAGGAGGGACAATGGGCAAAAGAAACAAAGTTGACCGGCGCCAATTTTTGCAGGGCGGTTTGCTGATTCCCGCCGCGGCAGTGATCTCGGCGCGGCAGGCTGCGGCCGCGGAAGCTCCGCATGGCGAGGCCGGCAGTGGTACCGGCCACGCGCACGTCTGGGAAAAGCAGGAACTGACCTTCACCGCCGCAGAATCCTATCAGAACGCCTACACGACCGTCACCGTGTGGGTGGATCTGGACGGCCCCAACTTCAGCAAGCGCATTTACGGATTCTGGGATGGCGGCCAGACGTTCAAGGTGCGGCTGGTGGCAACCGCCCCCGGCGAGTGGAAATGGCGCAGTGGCTCAATGCCGGAAGATTCCGGACTATCCGGCAAAACGGGCAGCTTTGTGGCCACCGAATGGACGGAAGCAGAGAAACGGGAAAACGCCCTGCGCCGGGGATTTCTGCGTCCCTCGGCCAACCGGCACGCGCTTGAAACGGCGGACGGCACTCCGTTCTTTGTGCTGGGTGATACGTGGTGGGCCGCGGGAACGCATCGGCTGCCGTGGTATGACGACGATATCGAGCGCCCGATCGGTCCCAAAGCTGGATTCAAGGATTACGTCCGCTACCGCAAGGCGCAGGGCTTTAACTGGATCAGCATGATCGCAGCGTTTCCCAACTGGGAAACCGACGGCCTGCCCTGGCGCATCGTGATGAAAGACGGAACGACCGTCCGCTCGGCCTGGCTTGAATTCGGGACTGGTAGTGCAAAGAATATGACCAACGAAGGCGGGATGCCATTCCTATTCCCCGGCAAGGTGCCTGGGTACGAAAAGGTCTTTCCCAATGTTGACCGAATCAACCCCGAATACTTCAAGTATGTGGACCGGAAGATTGATTACCTGAACGAGCACGGTTTTGTTCCATTCATTGAAGTCTCCCGCCGCGACGCCAGCGAGTGCTGGAAGAAGTATTATTCCTGGCCCGATTCCTACGCCCGATTCATCCAGTACGTCTGGTCGCGCTATCAGGCCAACAACACCGTGTTGAGCCCCATCCATCTTGACATTATTCAGGCCAGCGTCTCCGTGCCGGATTTCGACCAGGCCATCGACATGGTGTTTGACAAATACGGCCCGCCGCCTTTCGGCACGCTGCTTTCAACCGACGCCAATCCTTCCACGCTGGTCAACTGGGGCGAAAATTCCTGGGTAACGCTGCACCAGACCGGCAACAAGCGTGTGCACGAGTATTATTGGTACATGACCCAGATCTATCGCGAAGCACACCCTCCGCGCCCGGCGCTGAACGGTGAACCTTACTATGCCGGTTATACAGACGCCCGCGCCTTTAAAGGTGGATACAAGTACGGTGCGCCTGGAGGCACTCCCCGCGATGATCGCTATGTCCGCTCAGCCATGTACGGCAGCGTCCTGTCGGGAGGGTTCGGCGGACACGTTTATGGAGCGGAAGGTATCTGGGGAGCCGACATCGAGCCGAGCGCTCCGACCAAGATGTGGGACGCCTTCAAGTGGAAGTCCGCTGCCGAGGTCCATTATCTGCGGACGTTTGTCTTCTCAATCGGTAATCGCTATCGTGATCTCCAGCCCAATTCTGAGCTGGTCGTGCCCAGCAAGACCCACATTGTGAAGGGCTTTGACGGCTGGGCTTACGCCTCCCGCACACCTGACAAAGAGGTGTTTCTTGCCTACTTTGAGCAAGGCTGCCCGACCAGTCTGATCCGCGGCGCGCGCCTCAGGAGCGTTTATCGCGCGCGGTGGTTCGATCCCCGCAACGGGACGTGGTCCGACGTGGCGAATGGGACAGTCGAGTCCGACATCATCGGAGAAATCCATCTGCCGGATTTCCCTTCTAACATCGACTGGGGCCTTAGCCTCGTCTATGAGCGTACTCTGCCGATGCCCGAGCATTTTTAGCAGCCGGCAGAAACCCAAGGTCAGGTGGCTGACTCGCGCGCATACAGCATGTAAGAAACGGCTGGCGGCGACGGGCCCTGATGAAAGCTCCAGACGTGGTCCCGCAAGGCGCGGTCCGGAACTGAGTAGCGTTCACGCTGGCGCAAAAAGTTGAGCCAGGAATCCACCACGAATGTTTCAATGAAACGCTCCGGCTGCTGCGCGTCTTGAAATACCCCCCAGCGAATCGCCCCGTTGCGCATCCGCATCTCTCTAACCTTGTGAATGGCACGCGTGAATTCGGTGGAATCCTGCTCCTGGATTCTGTACTCGATCGTGACCAGCACGGGGCCGTCATCGGGTTTGGGCTCAATCACCACCTGCGGCGCCGCGCGGTTAAGGCGATAGGGACTGAGGTCGGGAGGGATTTCGTGGAGCAAGCGGAAGCGGCGGGCAAGAGGCAGGCTGATCAGCAGGCTGACCGCGGCCACCAACAGGGAGTTTGGCGTAGAAAAACGTTCCGCCAGGAATCCCCACAGCGCGCTTCCCGCAGCCATGCCACCCCAGAAAATCATCTGGTAGGTTCCAAGAGCGCGCGCCTGTACCCATGGCGGCGTGGAGAGTTGCACGGTGACGTTGAGTGTGGAAGTGGTGCTGGTCCATGCAAAGCCGGCCGCCAGCAACGACAGAACAATCAGGGCAACGGTGCGCTCCAGCGCAAGAACCGTCAGCGTGCCGACAAAAACCAGAGACGAGCAGACAACGATCGCATCCGGCGACAGCCGCTGGCGGACGCGCGGCAACAACGAAGCCCCGACAACAGCGCCCGCACCCAGGCAGCCGTTCAGGAGGCCGTATGCCAGGGCTCCCTGGCGAAGATCCTGCCGTGCCACTACCGCCAGCAAAGCCCACACTGAACTGGCGAACCCCGTAAAAATGAACGTGCGATAGAAAGTGGCGCGCAGCTGCGGCGTGTAGCGCAGGTAACGAAGCCCGGACCACAGCGCGCCGGAAAGCCGCTCTGCGGGAAGAGCGCTTTTGAACAGCGGCGCGCGCCGCCATTGATAGAGCACAATGATCACCCCCAGGAAGGAGAGCGAGTTGACAAGAAACACCGACCCAGCTCCCATCATGACGGTGGCAAACGCGGCAACCATCAAGCCACCCAGAGCCGGACCCACGGCCCGCGCCAGATTGTAACCGGCGCTGTTGACCGCAATCGCGTTGGGAAGCTCAGAGCGCGGAACAAGCTCCGGCACAATGGCCTGCCAGGCCGGACCGTTCAGGGCCGAACCGATATTCAGCAGGAAGGTAAGGATCAGCAGCGTCCAGGGTGAGACGATGCCGGCAAAGGTGAGGACGCCGAGGACCGCGACGGTAGCCAGCATCCAGGCTTGCCAGAAGATCAGCAGGCGCCGGCGGTCAAGGATATCCGCCGTGGCGCCGGCAGGATAGCCCAGCAACAGAATCGGCAGGCCGGCAGCCGTCTGCATTAGCGCGATCAGCAGCGGTGAGGTGGTGAGAGCAGTCATCAGCCATGTCCCCGCCGTGTCCTGCATCCAGCTCCCGACGTTTGACACCACGGAGGATGCCCAGCAGTTGCGGAAGGTTGGATGGCGAAGCGTTGCCCAGGCAGAGGTTTTTTCCATCTCAGGCGGAATGGTCAAGGTTCACCCAAACGGAGATGATAGCAGGAAGGCGGTAAGAAAGGCATCCATGTGCCGTGTTCGCACGCAGGATCGAGCACACAAACGCCATGCAGGCGAGTATTTTCTTTGCGACACGTATAAGCAGTTGGGAGCTGAGATGCGCCGGCCGGTTATATGAGGACGAAAATCGCGTCGCACCCCCGGCACGCCGCCAGGTTAAAATCGGGAATGATTGCTTGAGAAGCCGGGGCTACTTGTTGCCGGAAGGAGCTGCCAAAAACAGGCTGCTGGCGGATGTTTCGACCGGCTTGTTGTCGGAACAGTATTGGCGCGCAGCGGGCTGGTAGCCTGACATAAGCGCCTCACGTTGCGTGATCAGCTTTCCCGGCTTTCGACCGAACAGAACATCTCCCTGACAGTAATAAAAGCCGACCTGCTTTTTCGCCCAGACGTTCACGCTGCCCTTCGGCGGAGGAGACTTCTTCTTCCAGATTTGCAGGGAGAACGGGCCTGGAGTCGGGAGGTTTTCCACCGAGGCGATAAACCTGTGGAGTCTGGCAGAGGGGCTGTTGAAGGCCGCTTCGTTCGCTCTGTCACTGCCGCAGTACTGGCCCCCGGCCGGCCGGTACCCCGAAAGCAGCGCCTCACCCTGCGCCATTAACTCGCCTGGCTCCCTTCCGAAAAGAACACCGCCCTGGCAGTAATAGAAGCCGAATTGCTTTTTTGCCCAGACGCTCACATTTTCGTTGACGCTTGGTGCGGTGGAGTGCATGTGCCAATTCCAGATCCTCGCAGGAAGCTCGCTTATGCTCGGGAGTTGGCCGCCGGCAACGAGCCACTGTTGAACTGGGGCTGATGATAGCAGTGTCAGTACTACCAGAACCATGAGGAAGGTAGGAATCAATGGACTCGAGGTTAACGGGGAGTGAGTCGTTGGCGACGGTCGATATGGATGATCGCTGGATTCGCCGTGCGCCCCTTCAGACGAACCATTTGCCCAGTTGCGGGTATTTAGACGCACGAAGGCCAGGAGTTTTCCAAGTCGTTCCAGTATGGGGTTCGATTGTCGCTCCATTTTACGCGCCTCTCAAATGTAAAATCAGGTGCGATCCGACTCCTCTTGCTCCACAGTTCCCTCATTCCTTCGAGCGCTTCGCTGGCTTACGGAATTCCCCCGCGTCAGCAAGCCCGGATTGGCGCACGCCCCCGCTCTCGAGGCCTCACATCCTTCGGCCTGTTGGCCTGCCGATCACGCTCCTGCCTGAAGCAATGTCGAATGGGCACATTGGTTGCCAGACCGAATGTTCTTTCTTCCCGCCTGAAAAGGCCGTTGAACACTGTTGTTACTTCGAGCCATTTCCGCCAAGTGAGCCCTGTCCTCCGACAGCGGTGTCATGTCCGTGATTGGAGCCATTTCCGCCTTGAGAACCATTTCCGCCGTGAGAGCCGTTTCCGCCATGAGATCCGTTTCTGCCGCCGGAACCGGACCCTCCACCGGACCCCGATCCCCCGCCGGACGAAGACCCACCACTCGACCCCGACCCTCCTCCAGACCCGGACCCTCCGCCGGACCAAGATCCTCCACCGGACCCGGATCCTCCGCCGGACTTGGACCCTCCACCGGAATTCGATTGCGCACCGGACCCAGATCCTCCGCCCGACCCTCCTCCTGATACGCTGATCACTTCGGTGGACGTACTCGAATACGTTTGGTGCAGGTTGTTTCCCAGAACCTCAAGCACTGCAACCGCAAGCAGAGAGACCATCACGAACATCAGGACATACTCTGCTGCGTCCTGACCTTCGTCTCTGTACCACAACTTTTCCCACAATCTATTCATTCCCCCCTCCCTCCTGTCGTTGGCATTAGCAGATGCCTGCGGCCAGCAGGCAATCACCTCTCACCTTGCAGGCGCAGGACCGCAGCACCATTCCCTCGAGGCAGGCTCGACCACGAGGCTACAACACGCATGACGGAAATTTACGGCGCACTTCCACCAGGCGCCGCTTTTCCGCCGGGAAATATTCCTCCCCAGCTTCTCTCGCGGCTCCGAACACGTCTAAGGGTAATGCCTCGACTTGGGTTGCTCAATCGGGAGATCCCGGGAATTTATGCGATTACAAACCTCTCGGGACTCAGGATTAGACTTAGGCGGTGTGGAGAGTTTAGCTGTGAAATTGTTTTCACATTTAGTGCTCTGATCTGTGCCTCGTCGGCCTGCTTCATCGGTGACCAGCGGGACCGGACTATGGCAATCGAGTGCGCAACTTTTTCCCGGCAGGGGAGGCACTCGCATTGTGCGAGCAGCGCCAAGCGTGCCCCTCTGAACCAAAGCCCCTTCCGATCCGCATCCAAACAGGTATAATGACGGCATAGGTAGCTTCGCTGGCCCGAAACCCGTATTTGTGCTCAAGTGAGGGAAGCGGATGTTCACTGCGAATCGGGGCAAGGGTTGATCCGGATGCAGGAGGAAGGGAGTTTTGCCTCGCGTCACAAATCGCCACGCTACGCTTCCCCAGGGTCATCGGTTTCGATGGACCCGGCTGTTTTGCCTGGAATGTGATCTGCCGCTGAGGGTGTGGTTGAAGCGGGTGTGGAAAGGCGTGGTGGGCGACGCTTGTGAAGACCTGGCGGCGCAGATGTCCTATTTCTTCTTGATGGCGCTGTTTCCCTTTTTTATTGTACTGGCGGCCATTGTTGGCTATCTGCCTTTCACCAATGTGTGGCCTCATGTCCTGACATGGGTCATGCATTATTTCCCGGACCGCGCTCAGCCCTACGTCTTCAAGACTGTCAGCAGCCTCACGCAGGAGTGGGGAGGTCTGCTTTCCTTTGGGCTGGCCAGTTCCATCTGGATCGCAACTCGCGCCGTCGTGAGCCTGATGGACGGGTTGAACAAAGCCTACAGCGTGCGGGAAACCCGAAGTTTCTGGAAAAGGCGGCTGCTCTCTTGCGGCGTGATGCTGGCCTTTGTCCTGACCTTCCTGACAGCTTTTGGGCTGCTGACGTTTGGCGGTCGGATAGGCCGGTGGCTGGGAACGCAATCCGGGCTGGGAATCGCCTTCATGATCCTGTGGCACCTGTTGCGATGGGTGATTCCGCTGGCGCTGATGAATCTTGCGGTCGGCTTTGCAAATTACGTACTACCCAACGCCCGTCGCCCATGGCGGTGGGTCACACCGGGCAGCCTGTTTGTGGTTGTCGTCTGGTTTCCGTCAACCATCGGCTTTAATGCCTTCATACACCATTTCGGCTCAGCCGGAGCGTACGGCGCCGTTGGCACTTTCTTTGTTCTAATGACCTGGGTCTATATGACGAACTTCATCCTTCTGGTTGCGGCGGAAATGGACTCAGAGGTAGAAAAGGCCCTCAGAACTTTCCAATCCGAGAACGTGCCGCAGCGTATGTCTGTCGCAAGCTGACCCCTCGGAAGATTCCCCGTAAGCAACTTGATTTCTTGGGCTCTGTCCCGGCAAGCAGCCGCCAGGAGATCTTGCTGGCAACAGCCGCATTGCGCAAAAGCTCCGAACCGGTGGCTGCCATCATGTGGCGTGATTATTCATGATGGCTCATCGATGGAGGTGCGTCGGCGGGAGCGCTTCCCCAGTTCTTGTTCGGCCTCGGTCCCATGCGCAGTTCCAGCGTCCCGCCTTCGGCAACATCCTTTTGTGTGAACCAGGGCCGGTTCAGCGGCTTTCCGTTGAGAGTTGCAGACTGGATGTACTTGTTGCGCCTTGAGACCTGGTCCGCTTGGATCGTGAACGTCCGGCCGTTTGCCAAGTGGATCGTCGTCTCTTGAAACAGAGGGCTTCCCATCACGTAATAGGGATCGCCCGGACAAAAGGGATAGAACCCCATCGCGGAAAACACGTACCACGCGCCCATCGCCCCGCGGTCGTCATCCCCAGGAACTCCCATGGGAGTGTCGCCGTACCAGACTTCCATAATCTCCCGCACCGTCTTCTGGGTTTTCCAGGGCTCGCCTGCGAAATCATACAGGTAGGCAGTATCGAAATTGGGTTCGTCCCCCTGCGCGTAATTTCCGATCAAACCCGTGTCATCCGGAAACTTGGCCAGGAAAACGTACTTGGGAACGCCGTCGTATTGTTCCTCGAACAACGTGTCCAGCTTCTTCAGAAAAGCCTCGCGCCCGCCGAACAGCCGCATGAGACCCGCAACGTCGTGCGGGACGCTGAAAGTCCACATCCAGGCGTTACCCTCAGTGAAATAATCGCGCCCTCCCGGCCCACTCGGGAGGACCGGGTTGAATCCCTTCACCCATTCGCCGTCGGCCGACCTCGGCGCCATGAAGCCAATCGACGGGTTGAAGACCTTCTCATAATTGTGGGCCATCTTGATGAAGCGCTCGTAATCCGCTGTGTGGCCCAAGGCTTTCGCCATCATCGCCACGCACCAGTCATCGTAGGCCGCCTCCAGCGTTACCGATACGGCCTGCCGCCGCTCAAACGGATGCACTCTCGGATTTGTCTCCTTTTCTCCTTCTTCAAGGGCGGGGAAGAAGCCCTCTTTCAGATAGATTTCGCCCAGCGGCGTCATCTTTCCCCTTCTCCATGGAAGCATGGTGCCGTAGAGAGCCTGGTGCTTCATCGCCTCATACGCTTTCTCAACATCGAATCCGCGATAGCCCTTGAAGTAAGTGTCAGCGATCAGTTCATCGGCGTGGTTGCCGATCATGGCCGCAAACTCGCCTCCCACCCGCGGAAACGAAGGCAGCCAGCCCCACTGCTCATACATCCTCACAAGAGACTCAATCATATTTTCCTGCTGCGTGGGAT
This sequence comes from Terriglobia bacterium, assembly GCA_046705285.1. Taxonomy (GTDB): domain Bacteria; phylum Acidobacteriota; class Terriglobia; order UBA7540; family UBA7540; genus SCRD01. The sequence goes on from JBJKQK010000102.1 coordinate 32,426, forward strand.
TGAGAAGGAGCTGCAGCGGATGCTCGCAGCGGAAGGTGTCCCACAACTGGTCCCGGGTGTAAAAGTCCCTGCCGTGGGAATCATGAACTTTATGGTCGTACCCGCTGTAGTACCGGCCGTCTTCGGTAATGTTCATCATGTTTTCTTCGGCCCGGTAGAGTGAGCTGTAAAGGATGATCTTCTGTTTTTTTGTCCCTCCCTCAACCTGGATTTTCCCCAGCAACTCGTTCCAGGCCGACCTTGTCTGTTGTTCTCTCAGCTCAAAGTTCCAGCCCTCGATCGCCTCATCCAGATTCTTCTTTGCCTGATCCAGGCTGATGAAGGACAGTCCGGCTTTCACCTGCACCTCATTATTCCCCGAGCTGGGAAAATTCAGCGTAAGCCCGACCTTCTCGCCTTCTACCTGCTGCAACTCGCCGGGCTTCCCATCGTATTTCCAGGACACCGCTCCATCGGATGGCTTTGAGAATTCAAGATAGAAATAATACGGAACATCCTGGATGGTGGTAGATCCCTCAACAACGGCTGGAGACACCGCCCGCATGCTGCCCCGGCTTCTCATCATGATGTTGACGTGCTGCCTCTCAGCTGAAGGGAATTGGAACCGGTAGAAGATGGCGAAATGCCCCACCGTATACGATGCCTCGATGTTGTAGTCTTCAAGCAACCCTTCGTAGTAATACGGCGTTCGAGTTTCAAAGTCGCGGTCAAAACTTGAGGCGATGCCATTGGGATCGGTCTTGATCCCTCCGGTTGTCGGCATCAGCGATACCCCGCCTGCCGGAAAACCATATATCTTGGTTGCCAGGTAGGAATCCGTGATGCCGGGATTCAGCAGCGGGGTGACCTGGGGATAATCATGCGGCAACTGAACCATCGGCCTGGTGGTCGTTAGCAGAATGCTGACGCCGCCGATATCGGGCCGCACGTAGTCGACCGGCTGCTTTTCCGAGCCGGCAAAAACGGTCGAGGCAAAAGTCAGGAGTACGCACATCACACACGCCGGGAGGAATCTTCTCATCTCTGTCTCCGCAATCAGTCGTTGAATTCACTGCCTATAGGGGCAGGCGCAGGATGCCAGCAGAACAATCTCCGTGGATCGCGGAACGGTTCCGCTGGCGCCTCTAACGCTGCATTCCGGTGGGCAGGACCCGGCGTTACAGTTTTCTTTCAGGGCATCACAACCGATCCGTCGATAGCCCGCACATTCGTCCAATCATCTACATGTGCCAGCGAACGCGGCTCAATGGGGTACTTGGCTGCCATGGCTTCATTGATATCAATCCCGAGCCCCGGTGCGCCATTCCCGTACAGATAACCTCCCTTCAATTGCGCGGTCCCCGGAAGCATCTCATGCACAATCTGAGGGAAATGATTTTCTTCCTGGATTCCAAAGCTGGAGATCGACAGGTCGACGTGGTAAGCTGCAAGTTGATTGACCGGATCGTTGTCTCCACCTTCCTGGAATGCCGTGCGTGCTCCAAAGGTCTCGCACAGTGTTGCAATTTTTTTCTCCCGAGTGATTCCGCCGACCTCCGAAACACGGCAGCGAATAAAATCGATCAACCGTTCTGAGATCAGCGGTACCCATTGGAGGGGATTGACGAACAACTCTCCGATGGCCATCGGGGTTGAGCAAACCTGACGGATTCTCCGGTAATGGTCGATATATCTTGGCGGGAGTATGTCCTCCATGAAAAACATGTGATAAGGCTCCATGCGTTTCGCAAATTCGACTGCTCCAAGCGGGCTCACATGCTCGTGAACGTCGTGCAGGAGTTTGACTCGCGGGCCCAGTTTGGCACGCAGATGATCAAACAACTGCGTAATCGTATCGATATAAAGATCTTCGTCAAACGCCTGACCGGAGTACCCCGAAGCCGGCCGGCTGCCCTGGCCGGGTGGAATGAATCCTCCTCCTCCGTAGCCGCCCATCTGCGCACGGACATGGCTATAGCCCTCTTCCATAAATCTTCGGACATTGTCTTCGACTTCCTGCATGTCACGACCATCCGCATGGGCGTACAAGGGAACTGCGTCACGCGCCTTGCCCCCAAGCAGGTCGTAGACAGGCATGCCGGCCCGCTTGCCCTTGATATCCCAAAGGGCCATGTCAAGCCCGCTGAGAGCGCAATTGAGAATCGTGCTGTCACGCCAGTAACAATGAACATAAGTGCTTTGCCACAAATCTTCGATGCGGTCAGGGTCTTTGCCAACCCAGAAAGACTTATAATATTTCTCAATAGCGGTTGCCACCGACAGAGCCTGTCCCAGGTTGCTCGCAGATCCAATCCCATACAAACCCGGCTCACTGGTAATGACTTTCACAAACACCCATTGGTATCCTCTTCCCCCAGATGTCGTGATAACACGGATATCGCGAATCTTGAGCGGTGGTAATCCCTTCGTGCGTTGGGCATAATCCTGCGCAGCCAGCGCCGGCATGGCAGCCATGCCGGCAATAAATTCCCTCCGTTGCATCACTCCTCCGTTGCTCACGGCCGCCACATGCACCACACCGCTTGCGATGCGTGCGAACATTGACAACCGTGAAAATGAGATAACGCTATATATACCCGCACGCACCTGAAATGCAAGAAGAGAAACGTGGATGGTGGATTCATGATCAGGAGCTGGCGAATTCAGCGCTGTCGTCCTCACCGCCAGTTGTGGAATCTGGCCTTGCAGGTACCCGCAAGCCATAGTGCATGGATGTGTGCGCTTTTCAAGACCGTCATTGCCCCGATGATCGTTGCTGGACTGTCCTGTTACCCCCTCGCCGCATGGCGCGGCCTGTCCACCATGTAGAGGCAAAGATCAGAGTGAAGGGCAGCCAGGTTCCCCTTACACTTGCGAACATCTCAAAACTCTTCTGAATGAGGAAAGCCACCACGAACAAATCCATGGCCATGACGATGCCAAGAAAGGAAGCGGCGGCGGCAAGCGGCGACCAGGAGCCGGAGAGGCGGAAATAGACAAGGGAGATGGCGACGAAGATCAAAGGGGCGGCCAGTGCGTGGACAACCAGCGCCCGCTCAGGAGTGGTCATGGCCATTGCCCCGTACATCGCAACTCCGCACAGGCCCCAGCCCACAAGGGCGTGGGCCACGGTCATTCCAATGTTTCTGGCGGTGGCAGGTTCTGTGCGTGGCATGTCTCGACCTCGCAGTTTCCCGCACGGCTTACAGTTTTGCCGGACGATATCCGCGTGCCGCCCAGGCTGCTTCCATTTGCGGATTACGCTTGAGATAGGCCTCGACAAGCGTCTCCGGGACCGCGTTCATGGGACACGAGAAGTTGACGCATCGGGTGCAAACACTGATTCTCAGCGTGAAGATGCCACTGACGGCAGCACACGCCCCGACGGCAGCCAGAAGATATTCCTGGCCCAGAAGCATGAAGGGAAAAGGAAAGCCCACCCAGAGCAGCGCTCCAATCACAAACTGGATCTTCTCCGATTTGCTCATCGGCCCTGGCTGAAATTTCCAGATCTTGATCACACCATAGTTGGCGTGGCAGCGCAGGACTCTCTTCGGCTCCGCCCAGAACGGGCAGTGCCGGCACAGAACAAACGCCTCCCAGACAAGAAAGAAAAAAAGGGAATAAGCGAGCCAGAGCAGAAGATACCACCCATAACCGGCACGGAGCGTCCCCCCGATTGCCACCACTCCAAAGGGAAGAATGATCATGAAGAACTGAAGCATATCCTTCCCATCCAGCCGGCACATCAGGCTTCCGTGGGTCTCACACCCCTGACAACTCGAAACAGGCTGCCAGGTACATGGGAGCGGGGAACCGGGCGTTGAAGGTTGGTGTGACAAGATAGCGCGGTCCTCCTTCCCGGCGTTTTCGTGTTCCTCGCCGTGATTCCAATCACATTGGCCTATTCATCTTGTATGCCCGGCGGTTTCGAGATGATGTAACAGACATCACACCCTGATGTGATCGTTCGCCAGCCGTAGCACAGGTGGCCACCGGCCGAGATATTCCGGCCGGGAAATTGTTCCTCAAAAAAGGATCAGCAACAAACGAGTGGCGGCCCCGGTCACAGGGTCACCGCGGCACCACGGGGAGTATCAGCACCGAGGGATGGGCGCGGTCATGGTAGATCACATTGGTTGCCTTCACCCAGCGAGTGGCACTTTCCGGATCGGCGCCGGTGTTTGGGTTGCGGTCAAAACGGGGAAAATTGCTGCTTGAAATGTCGAGCCGGAGTCTGTGCCCTGCCTTGAAGACGTTGCTGGTTGACCAGAGGTCAATCGTGAATTTGTAGACCTGGCCCGGATTCATGAACTCAGGCTTGACCTGCGAATCCCGGTAACGTGCCCGGATGATGCCTTCCGTCAGGTTCTGCGCGAACCCGTTGGGCCATACGTCCACCAACTTTCCTGTGAAGTCCGTGTCAACCGCCGAGGAGCTGGCGTAAAGAACCAGCTTCACATGGCCCGTGACTTCAAAGTCCTGCTTAAAAGGAGGAGTGGTATAGACCAGCACATCGGAACGGCCTTCATCGGGGCGCTGGTCCACGGGCCCCGGCATCAGGTGAGCGGCATCGCAGCAGAGCGGCCCTCCGAGTGTGGGCACCGGGTTTTCCGGATCGTAAACGTAGTGGTCATTGGGTTCAGACTGCGGCGCCACGGTGGAAAGCGTACCATCACCCCTCAGCGAGTTTGCTTTGCCGTCAGAGTGGAGGTAGTAATCAGTGCTCTTTGCGCGCGCCAGCGGCCAGGCGTTTTCCTCGCGCCACTTGTCAATGCCCAGCACAAAAATCTTCACCGGTTTTTCGTTTTCGATGCCATTATCGATTCCCTTCAGCAGGTGGTCGTACCATCGAAACTCGAGATCGTCAAAATTGACCACCGCAGTCGGCCCAAAATTGATTTCGCCGACTTTCTCACCCATGCCTGCGTGCCCGCCAATCACCACCAGCAGGCGCGTTTGGCTGCGTGCGGCCTCACTGCCTCCGTGGGCCCTGATGCCCATGTAGTTGCGCAGTGCGCCGCCCTGAAAAATGTCATACCAGGCGGCAACGATATACGCCGGGACCTTGATGTCCGGATAGTGGTCTTCAATCGACCACCGCTTCCAGTAGTCGTCAAACGATGGATGCTTCAGCCAGTCGAGGAAGTAAGGCGCAAGCGCACCCAGGTCCGTCGGCCAGGCGCTCGCGGGGCCAAAATTGAACAGCGGATAGCTTCCAAGCGGAACCGTCCAGATTCCCTTGAGCGCGTTAGTCTCGTCGGCGACCTTGCGGTTCAGCGTGTCCTGCGCCAGGCCTGACGTCCAGGATTCATTGAACCACTGCTCAAACGCTCCGCCCTGGTAGGTCCAGCCGTTGTGATAGTTCGAGGCGGTCACAACCGGGAAAATACCAACCAGGTGCGGCGGATGAGCGATGGCACACAGCATCTGCGTGGCGCCGACGTATGAACCGCCCACCATGCCGATCTTGCCGTCTGAGTACGGCAGCTTGGCCGCCCACTCCACCGTATCGTAGCCATCCTGCGACTCATACTTGAAGGGATACCACACGCCCTGTGAGGTGTAGCGCCCGCGCACGTCCTGAATGATGGCCACGAAGCCGTGCTGGGCCGCCTTTACGCCAAAATCAAAGCCCCCGTCTTTGTTGTAGGGGGTCCGCTCCAGAATCACCGGAAACTTTCCCGGCGCGTCAGGCCGGTAAACATCCGCGTGCAGCACCACGCCATCCCGCATGGTGGCGGGAACGTTGCGCTCGACAATCACGTGAAAGCGCTCGGCGGCGCACAGCGGCAGAGCCGCGGCCAACATCAGGGTGACTATTGCCAGGGACCAGCGAGGGGTTCGCTTCATGTTGCAGTCCAACAAAAAGGTTCGTGAGGGTTGATGGGATCGAACTCAATCGGTAAAGGGGGAAGTATATGCCACAAACAGCGGCAAGTGAAGAACGATCATCGGCGGCGCCTCCGGGCGGCCGCTGCAGGAGTCGACCCTATGCCGGGCTGAAGCCTGCTGCTACGTCAGGTCACGCCGTACTGGGATCCGGCTGCCTGGCGTCGCGCTTGACCCAGTGATAGGCGGCGACGGAGTTTTTCCAGAAGATTTTTTCGGCTGCTGCCCTGCCCTTTCCAAGGACATATTCGCGGACGAGGGTCAGTTCCTGAGGATAAGTCTCAATGTGGTCACTGTTCGGCCAATCGCTGCCGTAAATCAGCCGGTCTTCGCCGAAGATGTCCCACAACCTGTCGAGCGTCGGCTTGTAGAAATCAAGGTCCAGCCGCAGTTGCCCGTCGACGCGCCGCAGCACTTCCGAAACCTTTACATAAACCTGCGGCCGCTTCCCGAGCTCATTCAGATTTGTCTCGAGATTCTTTTTCACCTGCGGATCGGTTGGCTCCCTCATTTGCGGCAGGTGGTCAATCACAACCCGCAGATTCGGAACCTTATCGGTCACCCGGACAACTGTGGCAATCAGGTCGGGGTCAGGATTCGCGGTATCCATTTCGAGGTCGGCCTGCGCAAGCTCCTTGAGGCCATGGACGAACTCGGCGTTTCCAAGCTGCCGGCTTAAACTCCGGCCCCAGAGGTTGCCGTAACGAATACCGCGGAAAAGCGGGTTGCGGTGGAATCGCTCAAGTTCCTTGCGAAAGTCGGGCTTGTCGGGTTCCAGGTCACCGACGGTTCCCACAATCACCGGCGCCTTCGCGGCAATGTCCAGAACCCACTGGTTGTCCTCCAACCAGGGGCTGGCTTCCACCTCAATGGCGCCCACAACCCCCTCGCCCTTCGTTACCTTCAGATAGCGGTCAGGCAATGCCGGCTTGTATAGAATTTTGTCGTCTTTGGGCGGCCAGGGGATACCCTGCGGCCGCCTCGGATCGAAAAGGTGAATGTGACTATCGATGATCGGAATGGCTGTAGCTTTTGCGCTCATGTCCACATCCATCGCGGCGACGGCTGCTGCAATTTCAAGGAAGGTTCTGCGATTCACGCCGGTATTCTAACGCATAGTCCGGCCGGCGGAAACATATTTGCGGCGAATTCAACGCGGCAAACCAGACGCCGCGTCCGATTCGCTGCATGCCGGACAGTGTGTTGCTTTTCAGGTTGATAATCCGCACCAACTCTCAATCAAGAGCACCCTCAGACACGGCGGGCGACAGCCGGGAAACAATTGAACGGCTGTTGATCGACTTGCCAGTAAGGCATGTACTCGATGCCCGGATTCTTCTTGACCGTGTAATGAAGCGGATGATCCGGCTGTTGCTGCAGCAGATCAATGAGGCTTTCCGGATGCTTCGCCTCCACGCCAAGCAGCCTGACTTCGGGCGCGCCCACCGCAGCCAGCAATATGGGACCGTAGAGAACGGCAAAACGGTCGTGCTCGGGGATTTGGGTCCACCCCGTATACCGCACAACACGCAGTTCGGCTGGCAGTTTGAAGGTGATCGTGTCACCCTTTGCCCATGTGCGGTCAAGCACAACATAGCTGCCTGGGCGTCCTGTCGCAGCAAGCCTTCCATTGACCTGGACCGCCATCTCGCGCCCCCCCCACGACGGGACACGCACACGGATTTTTGCGTGGGCCGAGCCAGCCGCGGAGAATTCAAGGCGCACGTCAGGGTCGAAGGGAAACCGCGTGGCCATCTTCAGGCCCAAATCCTGCCCATTCTGTTTCCAATGTACTGTTGAAGGTTCAAAGAGGTTCACGTACACGCCATCTGCGGCAATCGAGTAAATATGTTCCGGCAGCGATCCAATCAGCCGCGTGCCCTGGCCTTCGCAGCATGTATTGATCTGGGTGGGTTTTTCTTTGTGGTGCACGAGAAGCTGGTGATAACGGAAACCCTTCGATCCAGCCAGGCTGGACAGCGCCGCGTTGTAAATCGATTTCTCGATTTCAGCCGCGTAAGCTTCTTCATCCGGATCAAGCTCGTGCAGGCGCTGGTTCAAGAAGGCCCAGAAGCTATTTCCGCACATCTCCTCAAGCTTCTTATGAAGCAGATAAGATTTCGGCGGGCACACAATCATCTCAATGATGGAAGTCGTTCCCCCGATGTTTTCCCATTTGTTGCGGAAGAGATCCCAGCTGCCCTTGACTGCATTGATATAACGGGGATCGCCCGTGGCACGGTAAAGATCAAGATAAGCCAGGACGTCCGTGAGCAAATAGCAATGCGGGCGGTCGTAGGGATATTGCCAGATGGCGCGGTCGTCGCGCGCAGCCAACTGATCCAGCCAGTAATTCTCCTGGAAATAGTGTTGTATCACCTGAATGTCAGCGGGTTTGCCTACGGGAGTAAAGTAGAGGCGGGTGTTGGCGATCATCCCCTGCCCGCCCTGCACGGCAAAGCGCATCAGATACGGCAGGTAGGAACACTGGTTGAACCAGTCATAATATCCCCGAAGCAAATGGAAAGCCTTCTGGTTTCCTGCATGCCCCGCCTCGATCAGCCCGTGCGTAAGCCAGGCACGCGTGTAAGCGCCACGCTCCGAATAAAAAATCGTGTCCTTCGGGTAGGCCATGATGTAACCGTCGGGCTCACTGCATTTGGCGATGCCGTCCACAACGGCATTGAGACGCCGGCGAAGCTCGGGGTGATCAATCCAACGCACGGTGTTCCCCGCGCCCATCAGAAATCGGCCGGCGTTTGAACCCGCAAGGTCATGTTCCCAGAACTTGGTCTTTGGCGGGGGAAGGCCGGGGGGATTCGGGATCCGCGCCCGCTCACGGAACTGGCGCAGCAACTCGTCAACCGTATAGGAATTCAAGAGATAACTGATATTGTCTTCCATGGCGGTCTGGAAGAGTCCGCCATTCAGGCTGACGCCGCTGAGCGGTTTCCTGGCCTTGTATGCCGGAGGCTTCCAGGTGTTGGCCTGAGTGACGTTGCCCGGATTGTTCATGAATACGACTTCTCCTCCCGCCCGCTCAGCCCGGGTGACCTGCGCCACGTCGTCATAGTTTCCAAAGGTTGAGTCAACGGTGACCAGACGGTTGGTGGCAATCTCTTTCCCACCCGAATAAACACTTATTTTCGCCAGCGCCAGATAATATCTTCCAGGCGGAATACCGAGTGCCTTACCGTTCAAAATCTTCATCAGTCGGGTCGCCGTAAGACGTAAATAACGGCCTTGCACCCCTTCTTTCGGATGGTATTGCTGAACCGTCCCCAGGGGGTTGGGAAAATCGGCAGCGGTATGATCCACGATTGCTGTGGCGCTATTAAAGTCCGGATGGTCGGAGACTTCAATCTTGAACCTCACGGGGAAGCCATCGCCCGCAAAATACTGGTCCCGCCCGGGGTACCCCCTGTCATTGGCCGGATAAACCTTGACACGATCAATCGGCTGCCGGGTGCCCAGGTCGATCTGAACCCACGTTGGCGCGTCCGCCTTCTTCGCAGGCTTCGAACGGTAGGCACGGTAGGCGCTTGCCGGCGTGGCCGCTATCCATTCGCCTTTCGGAGCAGGTACAACTTCCTGCTCAGCGTTCACGGAAGAAGTCTCTTCCTTGTTCGTGGAACAGGAAACTGTGAGCCCTGCTCCCGTTGATACTGCCAGTTCTAAAAAGGTACGTCGGGATATTGGCATGTTTATGACTCCAAGTTAATTGATCGAATTAAGTTTAGAGTCATATACTTGACGACTGCGATTGTCAAGCCCGTCAGTTGTTCGAGAACCCGTGAACCGCTTTCAGGCAAGGAAGTCGCGGGTCAGGAGCGTGGCAGGCAGCAGCCGGGCGGGCAGACGTCCGGACAGAGGCCGAGAGTCCCCAGGCTTGGGCGCTCCGGTTTTTCGTTGATCCTTTCCAGGATCAGGTCCCGAACCATCCCTGCAAACCTGGGGTTGTCGCCGACGGGTGCAGCGCGAACCATATTCAGGCCGAGCTCTGCACAGAGCTGGCGAGCTTCGGTGTCAAGGTCGTAGAGCACTTCCATATGGTCTGAGACAAAGCCAATCGGAACGATGACCACGTCCTTGACTTTCCCGCCATGACTAACCTCCCTCAGGTGTTCGAGGATGTCGGGACCGAGCCAGGGTTGCGAAGGCGGACCGCTGCGGCTCTGATAGACGAGAGGATCTTCCCGTCTCCCCAGTCCCCCTGAAACAAGATGGCCGGCCTCCAGCAACTGCTCCGTGTATTGGCAGGCCTTCGCCATCGAAAGCGGAATGCTGTGCGCTGTGTAAACGACATGGGCGGCGCATCTTCTTTCAGCCGGTATGCTGGAAAGCGCTTCCTGGACCTGTTCGATCATGGCCGCGATGTAGGCGGGATGGTTGTAAAAGGCCCGGATCTTGTCGATAGTCGGGGCGCCTTCGCCCGCGGCGGTTCGTGCCGCGGCAATATCCTCCAGATACTGCCGGCAACTCGAATACGAGCTGTATGCCGAGGTGACAAAGGCCAGCGCGCGCCGCACTCCGTCGGCTTTCATTTTGATCACAGTATCGGCCAGCAAGGGATGCCAGTTGCGGTTGCCCCAGTAGATGGGAAGATGCGGGCCATTGGCCGCCAGCTCGGCTTCGAGCGCCGCAACCAGCTTCCGGTTCTGCTGATTGATGGGGCTCCTTCCGCCGAAGTGGTGGTAATGCTCGGCGACAATCAGCATGCGTTCGCGAGGAACGTTCTTGCCGCGCAGAACGTTCTGCAGAAAAGGGATGATGTCCTCTTCCTTTTCCGGGCCACCGAAAGAAACCCACAGGATTGCATCGTAGCTCATGGATTCATCTTAGCCGAGGGCAGCAAGTTCCAGCGACGCCATTCTTGCAGCGAGGTTGTCCTTAATGCCGAAACGCGCCAATGGGAACACCGGCGATCAAGCCACCCTCAGCACGACCCTCACACATGGTTTCTCAACATCAGTTCCTTAGGGTGCGGCTCCAGGTAGACCTGGCCGCGAAGATAGGCAATCGGGAATCGGCGAAGAAAGTATCGGACCAGCGTCACGGGCACGATGAGCGGCACCAGCCCCCGGCGATAGTCCTCGATCAGGGAGAGCATCTCTCCTCGCGAGGCTGGGTCCAGGTGGGGGCGCAAATAACCCACGATATGCTGGAGAACATTAGTCTGGCGACGAGTGGTCGCTATTTCTCTGAGCGCACGCATAAAATCTGCTTCGTACTGCTGACGCAGTCCCCCATGCGGCAGCGACTTGCTGCGGGCTACCAGCCGCCCCAGGCGCGCATAAGCCTGCGGCGAATGCGCCATCAGCAGCAGCTTGTGCACCGTGTGGAAAGCCACCAGATCGGCGAGCTTCCAGCGCCCGGCGAACAGCGTCCGCAGGCGGCGGTACGCAAACACGCGCTCGATGAAATTTTCGCGCAAGCACGGATCATAGAGGCGGCCCTCTTCCTCTACGGGAAGGTTCGGGAAATGGCCGAGCAGTGTCTCCGCATAAAGCCCGCGCCCGGACTTGGCGGGCACACCATGCGAGTCAAACACGCGCACCCGTTCCATTCCGCAACTGGGCGAACCTTTTTTCAGAACGTACCCGCAGAGATCTTCCTTCTCGAGTTCGCGCAGGCGCAGCCGGGCAAAATTGCGCATGGCATCCGTATGGTCAGCTCCGGTCTTGGGTATCACCATCCGGACGTCCTCCCCCATGCGGACCAGCCGGAGTATTTCGCGCGGCGTGCCGAGGCCCATCTCTACCTCCGGACAGACCGGCACCCAATCGACAAAGCGGCCGAAGGTCTCCACCAGATATGCATCACGCTTGTGGCCGCCGTCGTAACGGACCTTCTGCCCCAGCAGACAGGATGAAATACCGATGCGAATGGGAAGGCTGGCCGGGTCGCTCACGCGTTCAACCTCCAGATAGAGTAATTGAGCATCGCGGCGAACGCCACCCAGAACAAATAAGGTGCCATCAGCCAGGCAGCCGCCCGCGACAACGGACGAAAGGCAAGCGTTGTGGCCAGGATCAGGATCCAGAGGAGAACAATCTCGGTAAAGGCCAAGCCTGGCCTGTGCGCCCGAAAGAAGATCGCAGACCAGCAAACATTGAGGACAAGCTGCATGGCAAAAAGTGCGAGTGCTGCCCTGGCCCTTGGCAACACCGCCCGGCGCCAAACCAACCAGGCAGCAACGGCCATGGCGAGATAAAGAGCCGACCAGACTGGACCAAATAGCCAATTGGGCGGCGTCCACGACGGCTTTGCCAGTGTGGCATACCATCCGCCGATGGATGGCGTGGTCAGCATTGACCCGATGCCTGCGACCGCAAAGCAAACCGCAATCGAAACGGCCAAGCCAACTGCCTGCCGGAGCAGAGTCATCCCTTTTTCTCCTTTGCGGACGGTGGCCTTATGAAGATCAATATATCGCTTTTGCATGCTCTCACGCGAGAGGATACTCTCTCGTCCGGTGGCTCGCTTGACGTGGCCCGAGCAAGTTGTACAATGGGCCTTCTTTTGATTCTGGAATGCCGAAAGTCCAGCCATCTGTCCTGACCAAGGGGGGCAGGCCTGCAGTGCCGGTTGAATCCATCCCATTCCCGGGCCTCGCGCGCGTCTTCAATGCGGCGAGTCAACTGCCAGAACTGCGTCCGCCGGCAGGAAAGCAATTCCGGCACAACAGCCCTGTCTTTTCTGAGCGCGATTCAGGCTCAAGTGGATTTCGTGAGGTGTACCAATGATAAAACGTTCTTTTTGTGCTTTCGTTGCAGTTGCGGCAATCATGCTCGGCGGCGTTGCTTACGCGCAGATCACGCCCGGAAACGTGGCCTCTGTTAAGCAGGAAAGCAACGGAGTTCTCATCACCATGCAGCATGGCGTGTACCGGCTCGAGGTCTGTACGCCGTCGATCATCCATGTACTCTACTCGCCGGACGGCAACTTTCCGCAGCATCCTGACCCCATGGTGGTGCGCACAAGCTGGCCGGCATCGCCCTTCACGCTCAGCCAGTCGGACAAATCGGTTTCCATCGCAACTTCCGAGCTGAAGGTGTCGATTGCCCGCAAGCACGGAAGCATCAGTTTTGACGACTCCCATGGAAAACCGCTGTTGCACTCCGGCGGCGACTACGGCGGGGTCATCATGACTCCGGCGACGGTGAATGGCCTGCACACCTATCACGCCAATCTCGAGTTTTTCCCCACCGCTCACGAAGCGTTTTACGGACTGGGCCAGCACCAGGCGGGTGTCTGGAATTATGCCGGCGAGGACGTCCAGCTTTCACAGGACAACACCAACATTTCCATTCCGTTTTTTGTCTCTTCGAAGGGCTACGGCTTTTTCTGGAACAATGCATCGTTTTCACGCTTTAACGACCGCTTCGCTCAGCATCTTTTCATTGATGGCAACGTGGCCGACACGGTCGACTACTACTTTATGTACGGCCCTTCAATGGACAAGGTCATCGGCGAGTACCGGAATCTGACGGGGCAGGCGCCGCTGTTCGGCAAATGGGCCTATGGATTCTGGCAGTCGAAAAACCGGTACGAGTCGCAGAAGGAAGTGCTGCAAGTGGCAGGGAAATACCGGCAGCTGGGGATACCAGCGGACAACATCGTCCAGGACTGGTTCTGGTGGACCAGGATGGGCTCGTTTATTTTCAATAAGAACTACCCCGATGCCAGGGCCATGGTCAGCGACCTTCACCAGGAGCACTTTCACATCATGATTTCTGTCTGGCCCACGTTCCAGCCCGGCACGGTTCCGTTTGAAACCATGAAGCGCAACGGCTGGTTCATCCACATGAACAGCCCGGATGCTCGATGGCTCCCCGGCTCAGGGCTTTATGACGCTTTCAGCGCCAAGGCCCGCGCCTACTATTGGAAACTGATTGATGACAACCTGTTTCGTCTTGGATTTGACGCCTGGTGGCTGGACACAACCGAGCCCGAGAGTTTCACCGAAACGAACCTGATGGAACACGCTCACACGGCGATGGGCAACGGAGCGCGATACGCCAACATTTATCCCTTGATGACGACCACCGGCGTATACGAGGGCCAGCGTGCGGCAACATCCCAAAAACGCGTGTTCATCCTTACGCGATCGGCCGCGCCCGGCATGCAGCGCAACGCAGCCACCGCCTGGTCAGGCGATCTTTTCTGCACGTGGACCGCTTTCCGCCGCCAGATTCCGGCCGGCTTGAACTACATGCTTTCCGGCCTTCCTTACTGGACCACTGACATCGGCGGATTCGTGTGGGCAAACCCCAAGGACCCGGCGTACCGCGAACTCTTCGTGCGATGGTTTGAGTACGGCTCCTTCTGTCCCATTTTCCGCGTTCACGGCACCAGGGCCAGCGGTGACAACGCCATCTGGTCTTACGGGAAAGAGGCGCAATCGATCCTGACCAGATACGACGTGCTCCGCTACCGCCTGATGCCTTACATCTATTCGCTGGCGTGGCGCGTCACGCAAGACGGCTACACGATGATGCGCCCCCTGGTCATGGATTTTCCCAACGATGCCGAGGCTCGCCAGATCGGAAACCAGTTTATGTTCGGACCTGCCATCCTGGTGAATCCCGTCACCCATCCCGGCGCGGAGACCCGCCGCCTCTATCTGCCCGAGGGAACGTGGTACGACTTCTGGACAGGCCAGCAGTTCGCCGGAAGCAGGTGGATAACGGCGCCGGCCCCGCTTGGAACCATGCCGCTTGATGTCCGCGCAGGATCGATTGTTCCCATGGGGCCGGTCATCCAGTACACGGGCGAAAAGCCGGACGCTCCAATCAACCTGCGCGTCTATCCGGGCGCCAACGGCAGTTTCACCCTTTACAACGACGATGGGACAACTTACGCCTACGAAAAAGGGCAATACGCAACCATCCCGATCCGCTGGGATGATTCCACCCACACCCTGACCATCGGCGCACGGCAGGGAAGCTATCCCGGCATGGACAAGCAGCGGACGTTCAACATCATCTGGGTATCTCCCGGCCACGGCGTCGGAGTGAGCCCTGTTCAATTTCCCGACAAAACCGTTCAGTACGATGGGACTGCGATCAGCGTGACGCAGTAAGGGCACATTTCCTGCCCCACTGTGCCCTGACACATTCATCGAGGAGGTTTGTATGTCATCACCAACCCGCCGCCAGATGCTGCAAAGCGTGCTTGCCGGATTCGCCTCAGGATCGTTGATCAAACCGTCCGACGCGCCGGCCGCGCCCGCCGCAGGCAGTCCCGCGCAGGACGAAACGACCGGGAATCAAGCATCAGGCCCAAAAACTGCGGGAGTGGTTTATAAGTCGCCTTCGATTCCGATCGAGCAGCGCGTTCGGGACCTCCTGTCGCGGATGACGCTTGAAGAAAAGGTGGAACAGATTTCCGGAGGCCGGCCCGAGCACTTCGGAATCATCGATACGACAGGCCAGTTCAACGATCAGACTGCGCGGGCCGCCCTTCGCCAGTCGTTTTCGATGCAAGGGAAACACCTCAGCGCTCACGATGCCGCCGTCCTCAGAAACGCCATGCAACGATACCGGATTGAAAAGACGCGGCTGGGCATTCCGTCGATCTTCATGGGAGAAGCTCTGCACGGTTTCATGTCATTCGGAGCGACAAGCTTTCCGCAGGCGATCGGCCTCGCCAGCGCATGGGACCCGGACCTGATGCGGGAAGTGTTCACGGCCGCTGCTGATGAAATGGCCTCCTCCGGCGTGAACCAGGCTTTTACGCCGGTCATCAATCTGGGTCGCGATCCTCGCTGGGGAAGAACGGAAGAGACTTATGGCGAAGATCCTTTTCTCACGTCCCGCCTGGGTGTTGCCGCCGCGCAAGGGCTGCAGGGACCCAACTATCTGATTGACCGCCACCACGTGCTCTCCACCGCCAAGCATTACGCGGCTTACGGCGAGACGCGAGGAGGCCGGAACGACGCTCCGGCGGACTTTCCCGAACGCGAGTTGCGGCGGATTTTCCTTGCTCCTTTCGAAGCGCTCGTCAAAGAGGCTCAGGTGGGCAGCGTAATGGCCGCGTACAACGAAATTGACAGTGTTCCGTGCCACATCAACCACTGGCTGCTGACCAGGGTCCTGCGCGAGGAATGGGGATTCCAGGGCTACATTACCTCGGACGGCGCCGGCCTCCAGATGCTGGTGAACTACCACCACGCCGCGGCAGATCACGCCGAGGCCGCGCGGCTGGCCATCGCCGCCGGCGTCGACTACGATCTCTCAAACGGCGAGGTTTTTCGAACTCTCACAGCACAGGTGCGCGCCGGGAAAGTGGCGGAGAAGCACGTCGACAGAGCCGTCGGCAGGATACTCGCCTGCAAGTTCCGGCTGGGACTTTTTGACAATCCCTACGTTGATCCTGACTATGCCCAGCGCATCACCAATTGCACGGCGCACCAGAAGCTGGCTGAGCGAGCGGCGGAAAAGACGCCGATTCTGCTGAAGAATGAGAACAACCTGTTGCCGCTGAATCTCAGCAAGATTCGCACCATTGCCGTGATCGGCCCGAATGCCACGGACCTGCATCTTGGCGGGTACAGCCGCGCTCCCGGCCGCGGCGTGACCGTGCTGGAAGGAATCAAAAATTACGCCGGGACGCGGGCCAAAGTCCTCTACGAGGAAGGCTGTCAGATTACTTTGGGCGAACACGGCTGGAGCGAATTCTACCGGAACAAAATCGAACTGCCTGACCCGAAGACCCAGCCTCCCATGATCAGGGCGGCGGCTCAGGCCGCCCGCAAGGCTGATGTCGCGATCGTGGTGGTCGGAGGCAATGACGGCACATGCCGCGAGGCGTGGTCGCAGCAGCATCTCGGAGATCGCGATTCCCTGGATCTGCTGGGCGCCCAGGACGACCTGATCAGGGCCGTCCTTGAAACGGGCACGCCGACGGTTGTTGTTCTCATCAACGGCCGGCCGCTCTCCATCAATGATGCGGCTGCGCACGTTCCCGCCATCATCGAATGCTGGTATCTGGGCCAGGAAGGCGGCACGGCGCTGGCGCGGCTCCTGTTCGGTGACGCCAATCCCGGAGGCAAGCTGCCGATCACTTTTCCCCGGTCGGTTGGACAGCTTCCCGCATACTACAATTACAAAGCCTCCGCTATCCGCAGCTATGAGTTCGCAAACAGCACGCCCTTGTTCCCTTTCGGCCACGGACTCAGCTACACCACATTTCGATTTGACCATCCTGTGCTCACGCCAACCTCAATCGGGCCGGAAGGCACCGCGACGCTGCGGGTTGACGTCACCAATACCGGCTCGCGCGAAGGCGACGAAGTCGCACAGATGTACGTTCACCACCCGCCCTGCTCAATCACGCAGCCTATCATTCAGTTGAAAGGATTCCAGCGCGTTACTCTGAAGCCGGGACAGAAGACAACGGCTGAGTTCAAAATCACGCCGGATTTGCTGGCCATTTACGATCTTGACATGCGCCGCGTCGTCCGGCCCGGCACGGTCGAACTTCGCGTGGGTTCAAGCTCGACGCAAACCATCAGTGTGCCCTTGACGGTCGTCTCGGTCTAATCTCAGTCGGGGACCGTCTCAAGAGCGCAGATTCCTGACCTGGCAGAGAAAGGCGGGAAGCCCTGGCAGCGACATTCGGTGGAATGGTCTTGACAAATGTCGGCTAGTGTGGTAGTCTTCTCTATGCTTCGAGGCCGGCGCCCGGCTAACGGAAAGGCAGGTAGGGTGGTGCGATTTGCCGGAAATGGGATTCGTGAACTGGCTGAGTCATAACCGGCATGAGGAACTCTTCCGTCTATGCGCGCTGATAAGTGAGACAAATGGGACAAAAAATATCTATTTTCGCAAAACGAACCGGAGAAGTGATTGAAAACAAAGGATCGGGGTCCGAAAACGAACCGAAACGAACCTGAAAACGAAGCGGAGAAGTTGTTGAAAACATTAGAGTGCATAAAAAACGAACCGAAACGAACCTAAAAACGAACCTACCGATCTTGTTGAAAACAAAGCACGGGCCAAAATCCGGCATCTCGAAAGATTCGTGATTTCCAGGCCCTTCGGGAACCCATTTTTTCACTCATGTGGCTGGCATCTCGCCTCCGGCCAGCGTTCGGATGGCATAAGATGATCAGGTTCGTGAAGCACGTCGGGTGCGTGGCCAGGCATTCGCTGGCCGTGGCAAATTTCGGAAGTTGAGGACAATGCGGATTCACATCATCCAGCACGTAGCTTTTGAGGGACCGGGGATGATCGCGGAGTGGGCGCGGGAACGCGGGCACTCGATTACGGTCACCGAGCAGTTCAAATCCGGAAAGCTGCCGGGAACCGCCGACTTCGATCTCCTGGTGGTGATGGGCGGACCGATGAGCGCTAACGACGATGCTGCGATTCCGTGGCTCGCCGCGGAAAAGCAATTGATCGCGGATGCGCTGCGGCAGCAGAAAGCGATTCTGGGCGTGTGCCTGGGCGCGCAGCTCGTGGCGCAGGTCCTTGGAGCGCGAGTTTACCCGAACAGGGAAAAGGAGATTGGATGGTTTCCAGTGCGTCTGACGTCCGAAGCAGCCCACAGCAGGCTCTTTTCCGCACCGCCGGCGACGATGACGGTTCTGCACTGGCACGGCGAGACGTTTGACCTGCCTCCGGGTGCAATGCTGCTGGCGGAAAGCGACGTTTGCTGCAACCAGGCGTTCGAACTGAGCGGAAGAGTGCTGGGGCTGCAATTCCACCTGGAGGTGCT
>JBJKQK010000103.1:0-5213 GCA_046705285.1 Terriglobia bacterium
CTGAAGAAACGTAGTTGAGTGGCGACATGATCCAGCCGACCGCATGCATCGCAAACGCCGCGACCTGCGCGAAGGACAGTGATTAATTTTTCGCTGTCTGCTCACATCAGGCAGCAAATCGAATATATTGACAACGAAGGCCTCTGCTCGCAGCGAGCTTGAAATGAGCTCCTCGGATTCTGGGAAGGGATGGTGATGAATGAAGGTCAAGATTAAGGTTGCCAGGGTACACCCGGACGCCACACTGCCACGCTACGCTCATTCAGGACCTTTTGGCGACCTTGCTGCGGATCTGTTTGCAGCAGAGGCAGCTTCTTTAGCAGCCGGGGAAACCAAAGCAGTCGGCACGGGATTGGCCTTTGAGTTCCCTCCTGAATTTGGCGCACTGGTCCAGGATCGTTCGGGACTGGCGCTCAGGGGCATCTCGACGCTGGCAGGTGTGATCGATCCCGGCTACCGCGGAGAACTCAAGGTAGTCATCACTAACCTGGGCAACCAGCCTTTCGAGATAAAACCCGGAGACCGGATCGCCCAACTCCGTATTGTTCGTCGAATCGAAGCGGAATTCTCTGAGGCCGAGTCGCTCGCTGAAACAAGACGAAATACGAATGGCTTCGGAAGTACCGGCAAGTAACGCCGTGCGTGGCGCATAAACCGCGGTGTTTGCGATGTGTGCAATCGCTCATAAGCGGAATTCGCTTGACAAATGTCGGCTATCGTGCTAGGCTCACTAGTGGTTTCGAGGGCCGCAGAGGCCAGGAAGAATTATGCAATTGGGATCAACAAAGACAGTCTGTACAGACTACGAAACATGGCGTAAATGATTGAAACATATAGCTCGATAAACGACGCCGCAAAAATGGGACAAAAAAATACGTTTTATCGAAAACGAACCGGAGATGTGATTGAAAACAAAGGATCAGGGTTCAAAAACGAACCGAAACGAACCTAAAAACGAAGCGGAGAAGTTGTTGAAAACATTAGAGTGCATAAAAAACGAACCGGAACGAACCGAAAAACGAACCGGAGCTTCGCCGACGTTGTCCCCCAGCCATCCCCTAGCCCTTTTGTGACAAATGCGGTCCTGCCGCGAGCCGCTCCCGCGCTCAACAAAACCTGCGCAGCAGTCAGCCATCATCAGCTGCCGTTATGCTCGCCTGTTTCAGATTCGGACGGTCTTGAGGTAGTGGAGATCTTCAACGATCTGCTCGTGCGCCCGGTCGCTTTCGTCTTCGACGTAGTAGTGCTTCACGCCGACGCGCTCGGCTTCGCGCAGTATGGCGGGCATATCCATGCGGCCGGTGCCGATCGGAACATCCCAACTGACCGGCTCGCTGCCCGTATAGTTGTGGGTAGGTGGTCCTTTTTTCATGTCTTTCAGGTGCATCAGCCGCCAGCGGTTCGGGTATTTCTTCAGATAGGCGACGGGGCTTTGGCCGGGATCTACCACCCAGAAGATATCCATCTCGAAGTCCACGTATTCCGGGTTAGTTTCTTTCACCAGAGTGTCAAACAGCGGATGCCCCCGGTAGGGCTGGAATTCGTAGCCGTGCGTGTGGTGGCCGAAGTGAAGGCCTTCGGCGCGGAATCGCTTTCCCCACTCGTTGTAAAGTCTGGCGGTTTCGCGGCAGAGCTCGATGGTGAATGGGCCATCGTGGGGAATCCACGCATTGACCACGTTGGTGGCGCCCAGGGTGTGAGCATTCTCAGCCACCGTGGCATGCTCTGTCTTGAACTGGTCGTAGGTGGCCATCATGCTGGTGCAGGGCAGCCCTACATCGTCGAGCAGAGAGCGATATTCTTTGGCGGACAACCCGTAGAGCTCCGGCGCTTCCATCTCCGTGTAGCCCACCTGCTTGCCATAGGCCATGGCCGCTTTCACCGAGGCCGCATCGCCGGACTTGATCTGGTGGCGAAGGCTGTAAAGTTGCAGCCCGAATGGCCCGCGAAAAGGATGCAATTGTTGAGCAGCGAGGCTCTCCTTCACGGGAGCCATTGCTCCAGCCAACCCTGCTCCAATCACACCCAGAAACTGTCGGCGCGATTTCATGCGTTTGCCCTCCCTTTGTCTTCTGGCTTACACGGCTTCCTGGCGGATATCGCCGGCGCCCCCCTGTGGAAAAGAACATTATACGCCAACAGTTTGTATCTGCGAGGGTGATCAAGGCTTTAGGAGAATTAAAGCCTTACAAGCGGCAGGAAAGACTCTCTGCTAGCGCGGACGTACGGAGCGAGGACCGCGCAGTAATCGGGCGGGAAAGGCAATGATGGCTATAAGCAGCGCCAGGACTCCTTCGACAGCGATGCCAAGTATTCTGAAGGGCAACAGAAGGAGCCAGACAAATGGATACAGCACCAGCGCCAGCAGCGCCAGAGGCCAGCAAAGAACCAGCAGAATGCACCAGAGCAGAAACTTGACCATCAATGACACTCCCTCTCTTGTCGCTACCTTTTATACGCACTGAAGATGGGAATGTTCCCCCAAGTTTCACGCTCGAGGGTAAATTCACGCTGGCCGGACAAGCCGCGTGGTCTATACAACCGGGCTTCAGCGCACCCTCTGCAATTCTCTCAAGCTGTGAAGTGCGGTGGGTCCGGGCGAAAGCAGGCCTGAAATGAGCAAAAATCTCGGAACCAATCTAAGCCTTGCAATGCACAACCAAGCGCCAAAACCGCAACCTAACATGGAGATTAAGAAAACGGCATCTAACCCATTTATTACCACTTTCAGTAATAAAATCTAGTTACCTGAGGCGCGAGGCAAAACTCTTGCGGCGATCGAAAAACCGGAGGCACATATCCAATAATATTGAGTGTTATGTTGTGGCCCTGCAAACGGGAAGTGAAATTGGAGACAGGTTGGACCTGAACCGGCGAATGGGGAAACCGTGAAATCTTAACTTAAGCTGAGGCCGAATTTCAGAATAGGAGGCTTTGATGACTCGACGTGAATTTGCATCAATATTGGCTTGGGCAGGCATGATGTTGAGTGGCGGGGGCAAGGCGTCAGCAGCACCAGGGGCGGAAGGTGAAAGCCAGGACGGGTCACAGGGAGCTGACCAGACGGTTGGCAGGAGTGCCGACTATCGCAATCCCAAGCTCCCCATCGAACAGCGCACGGCAGATTTATTGCGGCGGATGACGCTGGAAGAGAAGGTTGAACAATTGCGAGGAGGCAGGACCTCGATCTATGGCATTGTCGATCCAACCGGACAATTCACAGACAAAAGCATCCAGGGCAATTTCCGGCAGATTTATGATATGAACTCGCGCCATAGCCCTCGCTATCAGGCCGTTTACCGGAACGCGCTGCAACGCTACGCGGTGGAAAAGACGCGCCTGGGTATTCCGCAGATTTTCCAGGACGAGGCGCTGCACGGTTTTGTCGGGGCTGATGCAACCAGTTTCCCGCAGGCCATTGCCCTTGGGTCCACCTGGGACCCTGCATTGATTCAGCGCGCTTTCACTGCCATCGGAGACGAAGCGGGCTCAGCGGGCATTAATCAGGTTTTTGCGCCCGTCCTCAACCTGGGACGCGACCCGCGCTGGGGCCGGACGGGAGAGACTTACAGCGAAGACCCTTACCTCGCGGCCCGCATCGCCGTGGCGGCCATCAAAGGGCTGCAGGGTGAAAATTACCTGATTGACCGGCACCATGTTCTGTCGACTGCGAAACACTTTACGGCCCTTGGCGAGCCGTACGGCGGCCGTAACACAGCTCCTGCCAACTATGCCGAGCGCGTCCTTCGGGAGGCCTTCCTTGTTCCCTTCAAAGCGGCTGTTGAGGAAGCGCATGTGGGAAGTATCATGGCTGCCTACGATGAGATCAACGGTGGCATCCCCTGCCACATTAATCATTGGCTGTTGGAAGATGTCCTCCGGGGCGAGTGGGGATTCCAGGGCTATGTCACCTCGGACGGTGCTGGACTGGAGATGCTGGTGAACACGCACCACGTGGCAGCCGACTATGCCGGCGCGGCTCGGTTGGCGCTGGCGGCGGGCCTTGATTACGACCGCTCGCCAGGGTCCGTCTATGAGACCCTCGTGGATCAGGTGCGGGCAGGGAAGGTTCCGGAGAGTGAAGTGGACCGGGCCGTCGCGCGAATCCTGACGGTAAAGTTCAGGCTTGGGCTGTTTGAAAATCCCTATGTGGATCCTGACTATGCCGAGAAAATCACCAACTGTGCGGCACATCGCAAGCTGGCGTTGGAGGTTGCGCAGAAGGCGGTGGTGCTGCTGAAGAATGAGAACAACATGCTTCCGCTTGACTTGAAGAAGCTCAAAACCATTGCCGTGATCGGGCCGAACGCAGCCGGCGTACATCTCGGCGGCTACAGTCGGTCTACCGGCAGCGGCATCAGCTTGCTGGAAGGCATCCGCCAGCGCGTGGGTTCAGCGGCGCGTGTGGTTTACTCACAGGGCTGCGAAATCACTGCCGGCATTCAAGACTGGAAGTGTAACGAGGAGAACAACGTCAAACTTCCCAATCCCGGGACGCAACTTGAAAGTATCCGGGCGGCAACTGAGGTAGCTCGAAAGGCGGATGTGGCCATCTTGGTGGTGGGAGGTAATGAAGCTACCTGCCGCGAGGCATGGACCAACCATCGGGGCGATCGGGATTCTCTTGACATGGTGGGCTTCCAGGACCATCTGGTTCGTTCCATCGTCGAAACGGGGACTCCCACGGTGGTTTTCCTGATTAATGGGCGTCCGCTCTCGATCAATGACGTGGCCGAACACGTGCCTGCGATTCTGGAAGGCTGGTACCTGGGTCAGGAGGGCGGTACGGCAGCGGCGCAGGTGCTTTTGGGCGATGTCAATCCGGGCGGCAAACTGTCGATCACCTTCCCGCGCTCCGTAGGTGAGTTGCCTGCGTATTACTATCGCAAGCCATCGGCGGACCGGCACTATCTGTTTGAAAAGCTTGGTCCGCTTTTCCCCTTTGGCCACGGGTTGAGCTATACCACCTTCAAGTTTTCGAACCTGAAGCTCTCGTCTGCCCAGATTGCATCCGAAGGCGAGACGACGGTCAGCGTTGAGGTGACTAATACGGGCTCGCGGTCGGGTGACGAGGTTGCACAGCTTTACTTGCGAGACCGAGTGAGCAGCGTGACGCGGCCGGTCAAGCAGCTTGCCGGCTTCCGGCGAATCCACTTGAAGCCCGGCGAGACACAGGCGGTGCGCTTCAAGCTGACGCCTGCGGAACTTGGCTT
>JBJKQK010000104.1:0-19788 GCA_046705285.1 Terriglobia bacterium
ACAGAGTTTTCAACGTTGGCTTCCAGAAGTTCGATTCCCAGCTCTTTGCACTTTTTGCGCGCCTTCATGACGCAGGCTTCGGAGCACTGCTCGGCGGTATTCCACACCACCCCCACGCGCTTCAGACCCGGGTACATTTCCCGTGCAATTTCAAGCGTGTGCTCGACGGGCTGGAACGTGCCGACGCCGACAAGGTGCCTGGGATGGTCACGAGGGCCGGTGCCTGTAATGCCCACGCCTGCCCCGTAAGGGTCCGTTACGGCCGAGAAGACATGGATGACGGTCCCGTCCTTATTGGCGTTTGCCATGGCCTGCAGACAGGGTGTACTGGAGGTGAGAACAAGGTCGAAGTGCTCGCTGACAATGGCTTTGGCGATCGTATTGGCCATTGCAAAATCGTTCTCGGCATTGAACCGCTGGATCGAAACTGTCCGGCCGTTTACAAAGCCATCCTTCCCCAGGGCGTCAATCATCCCGGCTACGTTTTCATCAAGAATGGAATTCGAGGCAAACTGAAAGATCGCCACACGGGGGATCCTCTCGGTCAAGGGTCCCGCCTTCCGCTCCCGCCGGTTCCAGTCTGAAATCAGCAGCACCGCGGAAGCCGCTATGATCAAGGTGACGCCAAACGCGAGTTTCCGGATAGAGGCTAACATGTTCGTTCAGACCGATCCCGAATCTGAGCGTGCTTAACCGATCCCGCAGTTCCTGTGCGCCTCACGCAATTGAGCGAAAATACGCTTCACCCCTCGTCGCGCTCTGCCTGCATGTCACAAAAAATTAAGGAAACGACCGCGCGGCCAGCCCGCTGCGGCGCCAAACGGATAGGTGCTGGGCCTCCCGGCATGGTCCCACCTCCCGCACCAATAATGCCGAACGAATATTGGGTCCATTCTGCGCGCGCAAAGGCCTGGTGGCTGTGACGCACACCACAGCATGATGTGACAATTGCCTTGTGGCTTGAAAGGCTCTCGGAGAACGGCGCTGCTGGTGGCAGGGTTAAGCCAGGCAATGGATACTGGCTTGGGAGATTCCATCTGGAGCCGGGAAGCTGGCAAATTCCCCTCCAGCTTTTCAGACTACTCCGGCATGGGGCGGAAGAGGCTTCTTGCCGGGTGCCCTGCGAGTTGCGTCCGGCGATGAAGAGGGGCAACTGGCACTGCGTGGCCAAGGTCGCCCTCGCAGTGGTTTCCCTGAGTGTAAACTCTGTCCTTTCCCTTCATGCCAAAACTCGGATACGTCGCACGCCTCGTTGGGCACCGCGCAAAACCACGCGCGCTCCATTGATGCAGACTGGCCAGCGCATTGAGGATGGAAGGTTATGCTCACTGATCTTTATTCGCCGCCTTGTACAAAAAAACTGCAGAGTCCGGCCGGCTCATCAACACCACTCTCAGCCCATGGTCCATCAATTCCCGACCGGTCATCTGCTTCACGCCCGAAGTGTCCAAATTGCTCACATCGTAGCGTTCTTCTGGCTTGAGGCCCCGAAGGCGAAGTTGCATCGTTTCGCACGTGCTGTTTACACGCCGAAAAGCCTGTACCATTCCCTGTCCCAGGCTTGGCCGATTGTATTGCCAGGCCATCCACGCCTTTTTTGTGGGGTTGTAAGCTGTCAACGGGTAATAGTCGCCAAAGTAATCGTTCGCGACCTCACGCCACTGGGCCAACATATGACGAAGATGGGAGTAATCGGTATCTTTCCGGCGCATGTCCCAGGCAAGATTAATCTGTGGCGACCAGGCACTGCGGAAGTCATAGTTGTCATGCGCAACCACGGGCGTACCATAGAACGGGATCCAAAATGCGATTCCATAACTGATGTTCTGTAATCCAACCGGTTCATAGGTATAGTCGCTACGATGCAAGGGTACTGCTCGGCGCAGTGTCTCAAGATCGTTCCGCCGTCCCCCGCTGGCGCAGGTATCGAAAAGAACGTTCGGGTGCAGGTGATGTAACTCATCAAGATACTGAAGGAAGCCCTCTACATACCTGATTTCCGTGATGCCTTGCCGGTCGGGCGTATCATGGTCACGCCAGAATTGCAGAGGCGCGATATTGAAATCCGTTCGGTATACATCGATCCCTTGTCGAGTAATCAGTCTGCTCATGCGGTCAACCAGCCATTTCACGGCTGCAGGATTCCCCAGGTTAAGCAACGCCTGGCCTTGCTTTTCCTCTTCCGGAGTTCTAAGCAGCCAATCGGGGTGTTCTTTCCAGAGCCATGTTCCGCGCGTCACTCGCTCAGGTTCCACCCAGACAATTGTTTTCAGGCCCCTCGCATGGGCATAGTCACTGACTGCCCGAAGGCCATTCGGGAAGCGCTTCTTGTCAACCTCCCAGGTCCCGGTGTTGACCCAGCTTCCATCGTTCACATACCATCCGGCATCCATCCACCAATAGTTGAGCCGGATCCTTTCCTCTTCGTAACGCCTGATAAAGTACTCTTGATTCTGCTGGTTTGCGTGCACCATCTCATCGGTCCAGAGGGCGCTGGACCCGGCGACGCGCGGGCCTGGGCGCACTCCTCCGGGGCGAGGCACAATATGCGCCAACATCCATCGGCGCCAAACGTTCTGAGACCGAATCCATCCTCCTTTGTAGAATTGCAATGCGATCATCGGGGTTCGGACTTGTTCTCCCGGGTGCAAGACGAAGTGCGTCAACTCCTGACCGGCGCGGATTCCCAGGGTTCGCGCTTTGTTCCGGTCAAACAGGGCGGCCCACTGGCCGGGCCACCCTAAGGCCACAATCAGGCCCTCACCGGGCCAATGAATGTTGAAATAGCAAAGGCTGCCGTCCGTCGGGCGTCCACCCACACTGGTGATCCGTTTTTCGGCCATAGGACCCAGCGTTGTCCTCAACGGTTCGTAGTCCGTCGGACTCGCAGAGCTGCCTTTGAAGTGGTGCAAGACAAACTCACCTCCAGCGCTGCGCTTCAGCTGGATGTCCAGAGCCTGAATATCCTGTATCACTGGAGTGTCACCCTTCCCCGTATTCCTGAAGTACAGCGTCCATCTCACGGTAGGGAAATCATGATAGGCAATGGCCACGCACCTGATGACTAAGCCGGTCTTCGGGTCCGTGTAGGTCAGGGTGTATTGAGTCTGTTGATCACCCAGCGTCTGCATGCTGCGTTCCAACTTCCATGTTTTGAGAAACTCGCCCGATGGCTTGCCGGCGTAGATAAAGGAAAAGGGGGGCGCAGTTGAGAACGACCGATTTAGCGGTGCAATCGGAAGATCTCCCAACCATAACGTCTTTCCGTTTTCCAGAGTCACACGAGCATTTGCCCAGACTGCTTCACTGCACCAATTCGCATTCTTGTGATTGCCATCCTCAAGGGCAAACTCACTTGCTCCGCCCAGATCGGTGTCAACCACCGTTCCCGGAGCAAACACGCTCATCTCAGGGCTTTGGAACTTTCTCTGGCCGTGAACAACAACAGAAAACAGCTGTTTGCCGTTTGTGTATCCACATGCGTTGTAATGGCCGTCCAGGCCTGCGATGGCATGGAACGACTTCCCCGGACTGGACAGGTGGATTGTCACTTTGTTCAGCCCATCCATATACAAGCCCCGATGATAGGTGGTTTTGTAGATTTGAAGCGGCCCCCCGTCACGCCCATTCAGTTGTAGCCTTCCCTGTCCTTCCGGCACAACCAGGTAGGATTCCGGCGGTGCTTGCAGGATCTTCCCTTCGAACTTTGCCGCCACCCACCGTGCCGCCTCGGATCGTTCAGCGGGAGTAACTGACACAGCCCATGCCGAACCAGCAAGAGTAAACATGAAGACCAGCATCAATAAGGTTCTCAAAAAGTAAGCCCGTTTCGTCACCATAGCCCCCTACTCGAAATAGCCTGTCGCGCCCAGGTTCTGTTACGAAATGAAGGGAGTGAGTTTACATCAAACCTCCGGGCCGTGAAAATGGCCTTGATATTTCCAGGGAGTGACCCGCGCACAGTCTGTGCATTTCAAACTCTGCGGCCGGCTGGCGCAGACCTTTAGGTCTGCGGTTTGGGAAGTGGGTAGCGCAGAGTCTGTGAGTTTCAGACTCTGCGGCTTTTGGATTGTTAAGGGGCTGTCAGGGCGTTAAGCTGGCCGCTGGCGCAGACCTTTAGGTCTGCGGTTTGGGAAGTAGGCGGCAATCAGGGCAGGCGGTCCATTCGACGAACGAATGAATCGCCGAGGTAACAAAACCTGACGCTTGACCATGGCCTATCTTCCGCCCGCCAGGCCAATCCCGCCCGGACCGGGCTCAGGCGGATGTGATCCACTTTTTCGTTGTATTCCTTCACGGCCTGCAAAGCGCGGTCACCGAAGCTGAGCGGGTAACGCAGAGTTGTTTTGTAACTCTGCGGGCTTTGAGGTCATAAATGATTATAAATTTAATAATATGCGACTTAATGCTCCCAATGTCGAGACCAGCGCGCAGAATCACCACGGAAAGGGCCGCAGAGTAGTGCGCTACCCCGTCTGCCTGCATGTCACAAAAAATCACGGAAACGGCCGTGCCACCGCACGGGTGAGGGCTCATCGCGCCCTTTGCGACGTGCGCAACCAGCTATCGAAATGCGAAGACCCAGGGAAGCCGATCAGAATGTCAGGTGCAGCGACATCTGAAGGAAGCGTGGGCTTCCGATGGTGTGCTGAATCATTCCAAGGCTGCCCACCGGAGGAATGGAGGGCGGCCCGCTGTAATTCGGGAAGAAGGTCACATCATTGTTGGGTGTATCGAAATCGGTCTGGTTGAAAATGTTGAAAGCGTCGGCCTCAAAGCGAAGATGGAAGCGCTCCGTGACGGCGAAGTTCTTTGCCAGGCTCATATCAAATCGTACCTGGAAAGGACCCCGGAACATGTTCCGGCCTGTGCTTCCGAAGAGGGACTCGTAGATGTCACACCCCGATGCGTCGCAGGGAGGAACTCCGTTGGTCCCCGGCGCCACAAACGTCGGTAGAAAAGCGCTGGGGTTCAAGACCGGCTTGCCGGCGTTGACGCCGGTCGTACCCTGGAGCCGTGCCTGCGCAGCAGTAACACCTGGCTTAAGAGGCACAACAGGATTCGACATCTCGTCGTAAGTGCCGTAATACAATCCTCCCACCGAGCCCGAGTAGTCATACGGGCTGTAAGGCTGGCCGCTCTGAGCCACGGTCTGTCCGCTGAGGGTCCAGCCGTCGACTGCCCGACCCAATAACCTGTCCCTGGCCAGGCCCGGGAGTGCATAACTGTAATTCACAAGAAAGACGTGCGTCTGATCAAAGCCCGCCGAGGCATAGTTGGACCGGAGATCGAGCGGATTGTTTCCTGTGACGAACAGACCCAGCCCGCTCTGTTCGTCGAGCACATGCGACCAGGTGTAAGAAGCGGTGAATTGCAAACCTTTGGACATGCGCTTTTGCACCTGGAACTGCAAGGCATCGTAATTGGAGATGCCGGCGGCATTGTAGGTCACCGAATTCATGTCATAGCCGATGTAGGGCACTCGAACCTCCGCATTTCCGGCATAGTATGGAGGCGGGCAGAGGGGTTCGGTGTCGAGCGGCGTGTAGCCGTTGTAGTAGGTGTTGCACACACTGTATGGGCTCAGGCCGCCGTAAGAATAAATCTGGCCGTTCACGGGGTGGGAAGGCGTCGCGATCAACGCCTGGTTGAACGGAATGGGAATCACTTCATGCTGGCCGTGGTTGCCCGTGTAGCCAATATCCAGCAGCCAGTTGTTGGAGGGCTGATATTGGATGTCAAAGGTCCAATTCTCAGTGTAGGGCAGTTTGTTGTTGATGTTGTACCCGGAAAAGAGCAGGGGGCCGGAGGTGTTGCCCGCCGGCCAGTTGCCCGACGCAGTCTCGGCGAGGTTGGGCAACAGGGCAAGATAACTGGCCACGTTACCCGAGGGCGGCGCCGGGGCGGTTGTGCCGAAAGGCGCTGAAAACGGGGCTCCCCTGCCGGCAAAAACCGGCTCGACAAAGGGCGGCGCCAGCGTCACGCCGAACGGGCCGTTGAAGCCCGAACCTGCCGGTGCTGAGAAGTAGCTGAAAAGCTCGCCGCGATCGTAATAGATGCCGTAACCGGTGCGCACGGTCAGCCTGGAAGTGGGCGACCACGCGATGCCGATACGCGGCGCGAGGCCCCACTGCGGCTGCTTCATGAGTGAATCACTGGCGCCTTGGGTGGCGGAAGTGGGATTATTCCCGGCTATTTCCAGACCGGGGTTCGTGATGGTATCCGTCGCCGCGTTGTAGGAGTATAGAGCGGGATTAAATCCCGTGAGCCGCCCGTACTTCTCGGAGAGTGGCCCGTCGTAGTCCCAGCGCAGCCCCGCCGTCAGCGTGAGGTCTTTTCTCAACTTGAATTCATCGTTGATGTAAAGACCCGCCGTGTTCGAGCGGTAATAGCGGTTCGCCGAACCCGCAAACGATTCTCCGTGGCTTAGTTGTCCCTCCACGAAATTCAGAAAGGATCTGAACTCAATGAGGTCCGTGTTCGTGTTTTTGTTGATGACGTTGAGTTGTGTGTGATCAATAAGCCCGCCGACCGAAATGGTGTGCCTGCCCTTCACCATGTTCAGCGAAGTCTCATATTCCCACTCATTCTGGTACATGCCGGCGTTGCCAAAACTGGTGCTGGGACCGAATTGCAGTTCATTGCCAAGCGTTGGATCTGAGGTGCTGATGTCGATTTGCGGGAACCCTGCCGTTCCGGGCAGAGTGATGCCCACACCGCTGGCTGTCAGGGCCGAACCGGTTTGTGAGTAAGCCCGCAGCCGCGTAAAGCCGGCGCGCTGCTCCCAGGTGAGTGTGGGCGACAGAATAACAGAATTGCTGAAGGAAGCCACCTGGCTGCCGGCCGAAAGCTGCTGGGAAAAGCCCAGCAGGTCGCCGACAGCGCCAAACGGATTCGTCGTGGGATTGTTCTGAATGTAGTATTTCGCTGACAAGCGGTCTCTCTCGCTCGCCTGAAAGTCCAGATTGGCAATTCCCTGATCGACATTGGCCGAGGAATTCCGCCCTTGCTCGACGGCGTCGTAGCCCAGAGCTGCCGCTGTCGCCGGGTCGGTGATTTGCGCGCTGGGAATCAGGTACTGGCCGTTTGGAAGCTTGGCCTGCAGCATCTTCAGCGCCGCCGGATCAATCTGGCTGGCGGTGATCGTCTGGCCATAAGTTGCCTGAACCATGTTGATGATGCCGGTCTCGCTTCGGTCATTGGTCAGGCCCAGCGGCACCGTGATGTTCTTGGTGGACTCCGCCGCATCGGAAACCCGTGTCCCCTGATAGGAGCCGAAGTAAAACAGCTTATCCTTCTTGATGGGGCCGCCGATGGTCGCACCGAACATATTGCGGTTCAGGAAGGGAACTTTGGTGGTCAGCGCGGGCGACGCATTGTAGAAGAAGGGCGCCGCATTCATATCACTATTCTGCCATTGCTCCCAGGCCGATCCGTGAAGCTGGTTTGTCCCGGACTTGGTGACCACATCAATGTGCGCGCCGCTGTTGTTGCCCTGGGTTGCGTCGTACATGGAGGAATTCACGGTGATTTCCTGAATCGCGTCAGGCGGAGGCGTGGGCAGGGCCTGGCCAATAGCTCCATAGACCGAAGTGCTGGTTTGAATCACTCCGCCGGCGCCGAAACTCTCACCCGTATTCAGCACAAAGCGGTTTTCGCCAACCTGGCTGGTGGAGTTTCCATTAAACAGGTTGTTCGTACTGATACCGTTCATCGAGAAGCTGTTGCTGGTGTCGCGGTTGCCGTCGGCAAAAATGGCCTGATTGCCAAGCCCCGCGTTGGCTCCGGCACCGCCCAGAAAATCCGCATGGACGCCCGGACTCAGAATCGCCAGTTGCGTGAAGCTGCCGGTGCCGAGAGGCGTGTCCTGAATGGTTCGCTGACCAACCACATAGCCATTTGTCGTGTTCACCCTGTTCATGAGCGGCGTTGACGTGACCGTGACCGTGGTTGAGAGTTCGCCGGGCTGCAGCACACCCTGGACCGTGGTGGTTCGATTTGCCTGCACAATAACTTGCGAATTGGTCACCGTTTTGAACTTGTCTTTGGAAAATGTCACAGTGTAAGTCCCGCTTGGTAGGTCAAAGAACTGGTACGATCCCACACCGTTGGTGTGCGTCGAGCTTTGCAGCCCGGTGGCCATGTTCCTGATTTCCACTTCCACGCCGGGCACGACCGCGCCGGACGAGTCCGTGACCGTACCGGTAATCGAGCCCAGAAGTTGCTGGCCAAAAACCTGGGCCGTGAAAACAAAGAACAGAGCTAGTAGAACCAATTGTATTCTTTTAGGTTGAAGCATGATTCCTCCCTATCTTTTTCTGACCGGCCAGGCTGGCCGGCGGGACTGGAGCCCCACCCTTACGGTCGGGAAGAGCGC
Organism: Terriglobia bacterium; assembly: GCA_046705285.1. Taxonomy (GTDB): domain Bacteria; phylum Acidobacteriota; class Terriglobia; order UBA7540; family UBA7540; genus SCRD01. The sequence continues at coordinate 8,378 of JBJKQK010000104.1, forward strand.
TGACCCCAGGGTGAAATTCAAACGCCTGTGGACTGAGTGAATAAGCAAGCCATCGACAAGCGGGCCGTGGATGAAGCGTAGACTCGCCGGGAGCGCCCACTAAGATCGCTGCCTCTTCCCTACGTGGAACCTCTTACTGTCGCGCTGGAAGGTTAAGCAAGTTTTACGGCTATGTTAAAGGCGTGTTAAATCCGTGGCAGGCGCCTCTGCGAAAGGGGCCGCGGAGCCGGCGAGCGGCAAGGTTCAAAACTCCCGGCTCGGAAGTTGCTCAGCAGGGCCCGCCGGCAGAAACCGGCTTTACGCTCATCGAGCTGCTGATCGTGATCGCCTTCTGTCTGATCATGGCTTCGTTTGCGGCCCCGATCTACAGCCGGATCGTGACCCGCTCGCACGCGGCCGTGCTGAAAGACGACCTCTTCACCCTGCGCGAGATGATCAACCGCTACACGCTCGACAACCACAAGCCTCCGGAATCCTTGCGGGAACTGGTGAAGGCGGGCTATGTCTCGGGCGGCCTGACTGCATTGACCAGGTCGAAGTGCTGCGAGGCGCCCGGCACGCCCCGCATCGAACCGCCGGCAAAGTCGATGGGCAGGGCAAAGACACGCTTTACAAAAATCACGCGCGCCAGGGGATGAAGTTCGGCGGGAATCTTCAGCACTCTTTCCATCAGCAGCGGAGAAGCAACTGCCACCGCGCCATTCCTCTTGTCAGGCGATGGCAGCAGGCAGGCGGCCGCGGGTGGAGGGCAGGCCCGGTTGGAGCCTCTATAAATAGCCTACATCTACCTGGCGCCCCACCCGATGAGACAGATGGGATTTTCCTGCTAAATTCATTACTAATTTATAAAACCTTATTTATCAATACGTTGAGAGCCAAGCGCAACCGATCAATTCGCCATCCGGAAGAAAAATGTTTCTTTTGCGGACAGCGTGTAAAATTTGCCTGCCCATCCCTATCGTCACGTTCAGTGTTGCAACCTCATTCCAGGCCCCGGCCTTCTCTGGCTCGAGTTCGCAGGCATCAACCTTGGTGAAGGCCGCCAGGTGGACGACCATGTCGGATCCTTGGAAGTGGAGGATCTTCCGAACGGCACCTTCATCGCAAAGGTGACAATCCTTGCTTGCGAGGCCCATGACCTCGTGGCTCGCTTCAAGGACGGGCGCCAGCGCGTGCCCGAGCATTGCTCCTGCCTCTGTTATGAGGGTGTGCACTTTCGGCTTCCTGCGGGATTCTGGACTCTTTTCAGAGTCTCTTCACGCTGCTCGTACTGCTCCCGATAGTATGAACGGTAGGCTTGGTTCTGGATCCATGTTTTCCATTCGGCATTTGCCAGATACCAGTCAACCGTCGTGGACAAACCCTGCTCGAATCTCGTTTCCGGCTCCCAGCCAAGTTCCCTTGTGAGCTTCGTGGAATCGAGTGAATAGCGCCGGTCATGGCCGGGGCGGTCCTGAACATGCGTCAGCAGAGAATGAGGTTTGTGGAGCAGGTCGAGAATCCGTCCGGCGATTTCCAGGTTCGCCCATTCGTTCCCTGCAGCGATGTTGTAAATCTCTCCCTCGCGGCCGCCGTGCAGAATAACATCCAACGCCCGGCAGTGGTCTTCGACGAATATCCAGTCGCGCACCTGCAACCCGTCGCCATAAATCGGGATGTTCTGATCCTCAATCGCCCGGCTGATCAGCAGAGGAATGAATTTTTCAGGAAATTGATAAGCACCAAAGTTGTTGGAGCAGCGGGTCACAATCGCGGGAAAGCGATAGGTTTGAAAGTAAGCCCGCGCGAGAAGATCGGAAGCGGCCTTGCTTGCCGCATAGGGACTGTTCGGCGACAGCGGAGCATCCTCCCGGAACTTCTGCTCAGCAGGCGCACTCCCGTAAACCTCATCCGTGCTCACGTGAACAAAGCGTCGGACGCCCGCCTGGTGCGCCGCCGCCAGCAGGCAATGGGTCCCCAGCACGTTGGTCTTAACAAAGACGGAGCCGTCCAGAATGCTCCGGTCGACGTGGGATTCCGCCGCGAAGTGGACAACGGCATCCACTCCTTCGGAAAGCGCCCGCAGCATGGCATCAGGGTCGCAGATGTCCGCCTTCAGGAAATGATGGCGCGCATTTCCGAGCACATCCGACAGGTTTTCAAGGTTCCCGGAATAGGTCAGATTGTCCAGGTTGAGGATGGAATAGGTGGGGTATTTCCGCAGCATATAGCGGACGAAGTTCGAACCTATAAAACCCGCTCCGCCCGTAACGGCCAGTTTCATTTTCGGCTCTCTTATTCCTGTGTCTCACCGCAGCAGCCACCTGCCCCAGCGCTTCCACATGGAGCTTGGTTGCGCCCGTTTCCGCGACAAGATTAGTGGCGTTTCCCAGGGACTCAGCAGCAGATGCTCGCCGCTGATTTTGGTCAGCGGATAGAGGCGCGAATCCGTGCCACTAGAGAACGACTCCTTTCAAATTGTAGCTCCATTTCAGCGCAGTGCTTTGTGTTTCCTGCGAAATCGGCAGGACCCATGTTTTCGAGCCTCAGGGGGATCTCCAAAACGTCACAGCGTGACAACCATTCCAGCCTTCGGCGCTACGACAGGCTTTGGGGCGGAAGAGAAAAGCTGATTCGCAAGCCCGAGCAAGTTTCGAGTTTGGTCTAACCGTGTGCCGAGGCCTGGAATTCGGCAGAGTTGCGGAACGATGCGCACATGACTGACGGCAAGATGCAACCAGTCAGTTGCCGAGGTGTGGCGCTGGGAAGATGATTTGTTTGTCTCGGTTTGCAGGTTTCCTGAGGCAGGTGATCATGGCGAGCAGCCAATGCTCCATCACCTTTTTGAACCAGCCACGCTGTTTTCCGGGGTTTTCACTTTTGCCTTTCGTCTCGCGCACGTATTCCGGGAGACTGGTCGATATGATTCAATCCTTTGCGATGACCTGTCCCTTCCATCGGCCGAGGGAGCACGACTGGCACACACCACGGCGAACTGGATCTCTGATGAGGTTCGGCAGTTTGACAAACGGACGATGATGCTCCTGGCCCCTGGCATTTCTTCGGGTGTCCTTTGACACTCTTCTTGCGAAGGTTTCGATCCGGTTCCTGGAAAGCGCCACATTTTTCTCTTCCCTGTCCGGCGATATTCGCGCGGCCACTTGAGGCGGGTTCAAACGATCATGCAAATCTGACGGTTCAAAGTTGAAGAGGGTCTTACCAAAAGATAATCTGCAGAGCGATGAAGACTGCAAACGAGACACCCGCCCAGAAGATCGGCCGCTTTAATAGAGGATATTTCTCCTCAGACGGGATTTCGGTGCAGCCATAAACCAGACCCGCCAGTTCACTCTCCTCGCGAGGACGGGTGATATAGGAGACAGCGACGGTCACCACCACGCAGACAACCCAGGACCACAACCCCTGGTAAACATCCTGTGCCAGAGCCTGCGCCTTGGGGTAGAGGGCAAAAATGCCGATTGTCCTATGGTCGAATCGCATCAAGAGAAAAATCGTGACGGATGCAAGGGTGCCGGCCAGCAGTCCCCAGAAGGCGCCTTTTGAAGTTATACGCTTCCACATCATGCCCAGGATCACGGTACCGAACAGCGGCGCAATGAAGAAACTGAAAAGCGCCTGGACGTAATCCATGATGCTCGCAAAATGCATTGCCGCATACGCGGCGGCGATACTTATCAGGACTCCGATGATGCTGCTCCAGCGTCCCATCGCAACGTAATGGGCGTCCGGTTTATGTTTGCTCAGAAAGGGCCGGTAGAGGTCATAAGTCCAGACGGTGGCGAAGGCGGAGACGTTGCCCGCCATCCCGGCCATGAAACCCGCAATAAGGGCGGTGATGCCGAGACCCAGCAGGCCGGGCCCGCAGTAACGGCCGAGCATCAGCGGCAATACGGCGTTGTAACTGTATTGGCCAGCTTGTGCCACGGTTTCCGGAACCAGATGAAACGGCAGCACGGCAAGGCAAAGCAGGCCAGGAAGAATGACAATGATGGGAATCGTCATCTTGAAGAAAGACGCGATGACGGGGGCCATCTTCGCGGAGCGCAGGTCCTTAGCGGACATCACCCGCTGAACCACCAGAAAGTCGGTGGTCCAGTAACCCATGGAAGTCACCATGCCCAAGCCGAAAACAATGGCCACCCAATTAATGCCCATTGGGTTCGAACTGAAGTGCCCCAGGTCGCTCCACAAATGCGTAAAGTCCTGTCCCGGAAAATTGCTATGAATGCGCGCCACCATGCCGCTCCATCCGTGAGCCTCAATGAGCCCTAAAATGGGTATCAGCAATGCGCCAAGCCATATGAGGAAGAACTGCACCACTTCGTTGAAGATGGCCGAAAACAGGCCGCCTGCCGCCACGTAAGCCGCGACAATGATCGAGGAGAACCAGATGCTGAAGTGGAGATTCCATCCGAGCAAGACCTTCATGACTACGGCCATGGCAAACATGTTCACGCCCGACATGAGGATGGTCATGACGGCAAAGCATAATGCGCTCAAGCCGCTGGTGGCGCGATCAAAACGCAGTTGCAGATACCCGGGAACAGAGTGGGTGCGCGAGATGTAATAGAACGGCATCATGACGATGCCAAGAAACAGCATGGCGGGAATGGCACCGATCCAATACCAGTGAACCGCCAGGATGCCGTATTCATAAGCCGCCGCCGCCCATCCCATCAGTTCGAGCGAACCGAGATTCGCCGACATGAAACTGAGGCCCGCCACCCAGGCCGTCATTTTCCGTCCAGCCAGAAAGAAGTCTTCGCCACTCTTGGCGTACCTTTTGAGGTAAAAGCCAATGGCCAGAACGGCCACAAAGTAAATGACGATAATGGCAAAATCGAGGGGGTGCGGGGAAAGCAGCGTGTGAGTTTTGGACTGAATCAGAATTAATTCTACAGGCCCCACAAAGGAATCTATCATCGACCATTCTCTCCCGGCCCGACCTTAACCTGATGGAGGGTAAGGCTCCGGGTTAAGTACTCGGTGGAACAATTTTTGAAGCGCGCGAAACCCTTTCCCCGCCGACTGCAAAACAACTTGCGCCAAAGTATAGCATCTTCGGCGGGGTAGCTCATATCGTGTCTGGCATGGCTTGTCCTTTTCAGTCCACGCCGAAGAGGACCATCTTGGCGCCCGGCTGGTCAAAAGCGACTTCAAGACTGGCATGCTTTTGGCGGTCGTAATGAATGTTAAATCCATCGCTCGCCCAGTGCTTTGATGATACGGGGCGGGAAGTAGTGTAGAAGTATTTCCCCCGACTCGTGGCGAAAACCGCTACCGCGCCCCGTCCGGTCCTCCTGGAAATCTTCTCGCGGAATTCCGGGCTTCCGCTCACCTCGCCAACAACCACCGGATCAGCTTCTGCCATGTCATTCCAGACCTGCTTGTACCGGGCCAGCGTTTCATTGATGAGTCTCACTCCCACTTCTGAAACGCCCGGCAGATCTCCCCAGATTCCGTTTTGGCCAAGGATCAACGAAGCCAGATTGATTTCCTGTGAAGAGCGAGGGTCATCAGGAAAGTAGTGGGTGAGGAATAGAATCGAGGGAATCCATTTGTCGTAAGTCAGGGGAGAACGGCAAATCCAGGTACGGGCGGCGCCGGGATAAACAAAAATGTTCGAGTAATGATGCTGGCGGTCAATGGGAATGTCGTAATTGCGGTAATAAGGCCCATTGTTGATCAAGAAGAATCTTCCTGCCGATAAGAATCCCAATCCGACAGCCCGGCCTGCTTCAGTGATGTCAAAGTCAATAACGGCGCCCGGGCACTCCGCGGCAATCCGGTCAGCCATGCGGGCCATCTGCGGAACCAAGTGAAAGGCATAAGATTCCGCGCGTTCCTGCCGGGTCTGGTGGTCGTCGCCGTGCCAGTGGCCGGCCGCGTCACACCAATACTGGCCAATTCCATCCCACTTGAAATAGGTTGCGCCAAGCTCCTTCCCTAACTGAATCAAGCGGTCGGTAAACGCGTCCGTATAGCGGCTGACCAGACACATGCCATACACCCCAGGTGGTTGGTCCCACGGACGCAACATCCGTTCCTTCCCTTGCCACATTGCGATGCAATCGCGATGGTCAAGGAATGTCTTGCTGGAATTCAAGGCAAATGACGGACCAAACCACAGACCCAACTGCATTCCATAGCGGTCCAGCCGGTTCTTCACCTTTCGCAGACCATCGGGAAAACGTTCAGTGTTGACCGTCCAATCCCCCATTTTCTCTTCCCATCCCCCATCGACCACGTAAACGTCAATACCCATTCGGTGAGCAACGTCAATCTCCTCCAGGATGCGCTCCTGGTTCATGGATGATCCGTAGGTCTTGCCATTCCACCACTTGTTGCGTTCCTGGAAGTTCCAAGTGTTGTAATAGATCTGGGGTTTCCGTGTGCCCAGGTTCTGCGTCATGTATTTCAGAATGAACGTCCGGAAAGCGGAGGCAAGCTGGTCCTCGCCGTCCGCGACCGCCCCGGCTTCAAACCAGACGGTCTGGTAAGGGCTTCTGTCATTCAGAGTCTGGCCGGAAAGATAGTTCCCCTTAACGGCTTGTAAGCTCACATCGCGATTCGGCTGAAGCTGGAAACTGAGGAAGGCATCAGGAACCGCCGAGCCGTGCTCGTAGGCAACCAGCATGCTTTCTCCTCTGGCGCTTCCCACCGTCATTGGCCCCATCACCGCAAGTTGGTCGGCAAAAGCACGGGGCGGCAGCTCAAATTCCTCCATCACATAAGAATGCAGGAGTCCACGAAAGTCTGAAAAGCGGACTTCCTTTGCTTGCGGCAGGTCCTTGAAGGAGAAACCAAGATAATTGAGTTCGTCCTTGCCCGAAGGCTTGGTCAGCTGGTGCTGATGGTTGCTCTTCAGGACGTACCTGAAACGGACGATCGGGTTATCTTCCGCCGCCTGGAACAGCATGGCCAGGGCCAGATCGCGGTGATTGACAAATGTTCCCTCATACGAATATTCAACAGCGCCATTTCGCAGCCGAACTGGGCTCTGGCTGGGTTTCAAGTTCGTCAGGGATGCGGTGAAGGGATGACTGTCGATATTGAACACCGGCGGCGTGAATCGATGTTCTTTGCCCGATGACCTGAGGCGGTAACTCCACAGGCAGTCTGGCTGGCCAACCACGCTGATTTCAAAAAGCCGATTACTGAAACGTTGGGCCGATTCCAAACCTTGGCCTTGTAAAAGAATCCCCGCCGGCGGTATCGCCGAGAGCTTCAGCATAAAATCTCTTCGGTTGATGTCTTCCGTTGGCGGATTCATTGCTCGTCTCCAATCTCTTCCCGATGAGAAACGCCGATCCCAAGCCTTCACATCTCAAACATCGCCACAGACCCGCGCAAGCTTGCTGATGCGATAGAAGAACCCTGCGCCAGGTATTCTTTGCTAACGCATAGATGTGAATTCAAAGCTAGATTTAGTGTGCTAGCTCCCCAGTGACATCCGTTGTGCTTGAACCACCGGAGCCCCTCGATTCTGCGGCTCCGTCGAAATCGCGTCCCACACCTTGCGCATCTACATGGTTTTACGAGCCACCAGGATGTCCCAGACATGATGCCCCGCGGGAAGTTCGATATGGCGCACTGGAGAGGACCAACCACCCGATGCGCCGTTTGGCAACTGACTGGAAGCACTGCCAGCAGCATCGGTTTCAAGCTTCCTCCAGACTACCGGGTGGTCAAATTGCATATCCAGCCGTGCCCCGGTTCTTGCGAAAAACCATAGGTGCGATTCCCCATCCCTCGTATTTCGAACCAGGACCCATCCATTCAGTCCAAGCCTGGCTTCCATCCGTGTTCCGGCAAGGTTCAGGGAGAAATGCTGCTCGCCGGGCCAGTTCACGCGGCTGTTAAAAACAAAGTCGGTTCCTCCCGCTTTGAAAACGGCTGCACGACCTGGAATTGGAGCAGGGCAAGACTTCGACACTCCGGTGGGAAGGTTCCCCGGAGAAACAAAGGGAATCCAATAGCATCTGCCCGATTCGGGAACCATCTGGAACGGGTACGAGATTCCAAGCGTGCGTGCGAAGAGTTTTCGCAACGGAAGGGTGTAGTGTTTGCGGAAGATCAGGTCAGCGGGTTTGATCGTCTGCTCCTTGACAACAGCCTTCTGTACGTCGTTCTTGTCGGGAACCGTAGAATCCGTGAGCATCCGAACAAGCGGTACCAGAATCATATTCAGATTTTGGCCGGAGTTGGCATCAAGAATATCCGTTCCCGGCTCGAAGGAGTAAACCTCCGCGCCCGCAGAGGCGCCAAGCAAAGCTAGTTCCTGAAACAGGACCGCCGGGGCGTCCTGTCTGAGTCCTTCCTTATAGCCTCGCTGAACTCCCAAGGTCCTGAAGCCGGCTTCGGTCCAATACCAGGTCTCCGGTTGCACGCCCCAGGCCGTTACCGTTCCCTGTAGCCACAGCCCTAGAAGGCCAGCAGGCGCCAGATACGGCACGAATCCCCCATTCATCTTCCAGAGCGGGTAGAAATAACCGCGGTGCTTGCGGGCGAACTCCGTGAAATCCTTGCTTGCGACGACGCTCAACCAGATGTTTCCGCCCCAATTGGCGTCGGCCCAAAACACTGGCCTTCCTGTCTCTGAACCCAGCGCAATCAAGTGCTCGATGTAGCTCTTTACCTCTGGATTCGCCATCCCACCATGGACTTGCTGCTCACAGATGTAGAAAGCCTTCAACTCCGAATAGCGATCGGCCCACTGAGCAATGCGGGCCAGAGGGAGGCGGTCCCACCGGCCGCCAATGATGTTGTGGGGGCCGTTGACCTGGAGGGCAATAGGAATCCCGTCCCGCTGGGCGGCTGCCAAAGTATGCTGAATATGATCGATCGGTCCGCCGATGCGGAATAATAAGTGGGACTGCACATCGGTCGGAATCCGCTTCCACTCCGGTTCGGGATCGCTGGCTTCCATGTCAACCAGAAAAACCGGATCCTTGGCGCTGGGACGAACATCCGCAGCCCTACTTGCCGTTTCAGGCTGAACGGTGAAATGCATTGCCTCCGACCATGGCCCGCGCATTCCTCCGGCGTTCAACGCGCGAACCTTCCAGGCGTACTGGCCTGGGGCGAGCCACTTTGAGGTCCATACGCCATGCGCGCTGCTGATGAAATAAGAGGGCACGGACTTTGTGTGGCGCATTCCTCCTTCGCGTTGCCATTCGAGTTCGTACGACGAAACGATCTCCGGACTCGGATTAGACCAGAGAAAGTCAGCGGCGGCCGGAGTCACTTGCTGGCCCTGCTCGGGAGATATGGGCTGGGGAGCGGCTGGGAGCCCTGCCGGAGCAGGCTGCAGGCTCAGACTTACGAAGTACAGATAACCGGGATTGTCGCCAGGTATGCCGATCGATATCCTAACATGCTTGTCGTGTTTCCAGGCCGGAGGCAGTGGAAAGGAAAACTCTCCGTTCTGCGAGCTGTGAGTGAGTTCGACGCGCTCTCCGGTTGTGCGGATGAACGAGAATGTCCATCCCTGTTCTGTCACCGAATCGGTTTGTTTGCCCCGCACCGTCATTTCCTGGTTTCCCGGCAAAGGAACCTGGCACTCGATGGTCCGTGGTGCAAGGTGGGGGAGCGATTTCACAAGAAGGTCCATCTGTCCGGCCTTCACCGTTACGCGCGCGCCAACCGAAGCGCGCCAGGAGCAGCCCTCGAGATCAATCGACGAAGGGGGAAGACCGGCCGAATAACCCGCCAGGGGATCACTTGCCAGCAGGCAGAACACCATGAAGATCAGTCCATACTTTATCGAGCGTGTCATCGCTGCTACCTTTCTGCAGGCCATTACACAAACTGCCCCTGCTGTAAACAGGAAGGAATCCAAACTGCTGAATCCGACTCCTGGCGGATCAGTGCGAAGCCATGGTTGAGGCTACGGGGCCGATCCTGGGGTCAAAGGTTTGTTTGGGAGGTTTTAAGTGGGCGGCAATGTCCCGTTGCTGCCTCGCCTTTGACCAATCATGATAATGCTCATAGACGCTGGCCAGAGCCAGATGCGCGGGCTGAAAATCGGGCTGTTCGCTCACTAACTGTTCCAAAAGGACCTGGGCATCTTTATAGTGGTTCTCCCCCAGCTCACAATAGGCGAGATGGAGTCTGATGTAGGGATCTTGTGGCTTGAGTTTCAGCGCCTTTTGCAGAACCGAGATTGCCTCTTGGAAATGCTGGGGCCCTTCCATGCGAAGCATTTTGCCAAGGGCAAGATAATAGGAAGCCTCAGTGGGATTCAGCTCGATCGCCTTGCGGAAGTATACAGATGCCTCTTTCAAATCACTCATCGCCATGTAGCAGTTCCCGATCAGATAAGGAATGCGGTTCAATTTCGGATCGTTTTGCGGAAATGTCTTGAACTCCTTGATGGCTTCAGGGTACTGGTAACAAAGATAGTAAGCCAGGCCAAGAGCATAATGATACTCGGCCAGATTCTGGAATCTTGGTTTTATCCCCAGCAGAAAATTCAGCCCCGTAAAGTTGTAATTGGAGGAGAGCAACGCCTCGGCCAGCCCCAGCGAATACCTCCACGATCCGGGTTCCTGCTGAACTGCACGCCGCAGATCTTTTATGGCCTGCGGAAATTGTCCTTGCTTGAGGAGCGCAAGGCCGGTTTCACCAACCGGGATTATCGATGCTTGTGCCGATCTTTGCGCCTCAGTTTTGCGCTGTTGTTCTGGCTGCGCCAGAAGCTGGACCCCTACACCGATGGCGCAGATGAGCGTCACTAACCTTACTGGTGCAGCTCTCATCTCCTTCGTAACATATCACCTTGAATCTTGATCGACAATCCGGAAAGCAAGCGCGAAACTGCACCGGCCTCCGGCGGTGCAGGAACGCATCGCAGGAGGCCGGCAGGTTAGCCCAGGATCTGGGTGTTAGAAGTAGAACTTCAGGGCAAATTGGATGACGCGCGGACTGTTGGCCACGCTCGAAATTGTTCCAACTGCCGACGATTGTATGTTTGTATCCGGACTGCTGAACCGGGGATGGTTGAAAGCGTTGAAGAAGTCGCTGCGGAATTGCAGATATCGGGACTCTCCAAGCTTCGGGAAGTAGAAGCTCTTCGAAAGGCTGATGTCAAAGTTCTGATATCCCGGCCCGAAGAAGAGCCCGTCGCCCCCGGCATTTCCAACCGTCCACAGATTGCTAACCGCTTGAAATGCATTCGGATTGAACCAGTGAGAAGTGTTTTGGGTAAACCCGGAGGGTACCGGATTGCTTACCATGTTCGGGTAGTTCGCCGAATTGCCGCAGCCCGGACAAGTGTTGGCGCCGGAAACCGTGAGCGGGTAACCGCCTTCCAGGCTTGTGATGCCGCTCACCTGCCAGTTGCCGAGAATCGGCACCAGCGGCCCGCTGGTCAGCCAGTGATTCCCTTTGCCAAAGGGCAGAGCATAGAC
>JBJKQK010000105.1:0-5388 GCA_046705285.1 Terriglobia bacterium
GCTGCGCCTTGCGGTCATCTTTCTGACTGAGGTAGCGATCGTAGTTGCCCGAATAGAAGTAGGCGCGCCGATTCCAGATTTCCAGAATCTTGTTGACCGTCACATCCAGAAAATAGCGGTCGTGCGAAACCAGGACAAAAGCGTGCGGATAGCTGGCAAGGTACTGCTCCAGCCAGTTGCGGGCTTCGAGGTCCAGGTGATTGGTGGGCTCATCGAGCAGCAGCAAGTTCGGCTTGATCAGCAGGAGCTTAGCCAGCGCAATCCGCATCTGCCAGCCGCCTGAAAACTCCTGCGTCGGGCGCTCCTGTTCCTCACGCGAAAATCCCAAGCCATTGAGCACGGCTCCCACCTGCGCTTCAAGCGAATAGCCGTCGCGCAACTGGAACTCCGTCTCCAGGCTGTGGTAGCGCTCAGTTACGCGCTCGTATTCTTCACCCGCAGGATCAAGTTCGGCCATCTGGTGCGTGAGGGCTTCGATCTCCTTTTCCATTTGGATCAGATCCCCAAACACCGAAAGGCACTCTTCAAGCACGCTGCGGCCGGCGAGCGCAAGACCGTCCTGCGGAAGGTATCCGCGCGTGATGCCCTTGGCAGCGGAGAGCGTTCCGTCGTCAAGAGGTTCGAGTCCGGCAAGTACCTTCAACAAGGTCGACTTGCCCGTTCCATTGCCGCCCACCAGTCCAATGCGATCGCCGGGCGTCAGCAGCCAGTCGAGGCCTTCGAACAGTAATTTGGAGCCGATTTGCTTTCCGGCCGAAGTCAGTTGGATCATAGCCAGGTCTCAGGCACACCGCCCCACGCGTCGCACAGATAAATTTGCCTTCTCTTTAATATAGCAGCCCACGAACAGACGGCCGGGCCTCAACCTCCTGCGCGCCGTCTTGTTCCAGAAAGCTGCCGGCGAAATCATAGGGAATATGTTACCGACCACTACATCCTATCCCTGGCAAATATTGAAAACTTATGAGTGATTATGGTCAAAGCAATCAGGACTTATGTTGACTGGCAAGTGCATGGGCGTGTAGGTTAAACGAGGAAAGATGATTTGTCCGCAGCCCGTATTGCCACAAGCCTCATGGTGTGGCGATGCAGGGTTGTGCCCGGGTTAAATCAAATGATACCTCAATTAAAAGTTAATCTATCCAACGGAGAAATCTCCGGCCCATTGATTCAAGAAACCTTTCGAACGGTGGGGGACATGGAAGGCTACTACCGCGACGAACACGCGCGGCAGAAACTTGACCCGGAGAAGGTGGTTTACCGCGTGCAGGCCTTTCTTCCTCATAAGGAAGGAGAAGAAGGCGGACTGTTTTTCGGAAATACTTTTATCGAACCCGGATTGGTCGGTGACGAATACTTCATGACCAAAGGGCACTTTCATCGCAACCGGAACCGAAGCGAGTATTACGTTACTGTCGCGGGCAGCGGTGCTTTGATTCTCATGGATGAAAGCCGGAAGACAGTTTTCGAGCCGATGCAACCCGGCTCAGTTCATTACATACCTTTCAATGTGGCTCATCGAGTAGCCAATATCGGTGACACCGTCCTTTCATTTCTGGCTTGCTGGCCGAGCGACGCCGGACACGACTACGGCACGATTGCAACCAGGGGTTTCGGTGCCAGGCTTCGAAAACTCAATGGCGTTGCCACGCTGGTGGAGGAACGGTGAAGGCTCTGACCGTGGATCTGGGCGGAAGCCACCCGACCTGTGCGCTGGTCGAAGATCGAGCAATCCTCCGCACAAAGACTCTGGCGACAGACGGGGCCAAAGGGCTGGCTCCGGCACTCCCGCTGCTGGCAGATGCCTTACGGACCATCATGGATGAAGCCAACACCAAGCCTTCCGAATGCAAGGGGTTGGCCTTCTGCTTCTGTGGACTTGCTGACCACGCGCACGCCCGGGTCGCCTCGACCAATTCCAAGTACGACGATGCGCCCCAACTGGACCTGCCCGGATGGTGCGAGAAAGCGCTTGGGGTTCGCTTTGAAATTGAGAACGACGCCCGAATGGCGCTGCTGGGCGAGTGGTATGCCGGTGCGGCGCGAGGGTTTGACGATGTTGTGATGATTACACTGGGCACGGGAATCGGCGGCGCCGCGATGATTCAGGGACGGCTCCTGCGCGGCAAGCATGCTCAGGCGGGATGTCTGGGCGGTCACCTTCCTGTACTTTTCAATGGACGCCGGTGCACCTGTGGGGCCATTGGCTGTGCTGAAGCCGAAGCCTCCGGATGGTCATTACCGGAAATTTGCCGTGCCACCGAGGGGTTCAGTTCCAGCCCGCTCTCGAAGGAAGACCTGATTACCTTTGAGAGATTGTTCCATTACGCGGGGGCCGGAGATCGCGTGGCAGTCGAGGTTCGGGACCGCTGCCTGACGGTCTGGGGAACAGCCACCGTTGGCCTGATCCATGCCTACGATCCGGAAGTGGTTGTTTTTGGGGGCGGTGTAATGAAGAGCGCTTCCGTCATCATTCCGTTCATCCAGGATTACGTTAATCAGCATGCCTGGACGCCGTGGGGGAAAGTAAGCATTCGCGGTGCGGAACTGGGTAACCAGGCGGCGCTGCTTGGGGCAGTTCCGTTACTGCAAGGTCAGGCCGACTGATGAAACTTCAATCTACCTACGACAAGTATCCCAGTGTCAACATCAGTTCTTCTTCCGGGGACTGTGCGGTGGGGTGGGCTGCCGTGGCGGAGCGCCTCCGGGATTGCAAACAGGGCGTTCTTTGCGTCGAGTGCTACCCCGGTGCATTTGTCGATGAAATCGAGCAGGGGATCGTGAAGACGCTTCAGCCGTCACAAGTCTTCCGAACAAGCGAATGCCTGAAACCACCCCAGGAAGTGGACGCCATGCTGGCCCCCTATCTGGGCGATGATCCGGTCTTCGGCCGGATGAACGGGATCGAAATCAGTGACTTTTTTGACCCGAAGAAGTTTCAGTCCATGCGTGAGCAGGTTAGAAAGGAGCGAGGTCCCATCCTTGTCATCGGAACCGGCGCTTCGCTGCTTGCGTCTGAAGCCGATGTCCTCATCTACGCAGATATGGCGCGATGGGAAATCCAGGCTCGCCAAAGGAACAACGAAATCCCCAATCTTGGTGCAGAGAACTATAAAGAGCGGGCGTCGTTGAAGTACAAGCGGGCGTTCTTTGTGGACTGGCGCGCGGCGGACCGGCTCAAGAAGCGTCTGATGCCGAGGATGGACTTTCTGCTCGACACCAATGACCGGGAGAATCCCAAACTGATCGCCGGCGATCTCTTCCGCCGCTCCCTGGAAGCTGTAGCAAAACGCCCTTTTCGCGTGGTGCCATTCTTCGATCCGGGACCGTGGGGTGGGGAGTGGATGCGCCGGGTCATCGGTCTTTCTGACGAGCCGCCCAATTTCGCCTGGTGTTTCGACTGCGTGCCGGAGGAAAACAGTCTCCTGCTCGGCTTGGGCGGCACTCAGGTAGAGATTCCCGCCATCGATCTGGTCTTCTCTCATCCGCGGGAACTGCTGGGCGAGGCCGTGCACGGGCGCTTCGGCACGGAATTCCCCATCCGCTTCGACCTGCTTGACACCATCGAGGGCGGCAATCTCTCTCTGCAGGTGCATCCGCTGACCGAATACATTCAGGACAAGTTCGGAATGCATTACACCCAGGACGAGAGCTATTACATGCTGGATGCGGGCGATGACGCAGTCGTTTATCTGGGCCTGAAAGAGGATATTAGGCCGACGGAGATGCTCCAGGCCCTGGAGGGGGCGCAGGAGGGTGGTACGCCGTTTCCCGCCGAGCGGTTCGTGAATCAGTGGCCTGTTAAGAAGCACGACCACGTCCTGATTCCGGCCGGAACGGTTCACTGCTCCGGCAGAAACTCGATGGTGCTTGAGATCAGCGCCACCCCTTATATTTTTACCTTCAAGCTGTGGGACTGGGGCAGGCTGGGTCTGGATGGCCGGCCGAGGCCCGTACATATCGAGCACGGCAAAGAAAATATCCAGTGGTATCGAAAGACGGAGTGGGTTCGAAAGAATCTGATAAACCACAAAACCACAATTGCCTCGGGCGAGGGATGGTCCGAAGAACGGACCGGACTGCACGAACGCGAGTTCATTGAAACGCGCCGTCACTGGTTCACAGGAAAAGTGGAACATGATACCGGCGGCGGGGTGAACGTGCTGAACCTGGTGGAAGGGCCTGAGATTGTGGTGGAAAGCCCCGAGGGCGCCTTCGAGCCTTATGTCGTTCACTATGCGGAGACCTTCATCGTGCCGGCGGCGGTTGGGCGATACACGGTTCGGCCGACCGGGCCGGGCCGCTGCGGCACCGTCAAAGCCTACGTCAGGTCGAACCCATGAGTTTTGATCCAGGCATCAGCGTCGAGACTATCCGCAACCCGATGGGGTTTCGGTTTGGACCGGGAGTATTCGGTCCGGAGCCGGAATACAGGCGTCTCGATGCAATTCGTTCGAGTCTGAGCGATCCTGCCTGCAGCGGGCCCGATCCGGTGTATGCCATTGCCATGGATGTTGGTAAGAAAGAACACCTGCCAGAACTCAAATCAAGGATGCTGCTCCTGGGGCTGGTCACATTCGCCGCCGGACGTCTCGGCAAAGAACCCGTCCGCAGCCAGGGCCATGTCCATCGCGTGTCAAGCCACAGCGGATGGGCACCCCCGGAGTTGTACGAAATCTGGAGTGGCCGCGCGGTGATCTACATGCAGGAATATGCCGCAGACAATCCCGGCCGCTGCTTTGCCGTGGAGGCCGGGCCGGGCGAGGTTGTCGTGGTTCCTCCAGGGTGGGCTCATGCAACCATCAGCGCTGATCCCGAACAGCCGATGACCTTCGCTGCGTGGTGTGACCGTGAGTATGGCTTTCTATACGATGAGGTGCGGGCGCGTGGCGGGCTGGCCTGGTACCCGTTGCTCGGACAGGATGGAAAGCTCGAGTGGCAGGCGAATCCGCACTATGCTCAGGGTGAACTGCACCATGGCCCGCCGCGGGATTACAGGGACCTCGGACTGGACCGCTCCCTGTCGATCTATGCACAGTTTGAAAGAGATCCGTCCTCAGTCCAGTGGGTCTCTGAGCCGGTTCTCATGGAAAAATATTGGAAGAATTTTGTTCCTTGTCGCCCTGAGGCTACTCTTTGATCCTGCCAGACCTGCGGAGCTCGGTGGTCTTTCGACCTGGCACATGCGACAGAACTCGTGGTATAACTTCCAATTCCCGGTGCAGGCTCACCGCCCGGACTGTGCGTTAGCTTTTCGGTTTCTCGTTCGCGCCAAGGATAGGCGCTTCGAGGCGAAGAACATTCTGAATCTGCTCATTCCACACCTGCCAGTCATGTTTTCCCGGTACTTCATAATAGCGGTAGCGAAACCCAAGCTTAGAGAGTAAA
>JBJKQK010000106.1:0-32028 GCA_046705285.1 Terriglobia bacterium
TGCCGGCGGGGACGGAGATGGTGATGCCGGGCGATAATGTGAGCATGGAGATCGAGTTGATCACCCCGATTGCCATGGAGAAGGGGTTGCGGTTTGCCATCCGCGAGGGCGGCCATACCGTCGGCGCCGGCACCGTCACGGAAATCATTCAATAGGCGAGTAAAATGCTTCATCAGAAAATAAGAATCCGGCTGAAGGCTTTCGATCACAGGGTACTGGACCAGTCAGCGGCTGACATTGTTTCGACCGCCAAGCGATCTGGAGCGCAGGTCGCAGGGCCGGTGCCGCTTCCGACAGTGAAAAATAAATATTGCGTCCTGCGGTCGCCCCACACGGACAAGAAGTCGCGCGAACAGTTTGAGATCCGCACGCACAAGCGGCTGGTGGACATTCTGGAGCCGACCGCCCAGACGATTGATGCGCTGACGAAACTGGACCTTCCTGCTGGCGTTGACATCGAGATTAAGGCATTCGGGAAGGAGCACGCAAAATAGTTGCCGAGTTGGGACCGTGAAGCGGTCCAATGGCAACTTTAATTGCACGAAGATCGATATGTTGAAGGCCATTCTGGGAAAGAAACTCGGTATGACGCAGGTTTTCGCAGAAAACGGCGATGTTGTTCCCGTGACGGTTCTGAAGGCGGGACCTTGCGTGGTAATTCAGCGCAAGACCGCGACCAAGGACGGCTACGACGCGGCCCAACTCGGCCTGGTGGAGGTTCCGCCCCCGCGGCGGATGACGAAGCCGCTGGAAGGGCACTTTAAGCGTGCGGGGGCAAATCCTGCGTGCTTTCTGCGGGAGGTTCGGCTGGACAAGGAGTCCGGAGAGGTCAAGGCGGGCGATAAAGTCCTTGTGGATATCTTCGCGGCCAATGACACGGTTGACGTTATAGGCACTTCGAAAGGACGGGGGTTTGCGGGATTCCATAAGAGGCACCATTTCGGTGGTGGCGGTGGTGCGCACGGATCAATGTTCCACCGTGCTCCGGGATCAATTGGAGCATCGGCCTTTCCTTCGCGGGTAATGAAAGGAATGCGTGCAGCGGGACACATGGGTGTCAGCCGCGTAACTGTTCGCAACCTGCGCGTGGTCCGGGTCTTGCCGGACGATAACGCGCTGCTGGTGGAAGGTGCCATCCCGGGTCCCGACGGCGGCTACGTCGTCGTGCGAAAGGCGCGGGCGCCGCGCAAGTGAGATTTGAACGATCGGCAGATAGAAGAGGCTAAGAAGTATGGCAACCGTAGAAGTGAAAAATCTGGAAGGGGAGAAAGTCAGAGACCTCGAACTTGCCGATGAGGTGTTTGGCGCCAAGCCCAACAGCAGCCTGCTTTGGGAGGCTACACGGGCTTATCTGGCGGGCCAGCGCCGCGGGACGCACTCGACCAAGAGCCGGGGCGAGGTTTCCGGCGGCGGCAAGAAACCTTGGAGGCAGAAGGGGACCGGGCGCGCCCGTTCAGGCAGTATTCGAAGCACGTTGTGGCGCCATGGGTCGATCGCTCATGGGCCCAAGCCGCGTGATTATGCCATTAAGCTCCCAAAGAAGGTTCTGGAAGGCGCGCTGCGTTCGGCACTGGCAGTGAAATTTCAGGAAAACAAAATGACGGTGGTGGATCGCTTGAGTCTGGCTGTCCCTAAGACGAAGTCCTTTATTGCTGCTCTGAACAAACTGGAGGTTGGACCGGGCACGCTTGTGGTGAGCGACACGCGAGATCGAAATCTGGAATTGTCTTCGCGGAACATTGCCGGTTGCGATCTGGTCCGCCACCATGAAGTCCATGCGTATCATGTCCTGAGCCATGACCGGTTGTTGATTTCCGAGGGCGCGCTGACGCGGCTGCAGGAGGCACTGCGATGAGGAAAAGCGGCCACCAGATTATCCGGAAACCTGTCATTACCGAAAAGAGCGTGGATTTGAGGGATACGGCGCTGACTCTTTGCTTCCAGGTGGACCGTGACGCCAATAAGCGAGAAATTAAGCGGGCTGTGGAAGAGATGTTTACGGAGCTTAGGGATAAGGTCGAATCGGTTCGCACGGCTTCCTTCCATGGAAAGGTTCGAAGGCGCGGCTGGACCAGCGGAAAGCGTCCCGATTGGAAGAAAGCGTACGTCAAGCTGAAGGCGGGGACAAGAGTTCCTGAGTACGCGGAGACCGTGTAGTCAAGACGTTTTTCGAGCGGGCAAACGATTATGGGAATTAAAACGTACAGGCCGTATACAACAACACGAAGGTACCAAACGGGGCCAAGCTTTGAAGAGCTTACGGCCTCGAAGGCCCATAAGCCGCTTCTGGAACCGAAAGACCGTATCTCAGGGCGCAACAATCGGGGACGAATTACGATTTGGCGCCGCGGCGGAGGGCACAAGCGCCACTATCGGGTGATCGATTTCAAGCGGGATAAGGTCGGTATTTCGGCACGCGTGGCGACTATCGAGTACGATCCGAACAGGTCAGCCTTCATTTCACTGCTACATTATGCCGATGGCGAGAAACGTTATATCCTTTACCCGCAGGGCCTCAAGGTCGGCGACCAGGTTGTTGCCGGCCCGGAATCTGACATTGTTGTTGGGAATTCGCTGCCGTTGAGAAACATCCCTCTCGGAACCATGGTTCACAACCTCGAGTTACGGCCCGGAAAGGGCGGGCAGTTGGTCAGGAGCGCTGGAGGAGGAGCCCAGGTTGTAGCTAAAGAGGGTGATTACGCCCAGGTTCGGCTGCCATCGGGTGAAGTCCGGCGCCTGCACATGGATTGTGTTGCTACGATCGGCCAGGTAGGAAACCTGGATCATGAAAACATTACTGTTGGCAAGGCCGGTCGAAAGCGTTGGCGTGGAATCCGTCCTACGGTTCGTGGCGTGGCAATGAACCCAGTTGATCATCCCCTGGGGGGAGGAGAAGGGAAGACCTCAGGCGGACGCCACCCTGTGACTCCGTGGGGAAAGCCTACGAGGGGATTCAAGACGCGTCTGAACAAGCTGACCGATCGTTATATTGTCAGACGCCGCGAAAAGAAATAGGGAGGAAAGGTTGTCGAGATCGCTTAGGAAAGGGCCTTTTGTCGATGATCACCTGATCAAGAAGATCGAACTGCTCAACCGGCGGTTTGAAAAGAAGGTGATCAAAACCTGGTCAAGACGTTCGACGATCGTTCCGGAGATGGTCGGGCACACGATCGCCGTGCATAACGGCAAGAAGTTCATCCCCGTGTATGTCACGGAAAACATGGTGGGACACAAGCTGGGCGAGTTTTCTCCTACACGGACGTTCAAGGGCCATAGTGTAAAGGTTGCGACCGAACGAACCGCAACCCCTGCTCCGAGGTAGGCGGTTGGGAGCGAGAATCGAAGATCGAGAACTGATGATGGAAGCAAGAGCGACAAGCAAGTATTTGCGGGTTTCACCTCAGAAGGCGAGGCTGGTTGTCGACCTGGTGCGGGGACAGAACGTTAATTCTGCGCTCGATGCCCTGCGTTTTACCAAGAAGCGGGTGGCCCGGGAAGTGTTGAAGATTCTGCAGGCTGCAATCGCCAATGCTGAGCAGAAGTCGGACTCGGTTGACGTTGACAAGCTGGTGGTTTCCAAGGCGTATGTGAACGAGGGGCCGCGCATGAAGCGGGTTCGGCCTGCTCCGATGGGCCGAGCTTATCGTTACCAGCGGCGCATGAGCCATATTACTCTGGTTGTCGAGGCGCCGGAGTCAAAAGAGTAGCCGTGCGGCTGCGAGGCTGCAATCTCCGGCTTGTGACCGGGGAGAGTGGAGCCGATCAGGGATTGACAGAGGAGGTTGTTGGTGGGTCAAAAGGTACATCCTTACGGATTTCGTCTTGGAAACATCAAGACCTGGAAGTCACGGTGGTTTGCCAAGAAGGGTTATGCGGACCTGCTTCATGAGGACCTGAAGTTGAAACGGCAGCTTAAGGCGCAGTTAAAAAGTGCCGGAGTTTCTTCGATTGAAGTGGAACGCCCAGGGAACAAGCTGAAGATTACGATTCACACGGCGCGACCTGGGATCATCATCGGCCGGAAAGGCGCGGAAATCGATCGTCTGCGGCAGGAAGTCCAACGACGAACGGGCCGTGAAGTGCTGCCGATTAATATTCAGGAAGTCCACCGGCCCGAACTGAATGCCCAGCTTGTTGCTGAGTCAATTGCGCTGCAACTCGAAAAACGTGTGGCCTTCCGGCGTGCCATGCGAAAAGCTGTGGATTCGGCGCTGCGGTTTGGCTGCAAGGGGATCAAGGTTCGTGTTGGCGGGCGGCTGAACGGCGCGGAGATTGCCCGGACGGAATGGTATCTGCAAGGGCGCCTTCCGCTCCATACGTTGAGGGCGGATATCGACTACGGGCTGGCGGAAGCCATGACGACGTATGGAGTGATCGGCGTGAAGTGCTGGATCTACAATGGTGAAATCCTCGAGCAGAAACGGCGGCCAGTTGCAAGAACGGAGGCGGCTGCAGAGCCGGCTGTCTAGGTTCAACGCCTTTGCGCCGTGCGTGTTTGAGCAACCGTACTGAAGGTGAATGACTTATGTTGATGCCCAGCAAGGTGAAATTCCGCAAACAGCAACGCGGCCGGATGCACGGGAAAGCCTGGCGAGGGTCCAGGATTTCTTTTGGCGATTACGGGCTGAAGGTTCTTGAACCCGGGTGGATCACGGACCGCCAGATCGAAGCCAGCCGTGTGGCGATTATGCGTTTCGTGAAGCGCGGCGGGAAATTGTGGATTCGCGTTTTTCCGGACAAGCCCGTGACAAAAAAGCCGGCGGAAACTCGCATGGGCAAAGGGAAAGGCGCACCTGAATTCTGGGTGGCCGTTGTAAAGCCTGGCAGGATCTTGTTTGAGATGGAAGGTGTTACGGAGGCCGAAGCCCGACAAGCCTTCCGACTGGCGAGCGACAAGCTCCCCCTGCCGACGCGGTTTGTGACACGCCTGGAAGCGTCACGTTGATTGAGGAGTGCGGCCGGTGAAACTTGAAAAAGATAAGAAGTGGAAATGGCCCGCGGAAAACATGCGGGAATGGACTGACGAAGAGCTTGAAAGCAACAGGGTGGAATTTGGGCAGCAACTTCTGCGGCTCCGGTTTCAGCTTGTAGGCGGACAGGGAGATGTTCTTCCCGTCATGCGCCAGCTTCGGAAAGGAATTGCCCGAGTTCAGACGGTGCAGCAGGAGCGGGAGCTGAAGTTGAGCTCCCAGAAGGAAGCTTGAACCCGGACGAACGGGCAGGCATTAAGATAAGGGCGATGGGTAATGCTGAATAAGAAGCGACAGCAAAAAATCGGGATGGTCAGCAGCAATAAAATGCAGAAGACCATCGTGGTGACCGTGGATCGGAAAATAATGCACCCGCTTTACAAGAAGGTCACCCGGAGGTCCAAGCGTTTTCTGGTCCATGACGAAAGAGGCGAGTGCCAGCCCGGTGACATGGTGCGCATTGAGGAAACCCGCCCGCTCAGCCGGCAGAAGCGCTGGCGAGTTGTGCAGGTCATTTCCAAAGCTGTTCAGGTGGGCCACGAAGTGGGGGATAACGTATGATTGGCATGCGCACCATCTTGCAGGTGGCAGACAATTCCGGCGCCCGCCGGCTCTCCTGTATTCTGCCGTTGGGCGGAAGCGCGGGATTGCAGGCTGGATTGGGGGATGTGATTACGGCCTCGGTGAAAGAAGCGTCTCCGGAAAGCCCTGTTCCCAAAGGTAAGGTTGTAAAAGCCGTAGTTGTCCGGATGCGCAAGGAGCAGCGACGGCGGGATGGCAGTTACATCCGTTTTGACGAGAACGCTGCCGTGCTGATCAACGACACTGGGGAACCGGTGGGGACGCGCGTCTTTGGTCCGGTGGCGCGCGAGCTCCGGGAGAAAAAGTTCCTGAAAATTGTTTCCCTTGCTCCGGAGGTTCTGTAATGAGAATCGTTCTGGATATCCGGAAGAACGACGAAGTCCGCGTTATAGCCGGGCGCGACAAAGGCAAAACAGGACGGGTGCTGAGCGTGTTGCCGGGAAAGCGTCAGGTCTTTGTGGAACACGTTAACATGATCAAGCGCCACACCAGGCCGAATCCTGCCAAGCAGATTCGAGGAGGGATCCTTGACAAGGAAGGTCCGATTAACGTGTCGAACGTGGCCCTTGTCTGCACGGAGTGCGGTCCCACCCGCGTCCGCCATCAGCGCATGGCGGGAGGCGAAAAGGGAAAGAAAGTTCGCCAGTGCACCAAATGTGGAAAGGTGCTTGAAAGTTAAAGACTGAGGAAGACAAAGCGAATATGGCGGCGCGATTGAAGGAGAAATACGAATCGGAAGTTCTTCCGGCCCTGATGGCGGAGTTTAAGTATCCGAACCGCATGGCAGTACCGCGGCTGAACAAGATCGTGGTGAATATGGGTCTGGGCGAGGCCAGCCAGAACGTCAAGATATTGGACGCGGCTACGCGCGAACTCGGACAGGTGTCCGGCCAGAAACCTGTTATTACGAGGGCAAGGAAGTCCATTGCGAATTTCAAGCTGCGCAAGAACATGCCGATCGGAGCGATGGTAACGTTGCGGGGCGACAGGATGTACGAGTTTTTTGACCGTCTTGTCAATGTGGCTCTGCCGCGTGTTCGGGACTTTCGCGGCCTGTCAACGAAATCGTTTGACGGGCGTGGCAGCTACACGTTGGGGCTGCGGGACCAGCTTGTGTTTCCCGAGGTGGAATATGGGAAGATCGAGAAAGTCAAGGGGATGAATATCTCGATCGTGACGGACGCAAGAAGTGATGCGGAGGCCCTCGCGCTGCTGCGGCACCTTGGGATGCCCTTCCGCTCGGAAGTTCAGCGCCGCCGAGGCCCTGAGGAAGAATCGAAAGAGCAGGTAGGAGGATAATCACGTGGCGCGTACATGCCAGATGGCAAAACTAGTTCGAAAGCCGAAATTCAAGATTCGGCACAGGAATCGATGCCGGATTTGTGGCAGGCCGCGGGGCTATCTTCGGAAATTTGAAATGTGCCGGCTTTGTTTCCGTAAGCTGGCTTTGCAGGGTGATATCCCGGGCGTTGTGAAGTCAAGTTGGTAGTTGTGCAATCGATCGCGGCAAAACGAACATAGCCGCGACGAGTTTTATGAACATTATTCGGGAGCCATATGTCTGCTGTTTCTGATCCAGTCGCTGACATGCTGACGCGAATCCGCAATGGGTTGCGGGCACGGCACCAGCGAGTGGATATGCCGTCGTCAAAATTGAAAATCGAGATTGCCCGTGTGCTGAAGGAAGAGGGCTACATCAGTAATTACAAGGTCTCGGAAGAGAAAAAGAAGCAGACCTTGCGGGTTTTCCTTCGGTACGGACCTGATGGTGCCAGCGTCATCTCGAGAATTGAGAAGGCCTCGAGGCCAGGCCGGCGCCTCTATGTCGGAGCCCGCGAGATACCGAAGGTCCTTGGCGGGCTGGGCGTGAATATTCTTACGACACCCCAAGGTGTGATGACTGGCAAGGCCGCTCGCCGGGCAAGGGTGGGCGGTGAGGTCCTCTGCAACGTGGAGTAGGCCAGAAGTTTGTGAAAGGCTGAGGATTATGTCAAGGATTGGTCGAAAGCCGATTGATGTTCCTAATGGCGTGACGGTACAGGTGGAAGCCTCTGCTGTGACCGTTAAGGGATCGAAAGGGAGCGTGCAGGTGCCGCTTCCCAACGGCATTCGTCTTGAAAAGCAGGACGGGACTTACTTGGCCCAAATGCAGCATGAGGACCAGGTGGCGCTGAGGGGGTTGGTTCGCGCCGAGGTTGCGAATGCTATCGAAGGCGTGAGCAAGGGTTTTGAAAAACACTTGGACATCGTCGGGATCGGTTACCGTGCCGAGGTCAGCGGAAAGAATCTGGTGCTTGCGCTTGGTTATTCACATCCGGTACAGTTCCCGATTCCTGAGGGAATTTCTATCACTGTCGAGAAACAGACGCATCTCGTTGTCAAGGGAGTCAACCTTCGGCTCGTAGGTCAGACCGCGGCCAAGGTTCGCAGCTTGCGGCCGCCGGATCCTTACAAGAATAAAGGGATTCGATACACTGGTGAGAGACTGAAGAAGAAAGTGGGCAAGGCCGCTGCTGGAGCTGCCAAGGGCTAGGCTTCGGGAAGGAAACGCAGAACGCATGTTGACCCAAGTTTCAAAGAACTTTCGCCGCCAAAGGGTTCACCGGCGCATCCGGCGCCGGCTGCGCGGTGTTGTGTACGCGCCAAGGTTGAACGTGTTCCGGTCGCTTAAGCATATCTATGCGCAGATTATTGACGACATTCGTGGCTGTACGCTCGTGTCTGCATCGTCTTGTGATGCAGAGGTTCGCAAGACGCTCAAAAGCGGCGGCAACATTGCGGCCGCCAAATTCGTGGGCAAGGCTCTGGCGGAACGTGCCAAGGCTGCTGGAATTTCACGAGTGGTTTTTGACCGCGGTGGTTATACCTATCATGGGCGCGTAAAGGCGCTGGCCGATGAAGCAAGGAAGAACGGCCTGACGTTTTAGCGCGAAGGAGAGCACATTTTGTCTGTTGGGATTGACCCAAGTACGTTGCAACTGAAAGACCAGGTCGTATCCATCAATCGTGTGACCAAGGTTGTGAAAGGCGGAAAGAATCTCAGCTTTTCGGCTCTGGTAGTTGTGGGCGACGGGAACGGATATGTTGGCTTCGGGACGGGCAAGGCACGCGAAGTACCTATGGCAATCCGCAAGGGAATCGAACTCGCAAAGAAGTCTTTGCACAAAGTCAATATTACTGAAACGACGATTCCGCACACTGTCGTCGGCCATTACGGAGCGGGGCGTGTTCTGTTGAAGCCGGCTCCCGAAGGCACTGGCGTGATTGCCGGCGGCCCGGTCCGTGCAGTGCTGCAGGCTGCGGGAATCCAGAACGTCCTGACCAAATCGCTGGGCACGACCAATCCGCACAACGTGGTCAAAGCCACGATGCAGGCCCTCCTCAGTCTGCGAAGCACCGTTGATGTTGCTGCGCTGCGTGGCAAGCAGGTGGAGGAAATCTAGGGAGGTTGGAAGACCGTGTCAGAGAAGACCGGGACAATACATATCAAGTGGGTTCGCAGCGGGATCGGGTTTTCGCGCCGGCAGAAGGAAGTGGTCAAGAGCATTGGCCTGGGGCATCTCAACCAGGTAGTTGTTCGGCCGGACACGGCGCAGGTGCGGGGTCTTGTAGCAAAGGTGCAGCACTTGGTTCAGGTGGTTGATCCTCCGGCAACTCCTGCTTGGATAAACATTCCAGAGTACAAGATTGTTCCAGCGGAATTTCGCCCGGAGAAAGCGAAGAAGGGGAAGAAGGCCGCAGAAGGAACTCCGGCAGAGGCTCCCACGGCAACTGAAGGAACCAAGGCAGCCGCTGCTGAGCCTGCGCCGACGCCTGCCGCTACAGAGAGCAAGGCGGAGGTTGCCGAGAAGAGATCCAGGGCTACTAAGCGTGGGAAGGACGGGTCTCCTGAAAATTCGGTATCCGTTGCCGCGGGAAAGCCAAAACCTCGAAAAAAGGCGGCCGAGCGCAAACCGGCGGCCAAGAAAGAATCTAAGCCAAAGAAAGGTAAAGTATAGCTGTCATGGCCACACGTATTGGAACACTTCGGCCTCCGAGCGGCGCTCATAAGCGGCCCAAGAGGATTGGCCAAGGCATGGGTTCAGGGCACGGCAAGACAGCGACACGAGGAAGCAAGGGGCAGCGGTCTCGTTCGGGCATGCGAATGCGGCCTGGATTCGAAGGCGGCCAGATGCCGCTGCACCGCCGTTTGCCGAAGCGCGGCTTTACGAACATTTTCAAGAAGCGGTATGCCATCGTGAATCTGGGTGATTTGGAGGGCTTCGGCCCGGAAGAAAAAGTCACGCCCGATCTCCTGCAGCAGCGTGGTTTAGTCGGACGGCTGCACGATGGTCTTAAAGTTCTGGGCAATGGCGAACTTAAAGTTCCTCTCCAGATTTCAGCCCACCATTTTTCCAAGTCGGCTGAGATAAAGATTCGCAAAGTCGGCGGGAAGGCGGAGGTCATCTCCGCATGATGGAGAGTCTCAAGAGCCTTACTGAGATTCCAGATCTGCGGAAGCGTATCCTTTTTACCCTGCTGATGCTGGCCGTGTATCGACTAGGGTCATTTGTCCCGACTCCCGGCATCAACGCAGACGTATTCCAGAGAGCTTTTCAGCAGTTGGGGGGCACGCTCTTTGGGCTGCTTTCCATGTTTTCCGGGGGCAGTCTCAACCGCCTCACGGTTTTTGCCCTTGGCATCATGCCGTACATCACGGCATCAATCATTCTTCAGTTGCTTGGGGTGGTTTCGCCCACTCTCGAAAAGCTTCAAAAGGAAGGGGAGCTTGGCCGGAAAAAGATCACCGAGTACACGCGCTGGATGACGGTTGGGCTGAGCGCGTTTCAGGCGTTCGGTATCGCCATCGCCTTGGAGCGGGAAACAACTGCCAACATGCCCCTGGTGGATCACCCTGGCATGGGATTCATTCTGAGCACCGTTCTGACGCTGACGACGGGCGCGGTCTTCGTGATGTGGCTTGGTGAACAGATCACCGCGCGAGGTATCGGTGAAGGCATGTCGCTGCTGATTTTTGCTGGCATTGTGGTCGGGTTGCCAAGCGCCATTGCAAACCTTTATGACAAGGTATTTGTAACCCGTACGTGGAGCTTCCCGATCGTCTTCATGCTGCTGGCGTTTATGCTGGCGGTGGTGGCCTTCATCGTTTTTGTTGAACGGGGCGAACGCCGCATTCCGATCCAGTACGCAAAGCGTATTGTGGGGCGCAAGGTGCTGGGCGGGGTTTCTACGCACCTTCCGCTGAAGGTCAACAGCGGGGGCGTGATGCCGATCATCTTTGCGGTTTCAATTCTGACCTTCCCACAAACAATTGCGCTATTTGCCGGGTCGCATGGAACCTTCGGTGCAGTACTAAACTGGTTCAAAACAGCTTTTGGGTGGGGCGAACCGCTTTATACTTTGACATACATTGTCCTGATCATTTTCTTTGCGCACTTCTATCTTTCGATTATTTACAACCCCGATGAGGTTGCGGACAATGTCCGAAAACAAGGAGGGTTTATTCCCGGGATCCGCCCAGGCAAGCGCACGGCGGACCACTTGGATGATGTTTTGACGAAAATTACCTGGGTGGGTGGGCTTTATCTGGGTGTTGTTGCCCTGATCCCAGAGGTTATGCTTGCTGGATTGCGACTGAATCATTTACCGGTCTGGTTGGGTGGGGCATGGTTTGACGCGAACCTTCCAGGCTGGCTACTGCATGGTCTGAACATTAATTTTTATTTTGGCGGTGCTTCGCTGCTGATCGTGGTGGGTGTCGCCATGGATACGATCCAGCAGGTCGAAGCACAACTAATTATGCGGCACTACGAAGGTTTCCTGAAGAAAGGGCGAGTCCGGGGGCGTCGCGCCGCCTCGTGAGTGCAGGATATACAATGAGAGGGAACTATGGCGCGGATCCTTCTTTTCCTCGGGCCGCCGGGCGCTGGCAAGGGAACTCAGGCCCGGGTGGTTGCCGAGGAACTCGGTATTCCGCACATCTCGACAGGCGACATCCTTCGGGAGGCTGTGTGGAAAAAGACTGGTCCCGGTTTGGCTGCAAAGGCTAAGATGGATAAAGGAGAGCTTGTTCCGGACGACGTGATCTCCCCGATTGTGGAGGAGCGGCTCAGCAGGCCCGATTGCAGGGAAGGCGCCATTCTGGACGGCTTCCCGAGGACGATTGCTCAGGCGCGATTCCTAGACGACATCCTGGGAAGAACTGGACTTGGCAAGCCCCTGGTCCTGAATATCCAGGTCGAGCCCGAATTGGTGGTGAAGCGGTTGACCGGCAGAAGAACATGTCCGGTCTGTGGCGAGATCTACAATATTTATCTGGATCCTCCGCGGGAAGATTGCCTCTGTGACAGGGATGGGAGCAAGCTCTTTCGGCGGGATGATGACAACGAGAAGGCCATCAGAATCCGCCTGAAAGCGTACGAAGAGGATACTCTGCCGCTGGTTGATTACTACAGGCGAAAGAACGCTTTGTGCCAGGTCGACGGAAGCGGAGAACCTGAGGAAATCACGAAAAGTCTGCTGAGCATTGTGAAGACACATGATTATCTGTAAGTCCGCAGCGGAAATTGAAAAACTGCGCCGCAGCGGCAAGCTGGTCAGGGAAATATTGGAAGAAACACGATCCTTGGTTCAGCCTGGTGTTACGACCCTAGACTTGGAGAAGTTTGTTGAAAAGCGCCTGGCTCAGGCGCGGGCAAAGCCGGCATTCAAAGGTTACCGAGGATACCCCTGCTGCCTGTGCGCCTCTGTGAACGAACAGATTGTGCATGGCATCCCATCAGGCCGGCGGCTGAATGAAGGCGATATTATCAGCCTGGATTTGGGGGTGATTATTGACGGCTACTACGGTGACGCCGCATTAACAGTTCCGGTTGGCGTGATATCGGAATTGCTCCAAAGGCTTCTGCGGATCACCGAAGAGTCGCTTCAATTGGCGATTGACAAGGCACGCGTAGGGAACCGTCTGGGAGACGTTTCATCTGTGGTGGAAGAGCATGTCGTCAGCAACGGTTTTTCGGTGGTGCGAGAATTCGTCGGCCACGGGATTGGCCGCCAGCTTCATGAAGAGCCGCAGATTCCCAATTTCGGGCAGCCAGGCTATGGCCCGCCTCTGAAAGAAGGCATGGTCCTGGCGATTGAGCCCATGGTTAACATTGGCGGTTCGTCCCTGCGGATTTTGGACGACCAGTGGACGGCAGTTACAGCCGATGGCGCTTATTCAGCGCACTTCGAACATATGATTGCCGTGACCCAGAACGGCCCGGACGTCTTGACGCGGTTGTAAGCGGGGAAAATAGACCGTGAGCACGGTTCAGGCGCAGAAAAGGCTTTATGGCCAAAGAAGAAGCTATTGAGGTGATGGCGACGGTGGTTGAATCGCTCCCGAACGCGATGTTCCGTGTGGAGTTGGAGAACAAGCATCGGGTTCTGGCTCACATTTCAGGCAAGATGAGGAAGAATTTTATCCGCATTCTCCCGGGAGACAAGGTTGCCGTGGAGCTTTCACCCTATGACTTGACGCGAGGGCGTATTGTTTATCGCTACAAGTGATCGCAGCCCCTCGTCGCGTTAAAGCCGGATGTCGCTGTAACTTGAAAAGAGGATTGAGATGAAGGTGCGTTCTTCTGTGAGGAAAATTTGTGCAAAGTGCAAGTTTGTCAGGCGAGGCAGGGTGTTGCGGGTGATCTGTGTAAATCCCAAACACAAGCAGCGGCAAGGCTAGGTTATCTGCGGGATGACGTCTGAACCCCGTGCCTGAATCCCCGGTTTTCGGGAGACGGCTTGGCGGGTTCCAGGGAGTTGGAGGTTTTGTATGGCACGTATTGCTGGAGTCGATTTACCGGTCCGAAAGCGGGTTGAAATCGGCCTTACGTACATTTACGGCATTGGACGCTCGAGGTCGCTTTCAATTCTGGCTCGTGCCGGCGTCAATCCTGACAAGCCGGTTAAGGACCTGACCGAAGAAGAGGTGAATCATATTCGGCAGATTATTGAAGAAGAGGGTGGCGTTGAAGGTGACCTTCGCAAAGAGGTTGCCCTGAATGTCCGGCGGCTGATTGAAATCGGTTCCTATCGCGGTATGCGGCACCGGCGCAATCTGCCGACGCGAGGGCAGAGGACACATACCAACGCCCGGACGCGCAAAGGTCCTCGCAGGGGCACAGTTGCCAATAAAAAGAAGGCCACCGCGAAGACGTAGTATGACGGTGGTATAACGTTTCAGCGCATGCGCTGATACCCGTGACGGGATTCTCGACGGAGGATTATGGCGAAGGCAGCGAAGGCAGGTAAGAAAAAGAGCTTTAAGAAGCGTGACAAACGCGTTGTCCCTCATGGGGTTGTGCACATCCAGGCTACCTTTAACAACACCATGGTGTGCATAACTGATCCCGATGGGAAGACGATCTGCTGGTCCAGCGCCGGCGCACTGGGCTTTCGCGGTTCGCGGAAAGGGACACCATTTGCGGCCCAGCAGGCGGCATCACGCGCGGCAAGCGCCGCTCGCGATCATGGGATGCGTAGTGTGCAGGTTCGTGTGAAAGGCCCCGGCGCGGGTCGCGAATCAGCCATCCGCGCACTCGCAGCGTCAGGTCTGGAGGTTCGGGAACTCAAGGATGTTACTCCGATTCCGCACAATGGTTGTCGGCCTCCCAAGCGGCGCCGGGTTTGAGTGTCCGGGGACTGCGGCGACGGTTTGAGGGATCGCAAAGAGGATTGTGCCTCAAAGCGTAAGCAAGTTTGCTTGTCCAGGTTTTGAAGTGACAGGAGGTTTGTTTGGCAAGATATCGTGAAGCAGTATGTCGGCTGTGCCGCAGGGAAGGGCAGAAGCTATTTTTGAAAGGCCAGCGCTGTCTCACCGACAAGTGCGCCATCGAAAAAAGGAATTTTCCCCCTGGGCAGCATGGAAAGGCGCGGCGCCCGAAACCCCAGGGCTATGGCATTCAGCTCCGTGAGAAGCAGAAGGTCCGCAGGCTTTACCAGATTCTTGAGGACCAGTTCCGGAACTACTTTGAAAAGGCGGCAAGCCGAAAAGGTGTTACAGGCGAGACGCTGCTGCTGACACTCGAACAACGTCTGGACAATGTCGTTTACAGACTTGGTCTGGCCACCTCTCGTGCTGAGGCGCGCCAGTTGGTGCGGCATGGGCACATCGAAGTGTCTGGAACGAAGGTCAATATCCCGTCGTTCCATGTGGTTCCCGGCCAGGAAATCGCGGTGCGTGAAAAGAGCCGCAATCTGCAATCCATTCAGCGGTCTCTCGATCTGTCTGGAAATCGCGGTGTTCCGCCGTGGTTAACGCTGGACCGGGACAGCCTGAAAGCACAGGTGGTTTCTCTGCCCAAACGGGAGGACGTCAACTTCCCAATTCAGGAGCAGATGATCGTCGAGCTCTATTCTAAGTAGTTTGTTATCCAAGTTGATAGCGCTGGAGGTCGTCGTGATACCTCCAGGGAGGTGAAGGCAATATGCTGTGGAAAGGTTTTCAGAAGCCCAAGCGGCTGGTATGCGACACAAGTACGCTAACCGACAAGTACGGTCAGTTCTCTGCGCAACCCTTCGAGCGGGGCTTTGGGACAACGATTGGCAACGCGCTTAGGCGTGTTCTGCTTTCTTCGATCGAAGGCGCCGCGATCACTGCTGTGAAGATCGAAGGGGTTATGCACGAATTTTCTTCCATTCCTGGAGTGGTGGAAGATGCGACCGATATTATCCTCAGCCTCAAGCAAATCCCCTTGAAGATGAACGCTGAGGGGCCCAAAACACTCATCCTGGAGGTTAACCGGCAAGGTGAGGTGACCTCTCGCATGATTCAAGAAGACGCGGATATTGAAATCCTGGATAAGGACGCCTACATCGCCACGGTAAGCGAGGGTGGGAGCCTGAGGATTGAGATGCGCGTGAAGAACGGGCGGGGGTATGTTTCAGCCGAAAAGAACTTTGACGAGGACCTCCCGATAGGGTATATCCCTGTAGATTCCGTGCATTCGCCCATCCGAAAGGTCAACTACACTGTGGAGGCCGCCCGGTTGGGGCAAATGACGGACTACGACAAGTTGACACTTGATGTTTGGACCAACGGCGCTGTTACTCCTCAGGACGCCATCGGCCTGGCTGCCAAACTCCTCAAAGATCACATGAGCATCTTCATTAACTTCGAGGAAGGCACTATCTCGGAAGAAGTAGCTGAGGAGAAGCCGGCGACAGTTTATAACGAGAACCTGGATCGCTCTGTTGAAGAGTTGGAGCTGTCGGTCCGTTCATACAACTGTCTCAAGAATGCCAACATCTCTACGATTCGAGAATTGGTCCAGAAGTCCGAGCAGGAGATGCTGAAGACGAAGAATTTCGGCCGGAAATCCTTGAATGAGATTAAAGAAATCCTCACGGCGATGGGTTTGGGTCTCGGCATGAAATTCGATGAAAAGGGCAATCCCATGCCTGCTTCCAGCCAGCCGGCTTCAGGGCAGACGGTTTGGGGACAGGAAAGCTAACCATGCGTCATCGCAATTACGGCAGAAAACTTGGCAGAAATACCGAGCATCGGCGAGCGCTTTTGCGTAATCTGGTGACTTCGCTGATCATCGAAGAGCGGATCGAGACTACTCTTCCTAAAGCGAAAGAGGCACGTGTTGCTGCTGAGCAGTTGATTACGCTCGGTAAGCGTGGAGACCTTCACGCCCGGAGGCTGGCGGCAAGCTACGCCCTGAGTGCTCCGGCAGTGAAGAAGCTCTTTGACGACGTTGCAAAGCGGTACGAATCGCGCAACGGCGGTTACACCCGCATCGTAAAGACCGGATGGCGGAGCGGCGACGGCGCCGACACGGCCGTGCTGGAGCTGGTTGGGACGCAGGTCTTGCAGGAGCGTGCAGAATTGCGCGCGAAGCGGGCCGAGCGCCGCAAGAAAGCTGCCGAGGAAGCAGCTGCCCGCGAACAAGAGCTCCCTCCTGAGCCGGACGAAAAGGACTAGCACGGCGTCCGGCCGTAACACGAAACCTGCTGAGTCTGGGAAGGGTGACTTTCCCCTCTTGCCCTGCCAGGCTGCACTTGCGTCAGTTCGCGTAACCTTTGCTTCCTTTCCCCACAAGTATCCACCGATTCAGGTACCATCCCGGTTGGGAGTTCACCGTCTAACCGCCGAACCTTCGGAGATCTGCTCGCTGGCAATGTCCCCGATGTTGACGATCACGGCTGCTGAAGGTGGCCGATGCCTTTGAAAAAGCGGGCCGGTTCGATCTCTCCTGAACTTCGGCCAGAACCAGATTCTTGTAGCGCCAGCCTTAAGGTCGTCGTTATGTAGCAGTGCCGGGTTGAAGCCCGACGCTACGAACGGGATTCTCCGCTATTGTGCACCACCAGTTGCCCGTGTCTGAAAAGTGTGTTGGTGGAGACTTACAAACTGGAAGAGCCGTGACGTCTCGTTTCATCCCGACCCAAGCCCAACTTCTGCCCGGGTCAATGGTTTGAATAGACGTACATAAAACAGGCGAACTCCACCTGGATATAGGCAAACACGACCAGCGACGCGACCAGCCATCGGCGCCTCCTGGCCGAGGAATAAAGTGGCTGGAGCACCAGCCTGACCGGTCGTTCCGTCAGGTCGCCGATGAGCATGGCTCCGAGAATTCCGAACAAGGGGACGACGGGAAAATGATAGATGGGGTGCGATACAGCGAGCCAGTAAGGCGCTGCATAAAGGAGCGAAATGCCTGTGATCATGAGCGCTGGCTTCGTGCTTTCGGACTTTTTCGTCAAGGTGAAGAGGAGCAGAATGGCCAGAAGCATGACCGTGCAGTAAAAAAAGGCGTCTCCGGCGATAGTTTCGAAGGCTAGCGCCCTGCTCTGATGGTATCGGTTGAGCAGCAGAGACCCCGTGTAACTGTCGAACGCGAAATAGACCCTGATACGGCTGAAGGTGCGAACCAGAAAGAGATCAGGTCGGGACAGGATCGATCGCACCGCGATTTGCCGATAAAGCGTGTTTTGAACGAACCACGGCTGACGGAGGATTTTCCGGTTCATCTTGACGAATCCCTCAGGCACGCCGACTTCACCTTCAGTGTGCGACGCAAACCACCAGGTCGCGTAAAGTGGCGTATAGGGGTTGTTGCCAAGGAAAACGTTTTGGCTGCTCGAGTAATTGATTATGAGGAAGTGGCCGGTCCTTTGGTACAGCCGAATGATCCACGACCCGACCAGCAATCCTGCGAGGAGGAGCGGCAAGACTGAGAACCATGGCCGGCGCGTCTTTACCCACAGGTAGATCGGGACAGTGATGACCAGCAGCATGCAACTTGGCCGAGTCAGCGTTAAGCATCCGAGATCAACTCCCAGGAGGGTCATGTCGCCCCAGGCTGCCCGCCGTGATAGCCTCAGCAACAATCCTGTCGCGACAAGCAGCAAGACAGTTGCGGGCATCTCGGTGATCGGCTCGATGGAAAGGATGATATAACTGGGGTACAAGGAAAAGAACAAAACCGTGAGGTTGGCGGCTTTCCGATTCGAGAGTTTCTTGATCAGGGCGTAGAGAAGGTAGGCAAACGCAGGGTAGAAGAGCAAAATGCAGATTCTCGCCACGGCAGGGCTTGCGCCGAAAATTCTGTAGAAGAACTCCAGATAATAAACCACCCCGGGCGGGCCCAGCGGATCAATTGTCCCGTGGTGTAGCAGAGCGCGGGCGAACCCGTCATAGATCAGATCGTCGCCATGCAACCCGAGACGGGAAAACGCAGCGATCTCGGCCAGCCTTGCCGCGAGTCCCGCTATAACAATGGCATGGATGGTCTTTGCCGAGTCGAAGTAGCCCAGCCAGTTGATGAGGCGACGCTTCATATGCCCCTCACCAGATGGCAAATGTGAAACGAGATGGAGCCCATAACCTTGTGGGGTGCGGCAACCGCAAAGAAAGAAGTGTCCCTTGCGGGACGCGAAAAGTATACGCCAAACTGCCTGACCGGAGTTAGCTTTTTGGATCCCAGAGGTTGATAGCATATACCGATCTGCCCCAAATCGAGCCCGTGGAACACTCGGTAACTCCTTGATGCCCCGCATGGGATATACAATAAGGCGAGCGATTCCTGATTGGTTTCTCTTTCAAATCCTTGGGCAATATTACTCGAGATGGATATTGTCGCAAGCTTGATCCGGGTGCGCTGGTTGTGTCGCTTGCTGAGGGCTAGTGCGCAGGTGAAGGCGTGAACTGGCATTGCCAGTTAGATGTTTGCCTACCACACGGGTATATGCTCGTAACGGTTGTATTTGATCGTTTACCCTTCGCGGCATCCTGGAATCTTGAATCTACAACTCTGTCAGGAGTTCTTGAAGAGGGAATCGAAACGCTTCCTTGCCTCATTGCCTCTGCTGGAATCAGGGCCACGGGCCATGAGGACAGGATTAGGCTGGAAATAATCGCAGTAGTTGGAGGCTTCTTTGTCGCGAACCCATTCGGCCTGGGTTTCAGCGCACTGATTGTGCTTTCCGGGATCGTAGAAGCGGCAGTTGCGGCAGCAATGCAGGTCGGTGTCGCAGCGCGGACACGTATCGCGGGTTCCAACGCGTTCGGTTGCCTCGACAACTTCTCCGCACTTGAAGCATGAGAAGCGCATAAGCCAGATGAAAGAGGCCAGCCACCAGAGAGTTTGCATGTTGCGTGAAGCGATTTCTCTGGCCGCCGGCCCCCCTAGATGGTTTATTGAGTCGGGCGAGCTTCGTCTTCGTCCATTAGCTCGGCCGCAACCCCGGGCGAAGGCGGGATTGCTTCTTCGGGCACGCCCTCGGTGACCTCAAGGTCGGGTTCAGGAACCTCGGTTTCAGTCAGCAACCGGAAGTTGCGATAACGTTCGAGCCCTGTTCCTGCCGGGATCAGGCGGCCCATGATGACGTTCTCTTTAAGACCGCGCAGGTGATCGACGGCGCCACGAATCGATGCCTCAGTGAGCACGCGAGTGGTTTCCTGGAAGGATGCCGCCGAGATGAACGATTCCGTTGCCAGCGACGCCTTGGTGATGCCAAGCAGCAGGGATCGGCCGGTTGCGGGCTTTCCGCTTTGTGTTTTAGTCCGTTCGTTCTCATCGCGGAACCGGAACTTGTCCACCTGCTCGTCCAGCAGGAATTCCGTGTCGCCGGGATCTTCGACTTTGATCCACCGCATCATCTGGCGAACGATCACTTCGATGTGCTTGTCGTTAATATTGACGCCCTGCAGACGATAGACTTCCTGAATCTCGTCGACAAGGTATTTCTGCAGTTCCTTTTCGCCGAGTACTGCCAGGATGTCGTGTGGGTTTCTCGGGCCATCCATCAGCGGCTCACCAGCACGGACGCGCTCGCCCTCCTGCACGGAAATGTGAACGCCCCGCGGGAGCAGGTACTCCTTCGGTTCGCCACGCTCAGGCAACACGATGACCTTGCGCTGGCCTTTGACGATGTCCCCGTAACGGACAACGCCATCGATTTCCGTAATGACGGCCGGTTCGTGCGGCTTGCGGGCTTCGAACAGTTCCTGCACGCGCGGCAGACCGCCGGTGATGTCTTTGGTCTTGGTGGTTTCACGTGGAATTTTGGCCAGCACGTCGCCTGCCTGGACCGTGTCACCGTCCTGGACCATCAGGTGGGCCCGTGAGGGCATCAGGTATTTCTTGCTGCCCTTTGAAGCACCCTTGCCATCAGGCCTGATCACCAGTTGTGGCTGCAGTTTTTCATCGGGTGAATCCTTGACGACAAGCTGCGAGAGGCCGGTGACTTCATCCACTTGCTCCTGAAGCGTGATTCCCGGTTCCATGTCCTTGAAGTGAACCTCACCCGCTACTTCTGTCAGGATTGAGAACGTATACGGGTCCCATTCCACAACGGTGTCGCCGACCTTGACCGGAGCGCCGTCCGCATACAGGATCTTGGCGCCATAAACCACGGAGTAGCGCTCGCGTTCGCGGCCTTTTTCGTCAGCGACCACGATTGCACCGTTGCGGTTCATCACCACGAAATGGCCGTCGCGGTTGGTAACGGTTTGAAGGTTCTGGAACTTTAGGAAGCCGGCATTCTTGGCTTCCAGCTTTGATTGCTCCGAGATGCGGCTTGCGGTGCCTCCGATGTGGAAGGTCCGCATGGTCAACTGGGTTCCGGGCTCACCGATTGACTGAGCAGCGATCACGCCTACGGCTTCGCCGATTTCTACCAGGCGGCCCGTCGCCAGGTTGCGTCCGTAACAACGCACGCAGGCGCCGCGCCGCGATTCGCAGGTAAGGACCGAACGAATCTTGACGCGCTCGATACCGGCTGCCTGAATGGCCGCCGCCAGATCCTCGTTGATCTCCTGGTTGAAATCAACAATCACGTTGCCCTCGTAATCCTTAATCTGTTCCAGAGAGACACGGCCGACAATGCGGTCGCGGAGAGGTTCCACAACCTCGCCGGCTTCGACAATGGACTCCACGTAGAGGCCATCCACCGTTCCGCAGTCGAATTCGGAGACGATCACGTCCTGAGCCACATCAACCAGACGGCGAGTCAGGTATCCGGAGTCAGCCGTCTTCAAGGCGGTGTCGGCCAGACCCTTTCGAGCGCCGTGGGTGGAGATGAAGTACTGCAACACGTTCAAACCTTCGCGGAAATTGGCGGTGATGGGGGTCTCGATGATTTCGCCTGAAGGCTTCGCCATCAGGCCGCGCATCCCCGACAACTGGCGAATCTGCTGCTTGGAGCCTCGCGCTCCGGAATCAGCCATGACGTACACTGGGTTGAGCGCACCGGTTGTGTCCAGCGATTCCATGGTCTGGAACATTTCATCGGCAACTCGATCGGTGACGTTTGACCAGATGGCGATCACCTTGTTATAGCGTTCGCCGTGGGTGATTGCGCCTTCCTGATACTGCTTTTCAACCTCAATCACTTCCTTCTGGGCGGCGCGGACAAGATCGGCTTTGTTCGAGGGGACAACCAGATCGTCAATGCCGAGTGACATTCCCGACTTGGTTGCGTAAAGGAATCCGAGCCCCTTGACCTTGTCCAGTAGGCCAACCGCCGTTTCAAGGCCAAAGCGGAGGTAGCAATAATTGACCACCGCACCCAATCCCTTCTTGCGAAGGGTTCCGTTGATGAACGGCATCTCCGGCGGCAGGTGGTCGTTGAAGATGACCCGTCCCACCGTCGTGTTGACGAACTGATGCTTCAAAGTAATTGGCTCTGTGTGCAAAACGTCCTGGTCGTCATAGGCCGTCGTCAGATCGATCACCCGGCCCGTGTAGCGAAGCCGGACAGGCGTCCGCGTTTCAACTTCTCCGGCTTCGAGCGCCAGCAGCACTTCTTCCGGGCTGGCAAATGTACGCCCTTCACCCTTGGCGCCCTTCTGCTCCTTGGTCAAATAATAGACGCCCAGAACGATGTCCTGAGTCGGAGTGGCCAGCGGCTGGCCGTTGGCGGGTGACAGAATGTTATTGGACGCCAGCATCAGCACAGAAGCTTCAATCTGGGCTTCCGGTGAAAGAGGGATGTGGACCGCCATCTGATCGCCGTCGAAGTCAGCGTTAAACGCGGTGCAGACCAGAGGATGGATCTTAATGGCCTTGCCTTCAACCAGGACGGGCTCAAAAGCCTGAATGCCCAGCCGGTGCAGCGTCGGAGCGCGGTTCAGCAGGACGGGGTGGTCCTTGATGACCTCTTCCAGAATGTCCCAAACAACGGGCTCCTGCCGTTCCACCAGTTCTTTTGCGGCCTTGATCGTGGTGCAGTGGCCGGACTGCTCAAGGCGATGATAGATGAATGGCTTGAACAGTTCGAGAGCCATTTTCTTCGGCAGCCCGCACTGGTGCAACTTAAGGTCGGGTCCTACGACAATGACGGAGCGCCCGGAGTAATCGACGCGCTTGCCAAGCAGATTCTGGCGGAAACGTCCCTGCTTCCCTTTCAGGGTGTCCGAAAGCGACTTCAGCGGTCGATTGTTTGCGCCACGCAGAACGCGGCCGCGCCGGCCGTTATCAAACAGGGCGTCCACAGCTTCCTGCAGCATGCGCTTCTCATTGCGCACGATCACATCAGGCGCGTGGAGTTCCATCAGTTTCTTCAGCCGGTTGTTCCGGTTGATGACGCGGCGATAAAGGTCATTCAGATCGGAGGTGGCGAAACGGCCGCCGTCGAGCGGCACGAGCGGTCGCAACTCCGGAGGGATCACTGGAATCACATCGAGGATCATCCACTCGGGCTTGTTTCCCGATTTGCGGAATGCCTCCACCACTTTCAGCCGTTTTGCATACTTGATCCGTTTCTGCTGGGAGGAATCGGTCCTCATCTTCTCACGCAATTCCACCGAGAGCGTTTCAATATCCACCTGTTTGAGGAGTTCCTTGATGGCCTCCGCGCCCATGCCGGCCTTGAACTTGCCGGCGTATTCCTGCTGCAACTCCCGGTACCGCTCCTCTGTAAGTACTTCCATTTCCTTGAGCGGAGCTTCACCGGGATCGACCACGACATAGGCTTCGAAGTAGAGGATTTTTTCGAGGTCACGCAGCGACAGGTCCAGGAGGTGGCCAATGCGGCTGGGAAGGCCTTTAAAAAACCAGACGTGGGAACAGGGAGCGGCCAGTTCAATATGCCCCAGGCGTTCGCGCCGCACCTTGGAAAGCGTGACTTCCACGCCGCATTTATCGCAAATCACTCCGCGATGCTTCATCCGCTTGTACTTCCCGCACAGGCATTCCCAGTCCGTAACAGGGCCAAAAATCCTTGCACAGAAGAGGCCGTCGCGTTCAGGCTTGAAGGTTCGGTAGTTGATCGTTTCCGGCTTGGTTACCTCGCCGTGGGACCACGAGCGGATTTTCTCAGGGGATGCCAGGCTGATGCGGATGGCATCAAATTCTCCAATAAGACTGACTCGGTCATAAGGGCTGCTTCGAAACAATTTTCCCTCCTTCTCAAGCGAGAAGAATTTGTTGCTGCTTCTATTGGCCGGCGTGATCCACCGCTTGCGGTATCACTGTGCCGGATAAGACTATTCCGCAGCCGCGGGTACCGGCTGCAATTCCTTTGGCTTCTTGATCAATTCAACGTCCAGGCAGAGGCTTTGCAGTTCACGTACGAGCACGTTGAACGACTCGGGAACACCGGGCTCGATAGCAGCCTCACCTTTGACAATGGCTTCGTAAATCTTGGCGCGTCCGTAAACGTCGTCGGATTTTGCGGTCAGCAGTTCCTGCAGGATGCAAGCGGCTCCGTAAGCTTCAAGCGCCCAGACTTCCATTTCGCCGAAACGCTGGCCGCCGAACTGCGCCTTTCCACCGAGTGGCTGCTGCGTGATCAGCGAGTAAGGGCCGATGGAGCGGGCGTGGATCTTGTCGTCAACCAGGTGAGACAGCTTCAGCATGTAGATGTAGCCGACCGTCACGGGCTGCTCAAACGGCTCACCCGTCATTCCGTCACGCAGCGTGATCTTTCCGGAAGTGGCGAGGCCTGCCCTGTCAAGATATCTCTTGATTTCCTTTTCGCTTGCCCCGTCAAATACAGGGGTCGCAAAGCGCAATCCCGACTGAACGGAATGGGCGAAATCGAGGATCTCATCGTCGTTGGCGTCGTCGAACTTCTTGACTAGGGATGTCCCCTGGAACATGGTCCTGAATTCTTCGCGGAAGTGCGCGGTCTGGCCGTTGGCTGAAAACATGCTTCGGACTTTCTCGCCAAGTTCCTTTGCCGCCCACCCCAGGTGGGTTTCCAGGATCTGTCCCACATTCATACGGGAAGGGACGCCGAGGGGGTTCAGGACGATTTCGACCGGCGTACCGTCAGGCATGTAAGGCATGTCCTCTTCCGGCAGAATCCGGGCGATCACTCCCTTGTTGCCGTGCCGTCCGGCCATCTTGTCGCCGACAGAGAGCTTGCGCTTCATCGCGATGTAGACCTTCACCAGCTTGATCACACCCGGCGGCAGTTCATCGCCCTTCTTGAGCTTTTGTTCTTTCTCTGCGGTGATTTTGCGCAGGATATCGATCTGGCGAGAGGTCATTTCCTCGATCTCGTCGATCTGCTCGACCAACGTGGGATCTTTCTTGACAATTCGCATGCGCTTAAGGTTGCGCCCGGAAAGCCTGCCCAGATTTTCCCGCGTTAGTTCTTCGCCCTTGGCCAGCAAGCGCTTGTTCGTTTTCTCGTCGTGCAGATCGATCTGAAGCTTCTCTCCTTCGAGCAGCGCGCAGAGGCGGTTCAGGCGTTCGTCGTTCAGGATTCGGATCTCATCGTTGAGGTTCTTTTCCATGCGAGCCACTTCTGCTTCTTCGATGGCCCTGGCTCGCGCGTCTTTTTCCGCGCCCTTCCGCGAGAAGATTTTGACGTCGACGACGATGCCTTCGATGCCCGGAGGGCAGGTGAGAGAAGCATCCCGGACGTCCCCGGCTTTTTCTCCGAAGATAGCCCGCAAGAGTTTTTCTTCCGGTGACAGTTGCGTTTCGCCCTTGGGCGTAACCTTGCCGACCAGAATATCTCCCGGTTTTACGTAGGCGCCGATGCGAATGACGCCGCTCTCATCCAGGTCGCGCAGCAGGGTTTCGGAAACGTTTGGAATATCGCGAGTCACGTCCTCCGGCCCCAGCTTTGTATCGCGCGCCTCGGTTTCAAATTCTTCAATGTGAATGGAGGTGTAAGAATCCTCCTTCACCAGCTTTTCGCTGACCAAAATGGCGTCTTCAAAGTTGTACCCGCGCCAGGGCATGAAAGCGACCAGGATGTTGCGGCCGAGAGCCAGTTCGCCGTGGTCCGTGCACGGACCATCGGCAAGGACCTGCCCCGCCTTGACGCGCTGGTCTTTCTTTACAACCGGCTTCTGATTGACGCAGGTGTTCTGGTTCGACCGCCGGAATTTGATCAATTGGTAGATATCCGCGCCGACTTCGCGCGAAAGGTGCTGGCTCTGGCCATCGCCTTCCACCCGCACGATGATGCGTTCGCTGTCAACGCTGTCAATCACGCCATCACGTTTGCAGATGACCACCGCGCCGGAATCGCGCGCCGTCACCTCTTCCATACCAGTGCCGACCAGCGGTGACTGAGCCCGCAACAGAGGGACGGATTGACGCTGCATGTTAGAGCCCATCAATGCGCGGTTAGCGTCGTCATTTTCAAGGAAGGGAATCAGGGATGCCGCGACGCTGACCAGTTGCTTGGGGCTGACGTCAACGTAATCCACGTTTTCGCGGCGAACCAGCACGAAGTTGCCGGTTTGCCGGGCATTGACCAGTTCGTTGGCGATGCGCCCTTTTTCGTCAATCGGGACGTTCGCCTGCGCGACGACATAGTTGTCTTCCTCCCATGCCGACAGGTAGAACGAATAGGGCTCAAACTCCACCGCCCTGCGCTTCTTCGAACGCAGTTCATCGTTTAACTTCCCGACTTCCTCCTGCTCGACGTGTTCGCCGACCTTCCAGGGTCCGTCGCCGCCGTGGGTGATGGTGACGTAATCTATGACCCTGCCGTCGCGCACCTTGCGATAGGGGCTCTCAATGAAGCCATACTCGTTGATGCGGGCATAGCAAGACAGCGAGGAGATGAGGCCGATGTTGGGGCCTTCAGGCGTTTCAATGGGGCAGATCCGCCCGTAGTGCGTGGTGTGAACGTCTCGAACCTCAAATCCGGCGCGCTCGCGTGAAAGTCCGCCCGGACCCAGGGCCGAAAGACGTCGCTTGTGGGTGATTTCAGAAAGCGGATTTGTCTGGTCCATGAACTGGGACAGTTGCGAGGAGCCGAAAAATTCCCGAATGGCCGCCATCACGGGTTTCGCATTGATCAAGTCGTGCGGCATGGCGGTGGACATTTCCTGGTAGACGGACATCTTTTCCTTGATCGCCCGTTCCATGCGCACCAGTCCCAGCCGGAATTGGTTTTCGAGCAGTTCGCCAACGGCTCGGACGCGCCGGTTGCCAAGGTGATCGATATCGTCCGCTTCAAACTTTCCACCGGGATTCCTCTGCAGCTTCAAGAGGTAACGGATGGTCGCATAGAAGTCTTCGGGATCGAGGGTACGCTTGTCGAGCGGAAGTTGCACGGGCGCATTCTCGGAATGCTCGGTGGCCAGGGTCCCTTCGCAGCCGCGCTCAACCTCAGTGCAAACATTACCCTCGCGCTTGCGGACATAGATCTTCTCTTCGTCAACAACCACATAGAAGTTGGACGCAGGAAGGTTGCGGGCATCTTCCAGCTCAAACTGCGTGGCTTTATCGTCCAATCTGACCTTGAGCTTACTGTAGTATCCCAGCTTGATGTTGAATTTCAGGCGCCCGACTCTTGAAAAGTCATATTTGCGGGGATCAAAGAACATGCCCGTGAAGAGAGCCGTTGCCGTGTCGAGAGTGGGAGGATCGCCTGGACGCAGCTTGCGGTACATCTCAATTAAGGCTTCCTGGACCGACTTGATGGAATCGCGGCGCAGCGTGTGGCTTACCACGGGGCCGATTTCGTCGCGCTCAGGGAAGAAGACCTGGATGTTCTCGATTCCGGCGTCGATGGCTGAGTTCAGAACGGAGGGTGTGATTTCCTCGTTGGCTTCCAGAAGAATTTCGCCGGTCGAGGGGTCAATGATGTCGTCGGCGGCGCAG
This sequence comes from Terriglobia bacterium, assembly GCA_046705285.1. Classification (GTDB taxonomy): domain Bacteria; phylum Acidobacteriota; class Terriglobia; order UBA7540; family UBA7540; genus SCRD01. Next base: position 27,122 of record JBJKQK010000106.1, read on the forward strand.
GCGCCCTCCAGGTCGTGCTGGCCAACTTCTATCTGCGCAATGTGAGATTTCTGAAGCTCTTTGAAGACAGATGACGTGATCCGCTTTCCCGAGGCCACGATCGTCTCATGCGACCTGGGATGTTCGATTGCCTTCGAAAGCCTCATCCCCAGGAGACCTGCAGAGACCTTCCAGTAAAACTTGTGCTCTTTCAGGCCGATATCTTCAACGCGATAGAAGGCCTTGACGATTTCGGCGTTGGTTTTCAGACCCAGCGCGCGGAGAAAAATCGTTCCCAGGATTTTTCGTTTCCGGTCGATGCGCACGTACAAGATGTTCTTGGTGTCATATTCAAATTCCACCCAGGAGCCGCGGTAGGGTATGAGCTTGCCCAGGAAGTAACTTCTTGAGGCGTTCGACTCAAAGAAAACTCCCGGCGAGCGATGAAGCTGGCTGACAATGACTCGCTCAGTTCCGTTGATGATGAAGGTCCCGTTGTCCGTCATCAGCGGGATCTCGCCGAAGTAGACTTCCTGTTCCTTAATGTCGAGGATATTGCGGGGGCCTGACTCGCTTTCTTTGTCGTAAAGTGTCAGGCGGATAGTGACTTTCAGAGGAGCGGCAAAGGTCATGCCACGTTCCTGGCATTCGGTAACATCGTACTTAAGCTGCAGGGTTACCGGATCACCGCACTTGTGGCAAAAGTCGACCTCATTCTTGTTGAACGTACCGCATTTCTGGCAAAGCACTTCGCCGGCCTTGAAGGGATCGGTCACCACTGTATATCCGCACTGCTTACAGGTGCGGCGTAGGTGATGCAGTCCTCGGAGGCTTCCGCATTTGCACTCCCAGTCGCCGATCGAGTAGTCGACAAAATCGAGTTGCGCGACACCACGGAAGTCGGTGATCGGGAAGACGGAATTAAAGACTGCTTGCAGTCCGTAATCATCCCGTTCAGAGGGAAGCGCGTTCATCTGCAGGAAGCGGTCGTACGAACGCTTTTGAACTTCAATAAGATTGGGAATCTGGATGACGGACGGGATCTTTGAAAAATCAATGCGACGCGGCAGAACGCCGTTAACGCCGTTTGGCATTCGTTATGCTCCTTGCTTTAATTTTAAAGGGCTACGAATCAATGGAGACACATGCACTCTTTGTCTTTGATGCATGAGAGGGGCTGAAGGATGCCATACCCTTTCCCGGTGCAATCTGGCACCCTCGCCATGGTCATTATGAATTCAGAATTTGCACTCGCCAGAATCAGTCCTTTGGGTTTTCAATGGCAAAACACCAGCGATCGGGCCTCACTCGGCGCGTTCCCCTGGCCCGAGGGGAAACTATTTTACTTCAACGGTAGCTCCTGCATCCGTAAACTTCTTTCTGATATTTTCGGCTTCTTCCTTGGAAACGCCTTCCTTAATCGGTTTGGGGGCGCCATCAACCAAGTCCTTGGCTTCCTTGAGGCCGAGGCTGGTTACTTCGCGTACTGCCTTGATAACATTGATCTTGTTTGAGCCGACAGCAGTCAAAACCACGTTGAATTCGGTCTTTTCTTCCGCAGGCGCGGCTGCGGCCCCCGCTCCTGCCGCCCCGGCCACGACCACTGGGGCTGCCGCCGCCGCAGAGACTCCCAGTGTTTCTTCCAGCTTCTTCACCAGTTCTGAGGCCTCGAGCAGCGTCAGCCCTTTGATTTCTTCGACAATCTTGTCAATTGCTTCGGACATCGTATTGTTTTTCCTCCTGAAATAGTCTGGCTTGGTTTCGATCCGGCGAAAGGAAAGCCCCTTTGGCCATGAATCTAGTTACCGCCAGATGCCTTGAACTTATTTTCCTTTACTCCCTGTTGAATCACACGCGCCAAATCACGGCCAACACCCGAGATTGCAGCCGCAAGCTGTTGCCCCGGGGACTTGATCACAAAGAGAGCCGTGGCGAACAGCGCTTCGCGCGATGGAAGAGCGGCAATCGATTGCAACTCGGCCATCGATACGACCCGGCCCTCCACCATCCCGGTCTTAAAGACAAGAGCCGGGTTCTCCTTCGCGTAATTAACCAAAACTTTAGCCAGGGCGACAGGGTCTGTCTCCGTATAGGCGAGGGAAGTGGTCCCCCGAAGTTTCTGGGCCGCCGGTTCGGCGCCGGTACCGGAGGCAGCCCTTTCGATCAGGCTGTTCTTCACCACCTTGTACTGAGCGCCGGTTTCTGCAATCTGTCGGCGAAGCTCGGTGTCCTGCGCGACTGTCAACCCTTCAAATCCTGAGAGAAAGACCGTTCGGGCCTTTTCCAGCTCTTTGTGAAGCTCTTCCGCCTTTTGATGTTTTTCTTCCCGCTTCATTGCACCCTCTTGCGAAATTTAATCCCTGTCAAACGGCATCCACAGAGGCGAGCTCGATCGGGATGCCGGGGCCCATCGTCGATGAGACCGTGATATCGCGCACGTAATGGCCTTTCGCTGATGCAGGCTTCGCCCTGATGACGCTTACAATCAGGGCCCTGGCATTGTCGGCGAGTTTATCGGCGTCAAAGGAGACTTTCCCGACTGCGCAGTGGATAATGCCGGTTTTGTCGACGCGAAATTCCACCTTTCCGGCCTTGAGTTCCTGCACCGCCTTAGCCACATCCATCGTCACTGTGCCGGTTTTTGGATTCGGCATCATTCCCCGCGGACCGAGGATCTTTCCCAGCCGGCCCACAGATTTCATCATATCGGGTGTTGCCACAACTGCGTCAAAATCCATCCATCCGCCCTGGATTTTCTGGACCAGGTCTTCAGCGCCCACTTCGTCTGCTCCGGCCTCACGTGCCTCGCGAACTTTCTCCCCTGACGCGATCACAATCACCCGAGTTGTCTTGCCGAGTCCATGGGGCAGAACAACTGTCCCGCGAACCATCTGGTCGGCATGCTTGGGGTCAACCCCCAGACGCATGGACACTTCAACTGATTCATCAAACTTGGCAAATGCCACCTTCTTCACCAACGGCATCGCTTCTGGAAGCGCGTAGGCGGGCTTGTCCACCATCTTCTTGCTGGCTTCGTATTTTTTCCCCACCTTTTTCTTCCTCCCTCTTATTGTTGAGTTCCGGAAACCTTTGCGTCAGGCGACAATCTCGAGGCCCATGCTGCGAGCCGTGCCCTTGACTGTGGCGATGGCCGCCCCCAGGTCGCGGGCGTTCAGATCGGGCTGCTTCTGTTTGGCAATCTCTTCCACCTGCTTTTCAGTAACGGTCCCCACTTTGTTCTTGTTGGGTTCTCCTGAACCCTTCGCAATGCCCGCCGCCCGCTTCAGGAGAATTGAGGCCGGAGGTGTTTTTGTAACAAAGCCGAAAGTCCGATCGTGATAGACCGTTAGCACGACGGGAATGATGAGCCCCTCCTGGTCTTTCCCCGAAGTCTTGGCGTTGAACGCCTTGCAGAAATCCATGATATTCACACCGTGCTGCCCAAGCGCTGGCCCCACGGGAGGTGCGGGTGTTGCCTTCCCCGCCGCTATTTGCAACTTCACCATTGCGATCACTCTTTTTGCCATGGCCTCTATACCTTTTCGACTTGATAGAAATCCAGTTCCACAGGCGTGGCACGCCCGAAGATGGTCACCATTACGCGTAGCGTCGAGCGGTCCGCGTTGATTTCTTCGACAGCACCGGTGAAGTCCTTAAACGGTCCGTCGGTGATCTTGACGCTTTCGCCCCTTTCAAATTCAAGCTTCGGCTTGGGATTTTCCGCCGCCACCTCAACCTTATGGACAATCCGGTCAACTTCTTCCAGGGACAGTGGAGTGGGCGTGGAACCTGAGCCGACAAACCCTGTTACTCGCGGCGTCGACCGGACCACATGCCAGGTGACGTCACTCATCTCCATCTCGACCAGTACATAGCCAGGATAAAAAAGCTTCGGTGTTACCACCTTTTTGCCCTGCCTGATCTCGATGACGTCCTCAGTCGGCACCATGATCTCGCCAAACTTGTCCGAAAGGTTCTCCGCGGCGATCCGACTCTTCAGCGATTCCGCCACCTTCCTCTCAAACCCTGAATACGTGTGGATGATGTACCAGTTTTTTTCCATGTTAAGGGTTGCCACAGTTCAATCCTTACAGCGACTTGCCCCAGTTCAAGATGTAGGAAATCAGACGAGAGAAAACCTCGTCGCAGACCATAAAGTAAAATCCGAACAGGAAAGTCGTGATAATCACCATTACCGTCGTGCTGTACACTTCCTGTTTTCCGGGCCAGGTGACGCGCTTCATCTCCGCGCGCACATCGCTGATGTACCCTTTGACCCTCCCAAACAGGTCTTTGTTGATTGTCAATTCGCCGGCCATCTTGTTTCTTTTCTCACTCCCAGTTCATGTTGCCCGTCCGTCAAGGCATCATGCCATTGAATGGCAGGGGCGGAGGGATTCGAACCCCCATGACCGGTTTTGGAGACCGGCAGATTAGCCGTTGATCTGACGCCCCTTCGGGATTCGGCAGGCAGCAGGCAACGGCCTGAAAGGATAATAGCGACCGGGCTCTGAATGATGCCTTTTGACTTTCCACGGCTTGCGTCTCCTCAGGAGCGGCCCTGATTTCTGCTTGCCCTCTACAGCCCGCTCACGGCTGCCTACTTCACCTCCCGATGGGCCGTGTGATGGCGGCACGTCGGGCAAAACCTCTTAATTTCCAGACGATCTGTATGCTTCTTCTTGTTCTTGGTTGTCGTGTAATTGCGATTCTTGCAGTCGTTGCACTGTAATGTAATGATATCACGCATCGCTTCACTCACCCGAAATTCTTTTATTGAATGATTTCCGTGACGGTGCCAGCGCCGACGGTATGGCCGCCCTCGCGGATGGCAAACCGCAACCCCTTCTCCATGGCAATCGGGGTGATCAACTCGATCTCCATGCTCACATTATCGCCCGGCATCACCATCTCCGTCCCCGCCGGCA
>JBJKQK010000107.1:0-5087 GCA_046705285.1 Terriglobia bacterium
TAAAAATTCAGCTGGTCGACAAGGAATCCCGCACCTATCAACCAAAACACCAATTGCGCGGTTCCCTGCAGTCGAACACCAAGATGCAAATGGTCGCTTAGGAAATAACCAAAAAAGCCGAGCAGCAAAGCTCCTGCCACTCCCAGAAGCAGGTAAGCATTTCCTGCCCCTTCAACGAATGAGGCCGCTTCGCTATCGATTTCCTTTCGAAACGAGGATGAGATCTCGCGCACCAAGGTGGGATACAATCCCAAATCGGCTGTGGCCAACATGCCGGCAGTGGCTGTCGCCACGATCCAGACACCGTAGGATTTTGGACCCAACCCCTTCAGCATTAGAGGCACGAGAACGATCCCGACGACTCCCGAAACCAGCAGAGTCAAGTTGTTCACCAGCCCGTCCCTCATCAATTTCAAGCGTTCGGAGAGAGGGAACGGATCGGTGTTTCCAGGGCCAATGCTGGGAGGGTCAACCTTAGTCATGACAATTTGGGATTTTCAGGGGATCGCCGCCCGGACAGGTGGAGGATCGTCGCAGAATTTGCTCTACGCCCGGCGCGGTTCCGGCGAAGGGTCAGAGACTTGGCGCATTGCCGCAACGTCGAAGGTCGATGAGGTTTGTTGGTAGCTCAAAGCACGCGCCACGAACGGAACCAGCGCCCTCGAGGACTTGCTGTTTTTGCGAGCCGCCCAAGTTGATAACAGATAAAGCCATGGTCCACGAAGTCGAGATAACAACGCACTCCCTGGGGAGAAAATTCTCGCGGCAGAATTCTTCTGAACCTCACGCGTTCGGTCAGAAAACATTTTCCGCCCAATATGCCGGAGCGTTTCCAGCCGGTAGCCGTCTTCCTCCACCAGGAACATGCAAAAATATCCTCCGAGCGCCGCATGGTCCTTCAATCGCCGCACACGCAGGGCGTCCAGTGTCGCCGGACACGGATGACGAACAATGGCGTGCGGCGTCCCAACAACCTTGTATCCAAGCCGTACCAGCGAAAAGAATGCGTAATGCTCTTCGTTTCCGTCGAGGGGCGTGCCCCGTCCCAGCCGCTCGTCGAACCCCGGCCATGTTTCAAATGCGCTCTGTCGAAAAGCCATGCAACCGCCGGTCCCGAGACCTCCAAACGCAGCTAACGAGAACCAACCCGGGGTGTGACGGTCCAGAACCGTCCGATTCGTCGGCCCCCAGCCCATGCCGTACATTTCCGCCCAACACTGCTCCGCCTCAGTTTCCATTTTGAGCGGGAGACACCGACCCGCTACGGCAGCAACTTCAGGGTCCGCAAATTCGCGCGCCAACGCCCCCAGCCATTCCCCTTCCGCCACGGCGTCGTCGTCAATGAAGGCAACAATCTCGCTCCGACAGACATGCGCTCCGACATTTCGCGCGTGGCTGAGGCCAGGCACGGGGTCAAAAACGTACCGTGCCCCATACTTCCCGGCCACAGCCCTTGCTGTCGAATCTGATGAAGCATTGTCAACAACGACAGCTTCAAAGGAGGGATAGTCAAGCCTAGAGAGCGATCGCAGGCATCGTTCCAATTCTGCAGGACGGTCTCGCGTGCACACCACCACCGTGCACGTACACACCTGCCCGCAACCGAGAGAGGGAAGCACTTGCTAAACTAAGGCGCATTTTAAAGACTCTTTCCCCTTAAGCGCAACAGAGATTTCCACTTCGAGTTCCACTGATTGGTTCTAGTATTACCATTTAATAATATATTGCATATACATTCAACGCTACGCTAGACCGGTCGATCTCAGCGCCCGCTTTTCCGTCAGGGCTGAGCTCCATGTCCGTCAATAGACAATATTCTGATTATGACGAAGAACCTGAGGAACCGTCTCAATACGCGCCGTCACCGGTAAACATCAGTGGTATCGTACGAAGAATGATGCGCAGGTCAGTACCAATCGTAGCCGTCTCTACATAGCGGATGTCCAGATGGACGCGTTCACTGTAGCTAAGCTTTGACCGGCCGCTCACCTGCCATAGACCGGTGATCCCGGGAATTGCGCTCAAGAACGTGGAGGCGTGTTCTCCATACATTTTCAGCTCGTCGGGGCAAATCGCACGTGGACCCACCCAGCTCATCTCGCCTTTCAGCACATTGAGAACCTGAGGGAGCTCGTCAAGACTGGTCTTACGCAACCACCGGCCGACTCTGGTGACACGAGGATCGTTCTTGATCTTGAATGTAGTCTCGAACTCCTCTCGAATTTCGGGATCGGATTCGAGAAGTTGCTGGAGCAGTTGCTCCGCATCGACAGCCATGGTCCGAAACTTGTACTGTCCAAAAACTCCACCTTCCCTACCCAAGCGATCCAATTTCACCAGCACCGGCCCGCGCGAGTCCAGCTTGATGCAAGCAGCTGCCAGCAATCCCAAGGGGATAATGACCGGTAGACTCGCCAAGCTGAACACCAGGTCGAAAAAACGCTTTAACCTGCGAGGATAATGACTACTCTCTGGGCACCGGGCGGGTGGAACATGCCGCACCACGTGCAGCGGGACTGGGCGAGCCGTTGTCCTGGGACTGCGCACAGTCCGGGCGGTAGGAGTCATTCAGTCACCCCTGTATTGCGAAATTTCAACGCAAAGCATAAGCTATTTTTATAGGTCGTCACAACAAGAAAGAACGCCCATTTACGAATCTGTTGCGACCGTTGCTCGTCGACCACACTGTTTAGACTTCTTGTCTTGCACCTGAAACCGGACTGCATGCAGGTTGCCTAAACAGAGATAAATTTCTCTCGACAAACTCAGCAAACTCCGATTTGAATCTTTCCGTCCCGAACCGCTTTACTGCTCCCCGGATCAACTCTGGTCGAAACGTGCCTTCCATCTCCTCGAATCGGACGATCGCCTCCGAAAGAGCATCAGTTGTCGGCTCATGGAAGAACAACCCCGTTGCGCTGGCAACATCTGCCTCTCCGCCAAGAGGCAACCCTGCTACTGTTTCCAGGGCGCCACCCCGTCCATACGCGATCACAGGCCGCCCGTGCGATTGTGCTTCGACAGGCACGATTCCGAAGTCTTCTTCCCCAGGAAAGAGGAGCGCCCGGCAGCGAGCGTAGCTTTCGCTCAGCGCATTTCCATCGAGTTTGCCAAGGAACTCGACGGAGGAACCTCCCAGTCTCTTGAGCCGCTTGTATTCGGGCCCCGTCCCCACGACGCGAAGTCGCCGACCAAGCCGTTTACAGGCTTCAACCGCCAAGTCAACACGTTTATAAGGGACAAGGCGGCTCACAACCAAGTAATAATCCTCGGTCTGTGACGAAATGTACCCCGCGGACACGTCAACGGGCGGATAGATGACCGTGCTTTCCCGCCGGTAATACTTGCGGATCCGGGCCGCAACGTGCCGTGAATTCGCGGCGAAATAATCCACGCGCGCAGCGGCACTCACGTCCCATTGCCGCGCGTAGTGTGCCGTCACGGAGAAAATCGTGCGCGTCAGGGGATTCATCTTCATCCGATATTCGTGGTACATGTCCCATAGGTAGCGCATCGGTGTGTGGCAATAGCAAATATGGCAGGTGCGGGGCGAAGTGATCACACCCTTCGCCGGCCCGGATTCCGAGCTGATCACAACGTCGTATCCGTTTAGATCGAACTGCTCCAGTGCGAACGGATAGAGCGGCAGAAAGTGCCGGTGCCACCGTTTCGCCCCTGGCAGTCGACCAACGAAAGACGTCTTCACCGTCCGCCCGCGCAGGGCCGGCGGGAGGGCACTTTCAGAAGCAACCAGCGCATAGAAGTCCGCCCCAGGGAAAATCCCAGAGATCGCTTCGATTACGCGCTCCCCACCGCCAAGACCATTGCCCGAATACCAATAATGGACAACGGCCACTCGCAAGTTGGGCGCAAACCTCGTAGCCGGTTGGGCCTTTTCACTTGTCACGGCATTGCCCATCTCTGCGCCACTTGCACCACTACCCCAAAACCTTCCGATAAACCTCGATGTGCTTCCGCGCACACTCTTCCCAGGTGAACGCCGCCGCCCGCTTCAACCCCTTCGCTCGCAAATCCGCCTGCAAGCTTGGAGAATCGAGAACACGCTCGATCGCGCAAGCCATTTCCTCCACGTTGTGCGGATCAAAATAGACCACAGCATCGCCACCGACTTCCGGTAGAGAAGCCGCATTGGAGCAAACTACTGGCGTACCGTGCGCCATCGCCTCCAGCAACGGAAGGCCAAAACCTTCGTAGACCGACGGGTACACGAGCGCACTCGCAGACTGGTAGAGCTTCACAAACTCGCTCTGCGGAACGTATCCGCGCACCTCGACTGCCTCAGAAGTGCCGTTATCGCGGATCGTTGCGCGTATGCCCTTCCAGCCAAATCCGGGCTTGCCAACCAGGACCAGGCGGTGAGGAATTCGGCAACGGTCCTTGAGAATGCGGAAGGCTCGAATGAGGGGAACAATGTTCTTGCGATTCTCCAACGTTCCCACGAAGAGAAGAAACGGAGGAGACGCCTCATGACGGCCCAGGCGAGTCACTGGTTCGACGCCATGGTGTATCGCGAATACCCTGCCTTCCAGAAAAGGGAATCTGTTCAGAATTTCCCCTCGACTGAACTCCGAAACCGTGATAATCGCCAGGCTCCTACGGGCTGCCAACGGAATCAGAGCTTGCTTGTACGCCCGTTTGGCTCGCGGGAAAAACTGGGGATCGGCAAAGGGCGAAAGATCGTGGATGGTGTTGACGGCCGGTCGCCTGTAAGCAACCGGCTGGCTGAAATCGGCGCAATGCAGCAGGTCGATTCGTTCCTTGAGCGCCTCCAAAGGCAGTATCGACTGTTCCCAGAGAATTCTGGCCGCACCAGACTTTCCCGCTACAAACACCTTGGAGTTATCCTGAGACAACTCGGGCGCCAAATGTGGGTCAGGCCCAAAAAACCTCCACTGCACATCGGGTGCGATTCTCGGCAGACAACGCGCGAGTTGGAATGCATAGCTCCCCACACCAGCGAAATCGCCGTACGCCGCGGAGATGTTCAATCCAACACGTGGCGTGCTTTTGCACACACCCGAAAGCGGAAGCAGGCGCCTTCCGCCCGGGCTTTCCCGGGATAGTGT
>JBJKQK010000108.1:0-8106 GCA_046705285.1 Terriglobia bacterium
CGCGGCCATCGTCCAGACTGGGCGTGCCGACCGTGATGAAAACGACCTCCGCACCCCGCATGGCCAATGCAGGGTCACTCGTGAAGTTGAGATTGTTCCCGGCAGAATCGAACAGCTCCTTGAGGCCCGGTTCATAAATAGGGAGAACGCCGTTCTGCAATCCGGCAATCTTCCTCTCATCGACGTCCAGGCAATTCACCTGGTGTCCAAGATACGCCAGGCATACGCCAGTGCTAAGACCCACGTAACCTGTCCCGACAATACAGATATTCATGATTTCACCCTTCAGTAATCGAATTGCGATTGATACAAGTCCAACTCCGAAAACCCTTCTGGAAGGACCTCCAGCCACCGTTCGCCGGTCAGGCGATCACGTTTGCTGGGGCCCACCTTTACTTCAATTCCTTGTTCCCTGGCAAAAGCCATCGGGACAGCCCTTCTCTGAGAGGTGTGACCTTGTGGGTCAGCCGACACAGAAAATTTCCCTTGCGAGCGTGCTGGAAAACATGCATCTCGCCTGTTTCGATTCTCTGAAACGCTGCAGGCTGTCCCATTGCAAACCTCCTGAAGCAGAGTCGACCCGCGTTGGGGTGTTCAGCTTTTCGCACCCGCTTCAGACAGAAGCACCCCGAATGCCAAATGGTCAGGGTGACTAAAGTGGCTGGTTTTCACGACTTGGCCGGCAGGACTGCTTGCACAGGTGGGGCCGTCATAAACAGCCTGGGTCCATTTGAGACCCAGACGCGGGCATTCCTCAGCCGGCCCGGTTTGGTTTACGACGGTTCGGAGACCGCAGGGGTTGTAAGCACAACATATTTCCGGGAGTAGATCTCAACGTGAGGCAGAGGGAGAAATCAATCTTAGTCAGGATCGTTCGGACCTTCGATCGCCTCCTGGCTTTCTTCTTCAAGCTCATTCATCTCGGATTCTCGGCGCTCGCTCATCTCGCTTTCAGAAGCAGGACGCGTCTCATCGCGGGCTTCGCGCTCGAATTCCGCGCCAATCGTCGGATTCGGGGGCGAAGCACCAGGACGAATTTCATAGGTCGGGACCGGTGGTATGGGCGGTTTGCCCACAGCCACGCGGGTGGAATATCCGGGCCTCACCAGAACGGATTTGCCCGGAATGCCCACGCCGGCAACTTCTACCAGGCCCCTGAAGACATCAACCTCTGTGACGCCCTGATGATTTACGATGACGTCGAAACGTGTTCCGCGCACGGCAACAACTGCGCTCGGGGTGCCGAGTTCGAACGGTGGCGCCCCGCCCGTCCTTTTGGTGATGTACGCGCGAATTCGCCCGAACAGGAGTTCAAAGTATTCCCAGTTGCCGGGCCCCGGCTGCTTGAGAATCAGGCGCGTGTGCGGCCGCACCAGAATCTGGCTCTCGTCCTGGAGAGTCAGAACCAGCATGCCCGCGTGCGTGTCAAGCAACGTGCCGACCGGTAGCCTCTCGCCGCGTGCCGGACCCGAGTACTGCTTTCCCGGCAATTGCAGGCGGATCTTGCCTGTCCATTCGGAAACGATTGCGCCCGCAAATGGAGCCGCGTTCACAGGCTCAGTCCGCGGCTTTCCCTGGGACGCAGCCGTGGCCACCGAAGCCAGAAGCAGGGCGGCAGCCATCGAGCAACCAATGGTCAATCGAGTCATGATTCCATCTCGCGTGAAACCGCAGGGGCAGCAGGCAGAACGATGCGAAAACAGGTGCCGGTCGCCAGGTCGCTGCTGGCTTCGACTTTGCCGCCATGGCCTCCCGCAATCCGTTTGACGAAAGCCAGCCCCAGCCCCCAGCCGGCCACAGCAGCTTGCTGCTCAGACCGACGATAAAAAGGCTCGAACAGGCGGGCCAAATCTTCCGGCGGAATCACGGGCCCGTGGTTCCACACCTCGAACACCACCTGGTCCACGCTGTTCAGCGTCTTCAGCTTGACTTCACTGCCGCGCGACCCGTATTTCACGGCGTTGCTCAGCAAATTCAGCAGCGCTCCTGCAATCAGGGCCGAGTCGCCCCGCAACGGAGCGGGCGCTGGAAGTGTCTCGACCTTCACCGTCATATCCGCCGACTGCGCCAGCGGCTGCATAACCCGCTCCAGGTGCCCCAGCATTTCCGGGATGTCCACCACTTCGTTCTTCAGTGGTCTTGCCCCTGATTCCAGCCGCAAAACGTCCAGATAGGTATTGATCATGGCGACCAGCCTTTTGGACTCCCGAAAGATGGTCTCCGCCGCCTGCCCTGATCCCGAGTTTTCCGGGTACCGCAGCAGAAATTCGGCGAATCCCTGAATCGAAACCAGTGGTGTGCGCAACTCGTGTGTTACAAATCCCAGCGCTTCAGCCCGCGCACGATCGCGCTCCAGCCGATCGGTATAATCCGCCATCACCACCATCAGCGGACCGCGGCCGTCGCGTGACGCCGACGGCAGCCGGATAACGCGCACCTGCCACAGACCCTTATCGTTGAGCAACTCAGCTTCCAAAGGAAGCTCTGAATCAGCCAGGCCGTCGCAGTCAGCGGCCCAGTCCGGCTTGCCGACCGATGCGAGGAATTCCCTCAGCGTCGGCGCCGCCCGCCACCCGAGTTTTGTCGCAAGCTCTTCCCAGCGCGGATTCTTGTACAGCGGCCTGCCGTCCGCCGCAAAAACCGCCAGTGCTTCCTGCATGGATTTCAGCAATGTTTCATCAAAGGCATAAAGCGAGCCCAACTCGGCTTCCAGGCTGTTGACCGTGGCGACCTTCCAGTGCAGATCACCGCCAGCCAGCGCCGGCGCACCGGCAGTCGCCGCACGCAGACCGGAATCTCCGCCAAAGGATTTTCCCAACACTTCCTGGAGCTGGTGCAGGCTGCGCGTCAAGCCCCGGTCGATCATCACCAGATTTTCCAGTTGGGCCAGCGGAGCTACGAGCACGGCGAGACAGACAAACGGGCCGTACGCAACCTGCCTGCTGGCATAAGCAAACAGCAGGTAACCGGCGAAATAGCCTGCCACCGCCAGTGTCGCCAGCACCGCCAACCCTCGCCATCCTGACCAATGCAGCAAGAGCCACGTCAGGATCAGGCTGGCGCCGAACAGCACAAGCACCTCGACCTCCGGATCGAGCGGTTGCAGGTGCCGGCCGGAGAGCAACCCGTCCACGAGGTTGGCATTGACCTCAACGCCGGGCATCAGCAGGCGGTCGCTCACGGGCGTCGCAAACCGGTCCGGGATCCCCTCCGCCGCAACGCCGATCAAAACCGCTTTGTTTCGCAGCGCCGCGCCGCCTCTCCCATCAAGCAGATCGGCCGCCGAAATCACGGCAAACGGCGGATTGGCCCGGCCGGATACAACCTCGCCCCGGTAATCAATGGTCAGGAATTCAGGGAGGAGTCTTTCGCCGCCAACTGTTCTTTGCTCCCGAAGGACGTCGAATCGCTCGCGCATTGCCGGGTTGGACTCCGACTTGTTCGACGCTCGCACAATTTCGATTGCGAAAGCCGGCAGCAAACCGCTGGCGCTCATTTCGGCAACCGGAACCTGACGGCAAATCCCGTCAGGACCCAGCCGCACCTGGGCGTGCCCCACACCTGCCACGCTATGCGCAAAGATCGGGAGGGGTCCCAACCATTTCGGGCCGTCGGGCGCAGTGTCGATCCGGGTCGGCAGCACAACATTGCCGGCTGCCTTGAAGGCAGCCGCCAGTTCGCGATCGTCCTTTTCGTCACTGGGTTCGGAAAGAAGAACGTCTAGGCCCACAGCACGCGGATGCTGCCCGCTGACGGCACGCACAAGACGCGCCAGCAAAGCGCGGCGCCAGGGCCAGCGCCCGTACCGGCTGAGGCTGGCGTCGTCAATCAGCACCAGAGCCACTTGCTGTGAAGTGGTTTGGTTGCCGCGCAGCCGGAAATAGAAATCGTCCAGCCGCCGGCTCATTTCCTGGACGGGATAGGTGAGGCTCAGCAAACCGACCACGCCCAGCAGCAGCACGTTCAGGCTGACCCATCGCCAGAAGCGGCGACGCCGCGCGCTGATAAGGTTCTTCTCCTGCGCCGTCATTTGTCTCCTGGTTCCAGCTCAATGCCCAGCCGCCGCGCCTTTTTGTAAAGCGTTTTCCGTTCGATACCCAGCCGTCGTGCCGCCAGCGATTTGTTGCCCTGCGCATCCTGCAAGGCTTTGACGATGTGCTCCCGCTCCATTTCTCGCAGCGAAATTGCGCTTGCCGCGGGAGTTTCCTCTGCAGCCCTCGTCCCCATCTTTGCGGGATGCCCGCGCTCTGCGTCATCGGCGCTGATGCGTCCGGTCGGAGAAAAAATGGCCAGCCTTTCAATCACGTTCTGAAGCTCGCGAACATTGCCCGGCCAGTCCATCGTGGCCAGGCGCGAAACGGCCTCTGCATCCATCGTCACCCGGCGGTTGTTGCGCTGATTGAAATCATCCAGAAAGTGAGTTGCCAGTAATGGAATATCTTCCCGGCGCTCGGCCAGCGAGGGAAGGCTGATGGTGACAACGCTCAGCCGGTAGTACAAATCCTCGCGAAACTCCCCGGCCCGTATCAGCTCATTCAGATTCCGGTTGGTGGCTGCCAGAACGTGGACGTCCACCGGAATTTGAATGTTCGTCCCCAGCCGCCGCACCTGCTTTTCCTGCAGCACGCGCAGGAGATTCACTTGAAAGCCGAGATTGGTTTCAGAGATTTCGTCCAGAAAAATCGTTCCGCCATTCGTCGCCTCAAACAGTCCCTGGCGCCGGTTGACGGCTCCCGTGAAAGCGCCTTTCTCATGGCCGAAAAGTTCGCTCTCCAGCAACGTCTCTGAAAGCGAGCCGCAATTGACCGGTGTAAACGGCCTCCCGACGCGCGGACTGTGGGCGTGGATCGCTCTGGCCACCAGTTCCTTGCCCGTACCGCTGGCGCCTGTGATAAGAACCGTGGCATCGCTGGGCGCGACGCGAGCTATGGAGCGGTAGACTTCCAGCATTTTCGGACTGCGTCCCACCATGGCCGAATCCGGCGAAGGCTCCATGTCCTGGCCTGCAGACTCCGCGGGCACTGTTTTCCTGCGGTTTTCCAGGCGGCGAACCAGCGCCAGCAGTTCGTCGATCAGCAACGGCTTGCCCAGATATTCAATCGCGCCCTCCGCGACGGAGCGTGCAACCGTCTCCACGCTGGCCTGGGCCGTCATCATCACGCAGTCGCAATCCGGATGAAGGGCACGAATGCGCGTCACAAAGTCGAGCCCGTTCTTTTCTCCCAGATAAATGTCAATCAGCGCCAGTTGTACAGGCTTCTCGCGCAGAAGGGCCTCCGCCTCTTCCGTGTTGTTGGCCACGCCGCACGAGTAGCCTTCAGCGGCCAGCACCTTCTGCAGCCATTGGGTGGTTGCGCGATCGTCGTCCACAATGAGGATGTGATAAGGTTCAGCCATTTCAGTCAACTCGGAAAACATCAGGCTTGCACATTCGTTCCGGCATCAGCTGCGCCGCGATTCGCTCCGTTCAACAGTCAAAACCGGTAGCGCACATACAGCTGGCCTCCGTGCGAGACGAAGGCGCCCGTATTCTGCACCACGTGAAGGTGGAAATACTGGCCGCCAATCTCCCATTTTCCCAGCGACACCCAATTTCGCAGGGAAATCTCCCAGGCGGTCTGAAACGGCCCGCCCCGTGAAATCGACTCCGCGCCGACCCGCGCCAGATATTCCGCATGGAAAACCCGCTTCAACCGGAAGCGTACGCCGGTCAGGCCAAGGTGGCTCTGGTACTCATCAGGGCTGAAATATCCGTGGCCCGGATTCTGGCGAAAGTCGTACTGGGTGAAGCGATAGCCGGTCTGAAATGACAGTGCAGGGCCGCCGAACCAGCGATACGCTTCAGCGCCGCCGCGCCTCCCCATGTTGCCGTCCGTGTAGTGCTCACCAGACCACCAGCCATTCACGCGCCAGGATCTGGGCCGCCACGCTGCCAGAGCGTGCCAGCCCTCGGCGGTCAGGTCATAGCTGGCCGCTTTAGCATCAGGGTAGAAAGGCGTGCGCGAAAAACCGGCGCCCAGCCACAAGCTCTTTACGGGATGGAGATCCAGCCCTGCCTTATAGAGGCTGCGAGCCGTGCCGTCGCCAAAGCGCACTCCGCCGCCCCCGAGATTCAAAAAGGCCCGGTGGCCGAGACCGAAATGGAACATGTCCGTCCCTGCCACAACCTTGGCGGGGACGCTGTCGGGACTGGTCATGCTTCTCCCTTCCACGCGCAGGCGGTTGAGGACGTGAGGAGTGATTTCATAGTCGAAGCGCTGTGAGAAGTCCCATGACCGGTCCCCGATCGAGTCGCTGATGTAATTCACTCCGCCTTTCAGGCTTCTCACCTTCCGCTCCACCGCGTTCTGATCGCCGCCGAATTCCCCTTGCCGGATGCGGTCCTTGTATTCCTGAAGCACCAGGCTGTCGGGATGGTGCGCCAGGCCCTGGTCGGCCACTCGCAAAGCCTCCGCGGCCCGCTTCTCATGCATCAGGTTGTTGGTCAGGCCGATGGCCGCAGCCTCATCGCCCGCGTTGGCGGCCAGTAGTTCCTTGTAGATTTGAGACGATACCTTGTAATCTCCGCGGTCGGCCAGCGCGCGGGCAAGTTCCAGCCGGGCCAGCCGGTCTTCAGGATTGCGGAGCAGTGCCGCACGGAACAATTTGATGGCGGGGCCGTATTTGCCTTCGTAAAGATAGGCGCGGCCTAACTCGACCCGCAGCCTGTTGTCTTCAGGAAAGCGTTTCAATGCCTTCCTCAGAAGACGAACTGCCGCAGGAAAACGCCGGTCGAGCATGGCTGCCTGAGCTGCAGCCAGCGTACCCTCGGGGGTCAGCTGAGTCTTGTGAGGTCTCGCATGAGCCTGTGTAGCCAGACACAGACCCGCTAGCGCCAGACCGGCAGGGATGTAAGAATACCGTCCCACGTTATGCTCAATCCAAATTAAGAAGGTCGTACAGGCGCAGCAAGCGTCAGGCAGGTTGACTCACATCAAGGTCAGCAAGGTGTTGTAAGACGCGCTCCGTTGACTCTCCTCATTCACTGCACTTTGATGGGTTAGCCGTGCGGCACGATTCCCTCTGTGTACCCCGAAACGTGCCCCAGGCACTGCTTTATCGCTCAACAAACAACAGAGCCAGCGCCTCTCCACATTATAAAATATAAAGTATTTCTCCGCTCGCATCAACCCATCCCCCTCTTGCCGAAATTCGCCATGATCTGCCGCCCGGAGCTTGAGCAGGGCCCGGTTTTGGGGGGACTGGTTCTTCCCAAGGGAACTTTCGCTGGCTCAAGGCGCGGCCTCTTTGCCAGCCCCGCCAGTGGCGAAACCGCCCCTCCGCCTTTTTACTCGCGCAGCCTGCCACCACCCCGCACGCGAATTTGCTTGACAGTGAAGGGCTACTGTGCTAGTCTATTTGATGTTGGATGGACTGGCTGGCTTCGACTGGTAGCCCGGAAATAGATAGTCTGGGCAGACTGCTATGTCGACGTTAACCTATTGAAAATGCAAGGCTGGCTCGTTTGGCATTAAAAATGTGAGACAAAAAAGTTCTTTTTTGCAAAACGAACCGGAGAAGTTACTGAAAACAAATGATCGGCCTGAAAAACGAACCGAAAAAACAGCCAAACGAACCTAAAACGAAGCTACCGAAGTTGTTGAAAACGCTAGAGTGCATAAAAAACGAACCGAAACGAACCGAAAACGAACCTAAACACGCACTCAAGATCATCTAGCCTATTCAGGACCTCAAACACTTCCTTTCCCGGTTCCATCATAGGGTCGCCATGCCACGAATCAGCCCAAACCGCCAGCCGTCTGTCAGGCAGATTGGGTTAGTAGCGGGCGATACGCCGCCTCGACCCGTGTTGGCCCTTGCCCGAGCGGTGAATCTCGTTGATCGGGTCCGTTTTCAGCACGGCAGAGTTTATACACTTGGGGCTGCGGCCTGCCAGCGGGGTATTGTGGCAAGCGATGACCCCGGCCAAAGTCTGCCTGCTCAGTCGGCCTCCGGGAACCTGACAGCTCTTCAAAGCGGGTTGTATTGGGTTCGTGAGTGACGTAGTATAGGCAATTAAGAAGACGCAAATTAGCAAACGTTGTTGCGGACCCAGCAGTTTTGTGG
>JBJKQK010000109.1:0-6599 GCA_046705285.1 Terriglobia bacterium
TGAAGGCTGGCTCGCTGGCGGCCCCGCCAGCAAGCTCTACGTCACGCGCGACGGAGCCGCTAGCTGGCAGGCTGTAACATTAAATGCGCCCCAACAGGCTGGGCGCGCAATATACCCCACTTACAGCTTGCCCGCCTTCCAGAATGGTGAAGATGGCTTCCTCCCGGTAACCTTTTCCGGCACTGCAGGTGTGCATTCTGTTGTCGTTATGTTCGCCACGACGGACGGCGGCAGAACGTGGAAACCGGATACCATTGTGCATGGCCTATACCCGACGTCCTTAGGGCAGCGCTGGCCGACGTCTATCGTTGACTCCACTCTGATCACGGGAATAGCGTCCGACCAGAAGCTTGTGCTCACAAGGGCCTCCCATGGAAACGCCGTCAGCGCAAGCGACGCCATCCCGTTGCGGCAGGCCGCTGTGGCCGCGCTCAGCTTTGTGGACAGCACGGACGGCTGGGTGTTGCTTGGGTACCACGGTCAGGAAAGCAGCATCTATTCCACTTCCGATGGCGGCAACAGTTGGAGGGACATCACTCCGCGTCCTCTGCGGAGCAAGCCTCTGCCGAATCGGACAGGCCCAACGATGCCGTATTTCCCCGTCCCGCCTACAGAGCCGGCGGCACCTCGGATCTCGCCGCACAGTTCGCCCCAAGGCGTGCCAAGAGGAAGTCTGGCCTTGACCGGCTCGGCGCTGGCGGCAAACTCGACCCTCGAAGCGCAGGCTGGCAAGGGAGGTGGTGCTACTCATACAAGTCTCCGCCTCGGAATTGATACGTGCTGGGACAAGAACAGTTTTACCGAGGAGCAGGTCGTGAACAACACGCAGGCGTGGTGGACGAACGGTCCTTATTATGACTATGGGCTTTACCTCGGTGGAGAAAACTCCAAATCGTGCCTGCTGCCGACCGATACGACTATGGTGGATAGCCTAGCTAGCCAAGGGCGGGGAATCCTGCCGTTGTGGGTCGGCCTGCAGCCTGTATGCACCACAGGTAACAATTACTAATTGAGTGACGATGCGACACCAGCCGCCGCCGGCCAGGTCTTCGCCGCTCGCATCCAGCGCCACCTCGAACGCCTCGGCATCTCTCTTCGCCACCTGGTCTGGCAGACCAACAACGGCGGCGAGTCCGTCACTCACCGTGGTGACACGCGTCATAGGCACGGTATGGGTCCCGCATTAGACTTCAAGGTGGGCCAAATCCCATCTGACAAAAGGAGGATGATCCCATGTTTGCAAGAATCGTCCGGATGAAGCTGAAGCCGGAAGGCGGCAAGGGCTTTGCACGGGCCATCGACGATGAGATTATCCCGACCCTGACAAAGTACACTGGGTTTGCCGGTGAAATTGCGATGGTCTCAAGCGATGGTAAGGAAGCAATCGGAATCAGCTTGTGGGACCGCAAGGAAAGTGCCGAGACGTATAACCAGAAAGGATATGCAGGCGTTTTGAAGGCACTCGAGAAGTACGTCGAGGGAAAATCAGAGCTGCACACCTACCAGGTGACGAATTCGACAGTCGAGAAACTTCTTGTCCGGAAAGCGGCTTGACACCGCATTGCCGGAATGGGTGACCATCTGAGGACCAACCTGTCATGCTGGGCGGACGACTACACTGCGAGGTGCCAAATTCGGCGGATGTCTGAAAAACCCACCATGGGTCCCGTGCGGAAGCAAACGCCGCTTGGCGGGCACGGAATGGATTAAAGCCCTGGTCCCGCTCAGCATGACAATAACCTCTGGGCATCAGCTTTGCAGCAAGACCCCAGCAAATACCGTGGAATTCAATCAAGCCTGTTGCCACCATGTAGCAGCTTGGGTCTTCTGCTTCGGAGGCGCGTCGCCAAGCTATGCCTCCGGGTTCGCCACCGTTTCTCCTGCCCTAAATCTGTTTCAACAGCCATTGCACTGCCCGCTTCTGGAGTTTCAAGTGTTCGGGAGCCCACATCGCGTGAATTGTATGTCCTATGCCCGTGAAAACCACTCTCCCCTTGCCATACTCGTGCGCCCAACCGGAGATGGACTTTGTTCCCCGGTCACCGTATGTGAGACCGTCAATGTTTTCACCCTGCAGGAGAATATTCCTGGGATCACCGTGGTAGGCGGGGAAATGTTGCTCATCCGTCACCATGAAGTCCTCGATGCCCTGAGTGATGGGATGGCTTTTGTTGACGATGTGCACTTTGAAAGGCCGTAGGGGTGGATGACCGGCGTACTCTCCACCCAGAAGTTCCTTATAGACTGGAGAAAAATTGGAAACGTCGCAACTTTCATGGAAAGAATAGAGACCATTGCCTTCATTGACAAAATCTCTCACCGCCTCAGCCTGTTCTGGCATAATCCAGCCCTGCGGTTTTGCCTTTGGAAAGTCTCCTCGGTTTTCAAGGTCGTGCTCGTAACACGTGTAGGAGTCAGGTCCAAGGTATCCCCCGGGCCATATCATGCCGTCCTTGAAGACAACGAGAACACGGTAGCCTCGAAGAAGGTTTCTAGACAATTGCTCATATCGGGTCGTATAGTCCCAGTCTAAGCCCATCTCGGAAAATAACCGATCCAAGGAGACGTGAATATAGTCTGCGTTATGATACCTGTCGCCAATCAAAGCAAGGATGCCAGGCTTACTCGCTGGAGGATCCGTCGTCGCCGAAGCGGTGGCAGTTCCGAGAATCGTGCCGCCCACGCCTAATGCGGCAGCGCTCATCAGTAGATTCCTTCTTGAGATAGAGCCCTGGAGATGACCGTCCGGAGAGCTACCTTCCTCTATGCCTTTCTTTCCGGATTCGTGCTCCTTCTTCATCATTGCTGCTCCCTCCTGTAACTGAGTTGGGATTTTTCTTGCCCTGCTTCAGAGAAATGTTGAGTTGTTCCTTGGCCAGATTGTCATGATCAAAGTTGCGGTAGAGCAAGAACATTTCTTAGTTAAAGTCATTGCGTAAACATACTCCGGGCAGTGCCGGTATGTAGCTTTATGGCCATCCAAACCGCGTCCTTTCAATGCTGGCTTCAGGGACTTTCGATGCCATTGCCTGCACCAACATCCGAATAAGCCTACCACGATATCGTTTCAGAAGGCCGTGCAGTTCGAAAAGAGCCGGCATTGAAGATTTCCCCAAAGCCTGGATTATTTGTGTCAATAATCGGACCTCCGGACCGAAAACCCGTGATGACTCCCGTAATACGATCGCTCACCGCCTCGTCTCGTTCTGGTTGTGATGCAGGACGAAGCAAGCAGTTTCGACCATGCTATTGCATTGCTCAAAGGTGCACATGTACAATTTGACGTGAGCAGAAAATGCCTTCGGTCGGGTCTGTTCTCTGCGATCCCGGGCCGTGTGAGCCAATCAGACGCTAGGGTTTTAGAGCGTGGCTCTCTGCAGGCAAAGAAGCAGATCATCGAAAGGGGTCGGACTTAGCTGGCCATCTGAGGCTGACTGCACAATTGGAACTCGGTTGATCTTGTTCCGAGCGTGACTTAATGACAATTCGAGCGGGGGTAATTCAGCGGTAGAATGCCAGCTTCCCAAGCTGGACGTCGCGGGTTCGATCCCCGTCCCCCGCTCCATCTTTTCAATGAGTTCTCAATAACCGCTGCACTGGCCTGAGGGTGTGTGTGATCTGCCGGTTTTGAATTCAAACTTTTGCTACAGGGACGGTGATCAGGAAAATGAGCGTGCTGGTGAGAATTACCAGCGGGCCCGCCGGGAGGCCTGAGGAGGTGGCGGAGACGATGCCGATGATCGCGGAGACGACTCCGAAGGCCGCTGAAGCCAGGCCGTACTGCACCAGTGTTCTGCTTACGTTCTTTGCCGCCGCGGCCGGAATGGCTACCAATGCTGCAGTCATGAGTCCGCCGACCAGATCGACTCCCAGCGCCACAATGATGGCGATGGCCGATAAGTAGAGAAGGTTATGAAGCTTGATGTTGATTCCTTCGGTTTTTGCCAGATCTTCGTGAATGCTGATCAGCATGATCTCTGAGTAGCATCGGTTAACGGCAACGAAAACCATCGTGCACAAGATGACGGCAGCCATCGTTGCATGAATTCCCACTTTGGAAATGTCACCGATCAGCGCCGCCTCTGCTTTATCGATGGGCAGGAAAAGGAAAGCAGCCGCCACGCCGGCAGCGAAGACGATTGCGGTCAAAGCCTCCATCTGAAGTTTTGTTCTGATCTCCAGCAGCCAGATCAGCAGGATTCCGACCACCACAAACGGAAATGCTCCCAGAGAGATGCTGAATCCGTAGACCAGCGCCAGTGCGGCCCCGGGCAGCGCCAGATGCCCTAACGGTCCGGCCACCACGGCCATTTTCTTCGATAACATGAGGGTCCCCAGATATGCTGCTGCACCAGCAATGAAGGCTCCGCTGATCAGACTCAGGACCAGTTGGTGTGTCATAGATCAAAGCACTCTAGTGGATATGAAACTTGACGTCAGCTCCGTAAATGTCACTCAAAATCTCCGGCGTCAGCACCTCCTTCGGAGCACCGTAGCAAGGGTGCCCGAGTCTTGAGAGACAAAGGACGTGGGTGGAATGCGCAAACACGATGTTCAGGTCATGAGTGACATTAAAAATGGTCAGCCTCTGTTCTCGCCAGACATTTTTCAAAAGCGCGTAGATCGTCTCGCCGCCTGCGATGTCCACGGCGGTTGTGGGTTCGTCCAGAAAGAGTACGTTTGGACGCGAGGCGAGAACCCACGCGACCAGCATCCTTTGGAATTCCCCGCCTGACAGGTAGCCTGCCCTCTTGTTCAGGATGGCCTTTCCCAGCCCCACAACAGAAAGATAGTTCATGACCTCATCACGTTTCAGCTTCTTCAGAGTAAAAAAATCGTTTACTGTCAGCGGCATGTCGCGTACAGACATTTGATTGAGTCCCTGCGGGAGGTATCCGACTTTTGGTTTCTTGTGCCAGTTCGCCTCGCCTTCATGCGGCACCAAGCCCAGAAGCGCTCTTACTAATACCGTTTTCCCCGATCCGTTCGGGCCCAA
Source organism: Terriglobia bacterium (assembly GCA_046705285.1). Classification (GTDB taxonomy): domain Bacteria; phylum Acidobacteriota; class Terriglobia; order UBA7540; family UBA7540; genus SCRD01. The sequence goes on from JBJKQK010000109.1 coordinate 4,997, forward strand.
TATCGTAAGGAATTCACCTTCCTCGACTGTGAAACTCAAGTCAGGAACGATTGGTGAGTTGTCTAGAATCACTTTGAAATTCTTGACTTCCAGAAGAATGTTGCTCATGGGTTTAGTTCGTGTCCTCGCTGACGAGCGCGTGCCCCGGTATGCAGAAGAGTACGGCTGTCATGATGGGACCTCGTTTTATTGAGCCAGAGGGAAGGAATTCTCTCTCACTTCACTTGGTACCTAAAACCCCGGTCAGGTCGGTTTCCTCCCGCTGCGTACTTTCCATCCGGAGTCGCAGAGCTTCCCGCGCCAAGCTGGCTCCTGAGGCGGTTATCAACGCCAATGCCAATTTATTACGGAAGGCCTTTCAGCTTTATCTATTTGGTTACGTCCAGGAAGTCAAGGATGCGATGGAGCGTCCGTTGGAAGGAGCTTTGTGAGCTGGTAATCCAGTCGGTGTTCCACTCGTATGATTCTACCCATGACTCCCGTCGGGTCCACGCGACTCGAAGCCGGGGCCAGCACAGAATGCTGATCGCGGACGGATTTCCTGTCCTTTTGCCGGATCTTGGCGGTGGGTTTTTCGGCAGACTTTGCCCGAAGGGATAGTCCTTTTGAACGGATTCGATCGCATAGTTCCAACAAGCTCGGGCCATTCGTTCCTGCGAAAGGTATGCAGCTTCGTCCTGGCTCAGCCTGGCGCCCACGACAAAAGGAGGCGGGTCAGGTCTGAGACGCATGACCGTGTAGATTGAGTTGTAAAAGAAAACTCCTGCCAGCACCAGAAGGACGAACAGGAATACATTCCGCCAGTATCTGGAAGACTCATTCGCAGAAGGGGCTCCGTCTGTGTCGATGATAGGAGACGATCGTCTATCCATCGGTCTATGTGCTCCCATCTAAGCAGAGGAAGAGCTTATCTCGAGATTGACGCTGTAATCTCAAACACCGCATCCGTGTGGCACTTCATTCCTCCAGCATGGAAAAGCCTCGGAACGAGTGCGACCGAACATGCAATACTGGAGATTTTGAAGACCCCCTTCCAGGCGTAAGTGCCATCCGGATTCTGCGTCTGTGCCTTGAAATGGTGATAGCCAAAGCCGTGCACTCCCTCTCTTTACCTGCTGGCTTCAAGGGCAAGGCGACTGTGAAATCGATCTGACGGGCGTGTTCCGGTCGTGCCAGCAGCGAACAAGTGTAAACACTCCCAATCTCTTCTATCAGGAAAACTTTTACGTTCGCCATCCACCATTTCCTGGGATCGGTTTCCAGGATGGAGGTGCTTTCGCAAGGGAACCGGGAGTTTTGGTAGCTTCGATTTTCATCGAGTGGCCTCAACATCCTGTTCAACTTCTCCTCGAAGAATCTGCATCGAACGCTCCAGACGGCCTCTCAAGGAGTTGAGGTTGTTGCTAATGGCCTGGCGGTGTGCTTCGAGGTTGGATTCAGAGATTTGGGCAAGCTGCTTCTTGCAGGTTTCAAGCGAATTCTGGAGCGACGACTCTACCCGGGCGCTTGCCTGAAGGCCTTCCTCTCTCAGTACTGAGGCTGAAGCATCCACTCTGTCGGACAGTTCCTGCATCAGGGATTCAGAGTTGGCCTTGATTTCGGC
>JBJKQK010000110.1:0-8870 GCA_046705285.1 Terriglobia bacterium
GCACGAATAACGACGAACCGTACACGGACAGCTGGAACTTCACGGTTTCGCAGCGCATGCCCTGGTCGAGCCTGCTGCAGGTCGCCTATGTCGGTAATCGCACCCGCGATATGCCCGGCAACGGCAACGGCGGCACCGTGGGCTCCAACACTCTGAACATCAACAAGGTTCCGATTGGAGCCATGCTGGCGTCAAACAATGGAGGCGTGGATCCGAACTCACTTGTAGCGGATAATTTCCGGCCATACCTGGGTTACTCGGACCTTTACGTCACAACCATGAATGGCTATTACAATTACAACTCCCTGCAGGTGACCTGGAACCGTACGAGAGGCCGTTACATGCTGGCCTTGAACTACACTTACAGCAAGGCTCTAGGCATCATCGGCTTCTACAACCAGTTCAACCTGGCCTCGAACTATGGAGTGCTCCCCTTCAACCGGCCCAGTGTCTTCAATGCCGCCTATTCAATCGAGTTGGGGAACCACACCAAAGAGAAGATGCTGGGAGGACTGATCAACGGCTGGCAGCTTTCGGGCATCACCCAGCTTCAAAGCGGCGCCAATCTGGCGCCCAATGCGGGCAGTGGTGCTGAGAACTTCGGCATGAATCTCAACAGTGCAACGATCCCTGGCACCAGTTTCAACATCAGCAACGTTTCGCTGCTGGGCACGCCGGATATTCAGCTTAACCCCATACTGAGCTGCAATCCGACGGCGAATCTCGGATCTCACCAGTACATGAACCCGAGCTGCTTCGCAATGCCAAGGCAAGTGGGCCAGAACGGACCGACAATCCTGCCGGCCATGTACGGGCCTGCATACTTCGACACCGACTTGGGAATATTCAAATCGTTCCATATCACCGAGTCGAAGATCCTTCAATTCCGCGTTGAGGGCTACAACTTCCTGAATCATCCGTTGTGGTCCTTCAGCGGAAGCGATCTCAACCTCGCCTTCGATCCGACCACTGGGGCGGTGAACAACCCGGGTTTCGGGACCACCTCTCACAAACAGGGGCACCGGGTCATTGAGATGTCTGTCAACTTCCAGTTCTAACGTTTAGGAGACAGACGCTGTGCATTAAAAGGGTGGCCTTGCAGGCCACCCTTTTTTTGTTTAATCTGGAGCTGTACGCCATGTTTCGATTTGGAAAGCCAGCGCTCGCATGCCTTGTGTGCTTCGCCGTTTGGGCCGGGGCGGCGGCGCAGCAGCCTCCATCAGGGAGGAAGAACGGTCCATCAACTCCCGGGAAAACGGGTAAGGCATCTTCAGCCCAAACGGCTGCCCCGGAATCCGAAGCAGAGAGCCGCCGAATCCTGGTACGAGCCATTCAGCTGCATCAGGCAGGTGAATTCGACGAAGCCATTCGCGAGTACCAGAAGTACCTTGCAATTGATCCTGGAAATTTCGTGGCACGAGCAAATCTGGGCGCGGCGCTGGCTCACCAGGGACGTTACGCGGAGGCCATCGAAGAGTACGAAAAGGCGCTGAAGATTCAGCCCGGCAACCCGCAAGTGGAGTTGAATCTGGCGCTGGCGCACTATAAGTCCCTGCAGCTTGAGGAGGCTGCGAGCGAGCTTCAGCCCTTACACACTGCTGCGCCATCAAACCTTCAAATCGCCCTCTTGCTGGGTGACTGTTACTTCCGCCTGGGCAAGTATAAGGAAGTTGTACAAGTCCTTGAGCCGATGGAAGCCACGCAGCATCAGCAGCCGGCGCTGGATTACTTGCTGGGAACGGCTCTCATCAACGACGGCCAAATTGCGAAGGGCGAGCTTCTGGTCAACAAAATCCTGCGGAATGGGGATTCTCCTGAAGCGCACCTGATGCTGGGAGATGCGCGGCTTGCCATCCACGATGTGCCAGGAGCGATCAAGCAGCTTTCTGAGGCCATCAAACTCGATCCCAAAATCCCCCTCGCCCACTGGTTTTATGGAGAAGCGCTTCTCGACGCCGGACAGCGCCCCCAAGCCATGGAAGCTTTTCGGGAAGAACTCGCGATTGATCCGAACGAATTCGACCCGAACCTCCTCCTGGGGGCTATGTTGAGTGAAGGGGGACAATACAAGGAGGCCCAGCCTTATCTCGCTCGCGCGCTTCGGGTGCGGCCCGACTCGCCACGGGCCCGCTATCAGGTAGCGCTTGTTCAGATCGGTCTGGGAAACCTGGAACAAGCTCGAAAGACCCTCAAAGCTCTGGTCAAGGATTTCCCAAATTTCTTGGAGGCGCACACCTCGCTGGCAACTGTCTATTACCGGCTGCATATGAAGCAGGACGGTGACCGCCAAAGGGCAATCGTCGCGAAGCTGTATGCTGAAGTTCAGGCCCGCAAGAGAGCAACGCTGGATAAGGCGAATCGTCGAGGAGCCGGAACACTCCCTGGCGGAAGTACCGAGGAGGCATCCGGTTCGCCCGCGAACGGGAAAAAGCCTTGAACACCTCAGTCCGAATATCAAAGCATGTTGTGAGCAATCGTCCTTAGCGTCCCCAGCCCACATTGAAAGTTGCTTCCCTCACCCCAGGGCCACGTCTTTCACCGGGCGGGGGCACTGCACTCTTCGCGCAACTGGCGATACAAAAACTCCGTCTGGAGAGAATGGGAAAGGGGCTCGCCCAGCGCGACGGTCGTGCGCCAGTGTTCCCACCTTCGGCTGGCCAAGCGGCTTTCTCCTCATTTTTCCACCCGAACAATGCAACCCTTCAGCCGCGTCGGTGCGTCGTACATCCGGTCGAGTCGGCACATGATCTTTCCGCTTCTGGTACCATCATGCGAGTTCCTCTGACCAGGCAGACCGGGAAACTTCAGACTTGCAACACCGGTGACCATAGCTGACCAACCGCAACACAACCAGCAAAGGATCCCGATTCGGGCGCGGGATAATTCGAGCCGCTGCTTGACCGGGTTCCAGGCGGGCGATAACAATGCGTCTTTAGCTCATATACTAGATATCATATTGAACTTTTTGAAGTCGGGGCATGGGGTCTGAATCAGTGAGTTGAGAGTTTCCTTCCATCAGGATGGAAGCACCACTCGCACAAGTGTAAGGAGGAGATGATTCCATGGAGTCACTAGCCAAGCACGATTCATTCGCTCTTATCTTGGTCTGCCTTGCTCTTTCCATCCTTTTACTTCCAGCGCCGAGCATGGCACAGAACTTGAACGCCTCCATCAGCGGTTTTATCCTGGACCCCACCGGGGCCGCTGTTCCCAACGCAAAACTAACCTTTATTAATATTGCCACGCACGCCAGCAGGACAACGACCTCCAACTCGGCAGGCCACTACCTGCTCGTTGGTCCCAATGTCGGCACCTACGACGTTTACGTCGAAGCAAAGGGATTCAAGGCCTGGCATCAAACGGGCCTCGAAATCACCGTTGGCGAGAATGCCACCTTGAATGTCAAGCTGGAACTGGGCGCAGTATCGCAGTCTGTGACTGTCGCTGCCAATGCCGCGCACGTTGACACTTCCAACTCCGAAATTGGCGGAGTGATCGGGCACACCCAGATTGCCAGTATTGCGGTCAATGGCCGTGATTACATTTCGCTGGCTGCCCTGGTGCCGGGCGCCCGCAGCCGCCTGCCTGATTCGCCTTATACGGGTGGAGGAAGCACCGGCGGAGGGTCGTCGATCAATTTCGATGGCCTGCGCTATGGCGCAAACAATTGGATGGTCGACGGAGCCGAAAATATGGATACGGGAACCAATAACGCTACCATATCCTATCCGGCAATGGCGGCCATCCAGGAGTTTCGCGTGATAACCAGCAATTACGGCGCGCAGTATCCCTCTGCGGGGGGTGGAATTGTCGACGTAGCGCTCAAAACCGGCACGGACCAGTTCCACGGATCAGCCTATGATTTCGTCCGCAACGATGCATTCGATGCCGCCAATTTCTTCACCAACAGTGCGGGCAAACCCGTTCCGCCGCTCAAGCAGAACGATTTCGGCTTTACCCTGGGCGGACCCATTCAAAAACACAAGACATTCTTCTTCTACAGCCAGGAATGGCGGCGGTTTCGCAGGGGCCTGACAACCGTCCTTCACGCGCCCAGCCCTCTGGAATTACAGGGTAATTTCAGCCAGTCGCCGATTCTCGGCAAGGCCACATCCTTGACGCCCCCTCCGGGTGTTCCGGCCAGCTGCATCAGCGGTCTGCAAATCAATCCGTCCTGCTTCAATCCCAACGCCGTAGCACTTATTAAAGCGGGTGTCTTTCCTGCGGCCAACGTCGGTGGAACCGCATTCGATAACTACGTCGCCTCGCCCGTTGAGCCCATCAACTTTGGTCAGGAACTCGTCACTATTGATCACAATTTCAGCCCTAGCTTAGAGCTATTTGGACACTACATCCACGAGCAGTTCTACCGCCAACTTCCAGAGGCTGAATTTGGCTCGGACACATTCCCTACCGTTCACTCGGACCGCACTATGCCGGACTACAATCTTGTGGTAAACCTGACGAAGACTTTCAATCCCACCTTTGTCAACCAGTTCAACTTCAATATCAGTTACGACGGCATACAAATCCTTCCCTCGGGAGTCTATCAGCGCCCGTCCAGCCTGAGCATCCCCGAGTTGTTCCCAGTTAATCCGGACAACCGCATTCCCTCCTTGTTCCTGTCGCAGGGGTATGGGACCTACGATGTTACCGATTTGCCCTGGCACAACTTTCAGCGGAATTTCGTCTGGGAAGACAACCTGACAAAGGTTTCAGGCCACCACACCTTCGAGTTTGGCGGGCTTTACATCTACTCCATAAAAGACCAGATCACGGGAGGAAGATCGCAGGGAAATTTCAGCTTCAACGGCTCGTTCACGGGCAACTCCTTCGCCGATTTCCTGCTCGGCTACCCCAACACATACGAGGAATTGAGTACCCAGATTGTGCCGAGCTACCGCTATAGCCAGGTGGAAGCCTATGCCCAGGACGACTGGAAGGTGAGGCCATACCTGACGCTGAACCTGGGCGTGCGTTGGTTTTTCATCCCCCACACCTACACCACCAGGAACCTGCTTTCCAATTTCCTTCCCGGCAAATGGAACCCGGCAGAAGCTCCCACGCTCGACAGCACGACGGGAAACATTAACTGCACTCCGAATGCGACGACCTGCAATCTGACGAACGGTCTCTACATCGCTGGCACTAACGGAGTGCCTCGCGGGCTGGCCCAGACGCAATATAACGATTTTGGTCCGCGCGTCGGTTTTGCCTGGGACCCGTTTCACCACGGGACGACGTCGATTCGTGGTGGATTCGGGATGGGTTATTATCGTGTGCAGGGGAATGACACCTACAACATCACCAATAATCCGCCCTTCGCCACAGACGAGACGCTGACTTACGGCCTGACAAATACCATACCGCCCATGAACAACCCGGCCGTAGGTACTGTGGCGCCGCTTGCGCCGCCCTCGCTGCTGGTTATCGACCCATATTACCCGCCGCCCATGACCATGCAGTACAGCCTCAGTGTGCAGCATCTTCTGACTCCCGCTACCACGCTGAGCGTGGCTTACGTGGGAACACATGCGGAGCACCTGCCCGTGCAGATGAACCTGAATCAACCGATGCCCGTTTCCGGCTTCGACTACAATCCCGCCCTCAGCGCTAAGGTACCGCCTCCTCAGAATCTGTACAGGCCTTTCATCGGCTGGGGAGCGATTACGCTGGAAGAGAAGGCTGCGGTAAGTGATTACAACTCCCTGCAGGTAAACTTCGAGCGGCACATGAGCAAGGGACTTCAACTCGGCATCGCTTATACCTATTCCAAAGCGATGGATGACGCTTCCGCTTATAACCAGACAGCCCAGGATGCATACAATCTGCGCGCCAATTGGGCGCTTTCCGACTTCAACACCGCACAGATCCTGCAGATGAACTACGACTGGCGGATGCCCTTCCTTCAAAGCATGCACGGCGCGGAGGGCACTCTGTTAGGAGGCTGGGAGTTCGCAGGGATCACAACGGTCCAGACCGGCCTGCCCCTTAACATCGGCATCACCGGCGCCGGGCATGGTTTGGCCACACACCCCGACCTGGTGGGACCGGTTGGTACGCCCCATCAGGTCAACCAGTGGTTCACCACCTCCGGCTTCGCCGTTCCACCGGCCGGGTTCTTCGGAAACGTGGGCCGCAACACCATAACGGGTCCGGCACAGACCGTTTTCAACTGGTCGCTGTACAAGCACTTCCATTTCGGCGAACGGGTTGATACGGAGCTGCGATTCGAGTTTTACAATGTCTTCAACCACACCAGCTTCAGCGGCGTCAGCACATCGTTCGGGGCAGGAAACTTCGGTGAAGTCACCAGCGCGCATGACCCACGCATTCTGCAGATTGGGCTCATGCTCCACTTTTAGGGGGGTTGCCACGGTCAACCCAAAATCATCTTTTGATTGACCGTGGCTCTATCCTGCTTTGGCCGGCCTACGCTCGCGGCGCACACCTGCGGCTGGTTGCGACGTGTGTCCGGCCAGGCAAATCGTTTCCAGCGTCTGTGTGCACCGTGAACCGAGCGGTTGCTGCATCTTGGTTTCGCACATGATTCATAAAACGTGATATATATAATGCCACACATCATGTACTTTTTAGCTGACACTGACAGGAGGAATTCATGACACGACGTGAATTTGCATCGATACTCGCAGGGGCGGGCGCACTCCTGACCGGCCGGCGCGCCGTGTCCGCGAACCCAATCGCGGACGCCGCCCCTCAGGAAAGTTCTCAAGGATCAATCCCGTCGGGAGGCGCAATCCCCGACTACCGCAATCCTAAACTCCCCATCGAACAGCGCACCGCCGATTTGGTGAAACGCATGACGCTGGAGGAGAAAGTTGAACAGTTAAGAGGTGGCAGGACTCCGATTTACGGAATTATCGATCCAACCGGCACATATACCGACGCGGACATCCAAGGCAATTTCCAGCACATTTACTGGTACTTTACGAGGCGCAGTCCGCATGACCAGGCAGTGTACCGGAACGCGCTGCAGCGCTACGCAGTGGAAAAGACGCGGCTGGGCATTCCCCAGATTTTCCAGGGCGAGGCACTCCACGGTTTTGTTGCTGACAACTCGACGAGTTTCCCTCAAGCCATCGCCCTCGGATGCACGTGGGACCCCGAACTGATCCAGCGAGCCTTCACGGCCGTGGGGGACGAAACTGCCTCAACAGGCATCAATCAGGTTTTCGCGCCTGTATTTAACCTGGCCCGCGACCCGCGATGGGGCAGGACCGAGGAGACCTACGGCGAAGATCCCTATTTGGCCACTCGCATCGGCGTGGCCGCCACCAAAGGGCTGCAGGGCGAGAATTATCTGATCGACCGGCATCATGTGCTGGCTACTGCAAAGCACTACGCAGGACTCGGCGAGCCATTCGGCGGCCGCAACACCGCCCCCGCAAACTATGCCGAGCGCGAGCTGCGGGAAGTTTTCTTTCCAATGTTTCGCGCCGCGGTCCAGGAAGCCCACATAGGGAGCATCATGGCCGCCTACTGCGAGATCAACGGAGGCATTCCTTGCCACATCAATCACTGGCTGCTGGAGGACGTCCTGCGGGGCGAGTGGGGATTTGATGGATACGTCACGTCTGACGGGGCAGGCCTCGAAATGCTGGTCAACACTCACCACATCGCTGCGGATTATGCCGGGGCGGCGCGCATGGCGCTCAAGGCAGGTCTCGATTATGACCGTTCCGACGGGTACGTCTATGCCACACTGCTGGACCAGGTACGCGCCGGGAAGATCCCGGAAAGCGAAGTCGACCGGGCCGTCTCCAGAGTCCTTTCGGTGAAGTTCCGGTTGGGGCTGTTTGAAAATCCTTATGTCGATCCGGACTACGCGGAGAAAATCACCAACTCCGCGAAACATCGGAAACTGGCGCTGGAAGTTGCACAGAAAGCAGTGGTGCTGCTGAAGAACGAGAACAACATGCTGCCTCTTGATTTGAAGAAGTACAAGACCATCGCCGTGATCGGCGCCAACGCAGCCAGTGTGCATCTGGGCGGCTATAGCCGTCCCCCCCAGAAGAGCGACGTGACTATCTTACAGGGTATTCGCGACCGCGCCGGCTCATCGACTCGCGTGCTTTACGCCGAAGGTTGTCAGATAAGCGTCCGTGCCGATGGCAAAGTCGAGCTTCCCGATCCGAAAACTCAGCTCGAAAGCATCCGCGCCGCCACCGAGGTGGCGCGCAAAGCGGATGTCGCCATTCTGGTTGTGGGGGGCAATCATTCCACCTGCCATGAGGCGGGCGTGGACAATCCCGGCGACCGCGCCTCGCTTGACATGGTTAGCCTTCAGAATCAGTTGGTCCGCTCCATCGTCGAAACGGGAAAGCCGACGGTGGTCTTTTTGATTAACGGCCGGCCACTCTCCATCGATTACGTGGCCGAACACGTACCTGCTATTTTGGAAGGCTGGTACCTGGGCGAGGAGGGCGGCACGGCAGCGGCTCAGGTGCTATTCGGTGATGTGAATCCTGGCGGAAAGCTCAGCATCACTTTTCCACGCACGGTGGGAGCACTTCCGGCTTATTACGATCGCAAGCCTTCGGCCGATGTTCCCTATCTGTTTGAGAAGCGCGGCCCGCTTTTTCCCTTTGGCCATGGCCTGAGCTACACCACCTTCAAGTTTGCCAATCTGCGGATCTCCCCGGCGAGCATCCGTCCCGAAGGCGAAACGGCGGTCAGCGTGGATGTGACCAACACGGGTTCGCGGTCAGGCGATGAGGTTGCGCAGCTTTATATCCGCGACCGGGTCAGCAGCGTCACGCGACCCATCAAGCAACTGAAAGGATTCGAGCGTGTCCACCTGAAGCCTGGCGAAACGCGGACAGTCAAATTCAAGCTGACGCCGGCTGAAC
>JBJKQK010000111.1:0-29087 GCA_046705285.1 Terriglobia bacterium
GCGAGATATTTTACCTCAGGCTCACCGCCAGTTATCTTGCCCACAACCCAAAACTTCTCTTTTTTCCTTTTGAGGGCGCGTGTGACATGGATGATGTTCTTTTGCGGAACGATCAGCAGCATCCCCAAGCCCATATTGAAGGTGTGAAACATTTCATCCTGTCGGACTTTCCCGAGTTGGGAGATCAAGTTGAAAATGGGTGGCACCGGCCACGATCCTAGATGAATTTCTGCCGAACATCGCTCGGGAAGAATTCGCGGCGTGTTGTCAGTGATACCGCCGCCGGTGATGTGGACCAGGCCGGTAAGCCACCCTTTATGATGCAGTGGCAGGAGCAGTGAACCATAGCATCGATGTGGCGCCAATAGTTCTTCATCGAGCCGACGTCCAAGTTCCGGAACACGCTGCGAAAGCCGAAGCCCGGCCTGGTCGATTAGAACTTTTCGGGCAAGGGAATAACCGTTTGTATGCAGACCAAGTGACGGCAGCCCGATAATCACGTCTCCGGGCCGAATCCGGCTTCCGTCCAGAATGTCACGACGGCGCACCCAGCCAACGATGCACCCCGCGAGATCGTATTCATTCGCAGCGTAAAAGCCTGGCATCTGCGCGGTCTCTCCGCCCACGAGGGCACAACCGACCTCCTGACAAGCGTTGGAAAGCCCACGTACAATATCTGTGACAACCCTGGAGCGGATTTTATCCGTTGCAAGGTAATCGAGAAAGAACAAGGGCCTGGCCCCATGAACTGCAATGTCGTTGACCGAATGAAACACCAGGTCTGCGGCGATGCTTTCGTGGCGGTTGGTAGCAAATGCCAGCTTGAGCTTGGTACCGACGCCGTCCATGCTGGAAACCAACACAGCCTCCGCCGGAACTCCCTTGAGGGAAAAAAAGCCTCCAAAAGCGCCAAAACCCCTCAGCACGTGAGGACTGAAGGTCCTGCTGACAAGCTCTTTGATTTGTGACTTTGTGCGGTTCGCCGCGTTGATGTCGACGCCCCCATCTCGATAACGCATCGATTGCCGAGAGCTCCTTGTATGGAATCACCGAAAAACCAGAAGGGCGGAATCTGTCAGAACACCTTGCCTACTCTGGACCAGCGCGTTTTGCCGAAGAAGTTCCAGAGGATGGAAGCGTCGAATTTCAGCCGGTCTGAGAGCCGGTCATCGGTCCAGTCGTGCGTGGGCGCGTTATAGGACCAATAAATAAACAATGGTTCTCCCACAACATTCTGCACGGGCACGAACCCCCAGAATCGGCTGTCCAGGGAATCATCGCGATTGTCGCCCATCACGAACAAGTGCCCTTTCGGGACATAAAGGCCGTCTTTGCGAATATAACGGGGCATTTCCCGAGCCCATTTGGGATTCAGGCCCAAGGCTTCCGGCATGTCCTCGACCTCCCGGACAGGCGGCGGAAAGTTGAGGCAAAGCGGTAAAACTCCATGCGACTCGAAGTGGGCGTAGGGTTCTTTCAGCCGCTTGCCGTTGACGTAAACCTGCTGGTTGACAACTTTGACGACATCGCCGCCGATGCCAATCACGCGTTTGACGAACATCAGAGAAGGATTCACAGGATAATGGAACGCCACAATGTCTCCGCGGTGGATCGGCGCGATGCGAGGAAAACGCAGGTCGGTATAAGGCAGCTGCGGACCGTAAAGCAGCTTGTTCAAAAAAACGTGATCACCAATCAGGATGGTGTCTTCCATGGACCCCGTCGGGATCACGGTGGCTTCTGCCACAAACGTCCGGATGCAAAACACCCCGATCAGTACGATCAGGAGAGAACGAACCGTCTCCCACAAGCCATCGCGCCGGGAAACACGCTGGGGAGGAGGAGAAGGGGCCTCGGGGACATCCTGACCTTGTTTTTCGGTCTCTACAGTTTCTGAAGAATCCATAAACCTCATTCCCGGTTTCGCAAGCTGATAAGAGGCTGTTGAATGGCAGTGGGATAGCTAGCGGTGTAGCATGCCAGACAATAATTCTCTTTGTCGTTCCCGACAGCTTCCTGAAGCCCTTCTAGCGAAAGATACCCCAGCGTATCTGCACCTACGTATTCACGAATCTCTTCCACCCTGTGGCTGGAAGCGATGAGTTCTTTTTTCGTGGGCGTGTCAATCCCATAATAGCAGGGCGAGACAGTGGGGGGACAACTGATCCGGAAATGGACTTCACGAGCTCCCGCCTCACGCACGAGGCGCACGATTTTCCGGCTTGTCGTGCCACGGATGATGGAATCATCCACCAGCACAACGCGTTTCCCTTCGAGGAGGCTGCGCACAGGATTAAGCTTCAGCTTGACTCCAAAGTCGCGAATAGCTTGCGTCGGCTCAATAAAGGTACGCCCCACGTAATGGTTGCGGATCAATCCGAATTTCAATGGGATGCCTGATTCTTCCGAATAGCCGATGGCTGCCGCAACTCCAGAATCGGGAACCGGAACCACCAGGTCCGCATCTGTCGGATGCTCCAGGGCGAGCCGCCGTCCGAGCATTTCCCGGCTGCTTTGAACGGAGCGGCCAAAAACAATACTGTCGGGCCGGGAAAAATAGACATGTTCAAAAATGCATTTGGCCGGCTTCGCTGGCGGGGAAAAGCGCAGTGACGTGACGCCGCGCTTATCCAGAACCACCATCTCACCGGGCTCGATTTCACGCACGTAAGTGGCGCTGATGATGTCAAACGCGCAGGTTTCTGAGGCGACGACAAAGGCCCCGTTCAGTTGCCCCAGGCTGAGAGGCCGGAATCCGCGCGCATCCCGGATCGCATAAACGCTGTCTTTGAAAAGCATCACCAGCGAGTACGCACCTGAAACGCGGTCAAGCGCTTCAGCAATGGACTCCGGAATGCCGCTGTGCCTGGAACGCGCGAAATAGTGCAGGATTACTTCCGTGTCGCTGGTTGTCTGGAAGATATCGCCGCGCGCTTCCAGTTCGCGCCGGATACTGCTCGCGTTCACCAAGTTCCCATTATGGGCAAGGGCAACCTGCCCCTTCTGGCAACTGACGCTCAGGGGCTGGGCATTCTTCAAGTTCGTATCGCCAGCAGTCGAATAGCGTGTGTGGCCGATGGCAGCATGTCCGGCGAGGTCCTGCAAAACTCCTTCGTTGAAAACTTCCGCCACATGGCCCATGTTTTTGTGGCCGATCAACCGATGGCCGTCGGCGGCAGCTATGCCAGCGCTTTCCTGGCCACGGTGCTGGAGGGCGTAAAGTCCCAAATAGGTCAACTTGGCAGCTTCAGCATGGCCATAAACAGCGAAAACGCCACAATGATCGTGGAATTTGTCGTCAGGAAGTGAGAAAGCTGGAAATTTTTCAGGGATTAATTGCAAAGCTGTTTACCGCGGTCTACTCTTCGTAGGGAATGCCCGTAATCAAGTTCTCATGCCGGAGCCCGCAAAGACCTTACTGCCGCAAGGCATGTCCCCCAGCGTTCAAAATCTCTACTTTTTCATTTTGCCCCTGCTCCATGCCCAGCGCAACTCTTTTCTGGAATGCCATCGAGTTGGTTTTAGAGGGGCACGTCGCAGCGCTGGGCTTTTGATGGCGGGACACTCAGACTCCGGCAGAAAGCTGTAACAGGCTGGCTTGCAGTTCGAGTGCGGGTGGATTCAAAACGTCACTTTCGACGGCTGCGGACCGCTAGACACTGGCCAAGGTTATCCTCCACAATAAGGGGTTGAGATTTAGTTCGCGAGGATTGAATTGAACCCTTCGCAGGCTTCGGTGCGCAAGAATATTCCGGTGCGGGAATATGTCCAGAGGGTGTTCGTACCGCTCTCCCGGCTCGCACATGAATGGGAAATGCATTCCGCCATTGCCCTGAGTCCCTCCGAAGAACGCACCATGGTTCGGGAACCCGCCCGAGCCGTCCCGGAGGGTGCCGCACGACGGCTTGGGAAACTGCGGGTTCTTCTGGTCCCTTTCGTGGCGTGCCTTCCGGCGGGCGACCTGGTCGCTTTTTCCAATCCTGAGGGAGAAAAGCATTCCGCGGTCTGGCTGGAAAATGAGAATCGAATTGATCTGGTCCTTGCCTGCCGCGACCTCGATCCTCATGACACGGGGTGGGAATTCCTGGCAAGTGTCGCTGAACTGCTGCGGTTGCGGCTTGCGCCTGAAGAACGTGAACGCTTTACAACCCTGCTCCATGAGGAATTGCGAAATGGGATCAACGGGGAAATTGACGAAGAGGCCTATGAAGCCAAGCAGTCGCTTCGAGGGCAGGGCCGGAGGTCGCGAACGGGTTCGCAGTTCCTGAAGTATCGCGACGTTTCCTTCACCAGCACGTGCGCGGAATATATGCACGGACTCTGGCACGACGTCCGAATCAGGGTTGGACCAGAAAATTTGCCTGTACCGGCCCTGCGCAAGCGGATGACTTTGATGGCGCAGATGTTTCCTCCTAATCCTGGTTACCGGCTGTTTGCCGAAGGCGAACAACGGTAGCCGAACGCGACCCCAGGAATCTTCTCAAGCCTTGACTGACGGGACCCGGCAGGCCGCAGTCGCCCTCATGACAATATTTGGTTTTGAGCTTGCATAAAGGCCCAAGAGCGAATATTCTTTGTCCCCGGTCAGACTCTGTGGGGTGTGTCTGATTGGGGGTAAAATGGCTGCCGAAATTCCAAGTTACGTCGGATCCTCTGTTCCCAATCCTGTCAGTAAGCGGGTTCCCTGGTATAAAAGCACGTTCCCTTCATACGCGGGGATTTTCCTATGGGTGGGTTTCTATCTCGGGTTGTCCGCGCCAACATTGGTTCAGGCCAGTCCAACTGTCTGCCTCCTCGGCCTTTTTGTGGCAGGCCTGCTTTGTTTTGCGCTTTATTACTATGCGCCGGCCATGCTCGGAATGCAGACCGGACGTCCCCTCTATATTGTTGGAACATCCACCTTCGGCGTGAAGGGGGGATACTTGATGCCCGGCCTTCTGATGGGCTTTCTGCAAATCGGATGGTTCGCAGTGGCAACGTATTTCGCGGTGGACTACATCATGGAGGGTCTTGGCAGCCACTCGAAGGGGCTGTTTATCGGCATCGCACTGGTCTGGGCCTATGTGTTGGCCTGGGTGGCCATCAAAGGGATTTCCTACATGGCGCGCATCGCCCAGTATCTGAATTGGGTACCGCTGTTTATGATCGTTATCGTTTTCTGGGCCAATAAGGGAGGCGTGGCCAGCTATCATCCTCCGCAGAATGATGCCTGGAGTGGTTTTCTGACGATGCTTGCCATCGTGATCGGTTTTTTTGCAACGGCAGGCGCAGCAGGTGCTGATTTTGGCCTGAACAACAGGAACCGCAGCGACGTGGTTTGGGGTGGCCTGACAGGCATCACTCTGGCGATCCTCATCGCTGGAGGCTTGCCGGTGCTTTCGGTGGCCGGCCACCTGGGCACAGTCGGAAACGCTTCGGACTTCAC
This sequence comes from Terriglobia bacterium, assembly GCA_046705285.1. Taxonomy (GTDB): domain Bacteria; phylum Acidobacteriota; class Terriglobia; order UBA7540; family UBA7540; genus SCRD01. The sequence goes on from JBJKQK010000111.1 coordinate 5,426, forward strand.
ATATGCCAGCACCATCAAGAGCGTGGGAGCCCTTGCCCCAATCATGTTCTTTCTTTTTGCGGCTGCTTCGATGGTTCCGACAACATTTTGCACTTTCATCGCCAGTAATAGTTTTGGAACCATGCTGCCGAAAATCCCGCGCGCCGCTTCAACCATGGTGGGCGTGACCATTGGAGCTGTTCTTGCTATTACTGGAGTAGCGCAGAATCTGATTGGATTTTTCACGATAGTGGGCGCTTCCTTCGGGCCGATCTGCGGTGCCATGGCGGCTGACTATCTCCTGGCAGGGAGAAAGTGGTCAGGCCCGCGCAAAGGAATCAACTGGGCCGGATACGTATCCTGGGCGCTCGGGTTTGTGGTCGGAATCCTCAACAGCATCCCTGGAGTACCCGCAAGCTGGGTAAAGGCTGACCGGCCAGCTGTTCTTTTTTCCTTCGTCGTGGGTTTTGTGGTTTACTTTATCCTCACAAAGGCAGGCACCTTGCCTGAATTGATTCCCCAAGCGGAACTGAAATCCGCTCCGGAAGCGTAGTTTTCCCAAACTGCCCGGATTTTCAGAAACGCGCCCTGCGGCTGGCGAATGCTCCGGGAGACGTGCGCGCAGCCTGTGCCGCTTCGTGATAAATTAAGAATTTTGCACATAAACCCCGACTTTGGGGCGATCCATGGGCGCGGCGGGGCGGCTCCAGTTTTGTGCACAAGGTCCGGACTTCGTCCGCGCGGGAGCGGAGGAAGCTGTGTTATCAAGGCACGTGCGAAAGTCCATCTATACAAAATTTGCGGCCTTTGCGGGAATTCTGCTGCTGCCCGTGCTGGCCCAGGCGCAAGGTAGCGTCCTGGCGGTGACCAATAGAACCGATTATGACATTGGCTCAGAAGTCCGGATGCGGCTGGCCCCGGCTCCGGGGGCTTCGATCCGTGACGGATTGGTCTTTTCAGCAACTGTGCGCTACGACGGCGTATCCCAGGCCGTGTACAAAACTCCCCCGTCACATGTGTGGACCTGTCCGAACGGTTCCGGCACAGGCCTCTACTCGGTCTTATGGAAAATTCCTCTGGATGCCAGGACTGGACGCTATGAGATTGACCTGCTGGGGTATGACCGGATTTCCGGGGAGATTGTTATCAAGGCTCGCCAGGCCGGGTCCTTTGCCGTTTATCGCAGGCTGGTTAAGATTGAAAACATCAAACTCCAAAAGACTTTTTACGTTAGCGGCGACAAGGTTGCCTGTGACATTACTCTGAAAAACCTGACCAACCAGCCCCTGAATGGACTTCGAGTTGAGTTCTCAAACCGCTACTGGCCGTGGATCGCCGGGCCTGCGCAGCAGGCTGCCGCCAGCATTGTGACGTTAAGACGGAATCTGACACTTACTCCAGGCGAACAGGTGAAAATTCATTCCAGTGATGCTGCAGTCGCCGGGAAGGTCAAGCAGCCTACTATCCATCAGTATGGTGTTGTGGTATGGAATCATAATCGCAAAAACATTCTGGACATTTCTTTCAGCCGGCTTGTCCTGATCAGCCCGCCCGGAGTCACATCGCCCAAGCCTTATCCGCTGCAGTATACCTATCCTCAGTTGAGCGATGTTGATACCACAACCTACCGGCACTTTTATCCTCCGGACCATGATTCGGCCATCCATTTCAACAAGCAGCACACGATGTTTATTCCGGGGCACGATGCGGCCATCCACTTCTCGGTCAAAAACCCTGGAGCGAGGGTCTGGAAGCAGATTTCTATGGTTGCACTGCTGCTTGACCCGCAAGGAAAGGAAATTGCGAAAAAGGTTCTTGGCACTCACCTTGATTTTCCGGCCACATCGGCCGCCACGCATGAAACGGTGGCGTTCGTCCTTCCTGCTCAGGCGGGCCTTTATCATGTCAGAGTCGTTCTGAGCGATTCAACCGGCGATACGGTAGCCGAGAATGACCTGGAGCTGGGTGTGAATCCCCTGCCCAAGTCGGTCATGATTTTCTGCGCGCATGAGGATGACGAGGGTGGTTGGACAGGCTTGATCCGGGCGGCGGTCGAGAACCACATCCCGATCCATTTCGTTTACTTTACGAGCGGCGATGCGGGATCGTGCGATCTTTATTACGAGCATTCGTGCAGTCCTGCAGAGGCCTTGAACTTCGGCACACTGCGCATGGCGGAGACGCGGGCGGCATTGGGCCACCTGGGCGTACCCAAGGATGACATGTATTTTCTGGGGCTGCCTGATGGTGGAACAGGGCAAATCTGGTACGACCATCCCAGTCCCGTTCATCCGTACCTTGCGCCATTGCTCGCTTGTAACCACACCCCCTACCAGCATATTTTCCAGCCCAACCTGCCTTATGCCCGGCAGTCGGTTGAGGCTGTTGTAAGAAAACTTCTGAAAATGTTTCATCCGGAGGTGATTGTAACGGCGCATCCTCCGTCTGAAGGGCATATCGATCATATTGTTTGCAACTATTTTGTGGTCAAGGCGCTACAGGAGATGGTGCTTAAGAAGGAACTGACTCCGAATAGCATCAAACTATATGTGGACAGGGTCTATAACCCGAAAACTATTCCGTGGACTCCGTATCATTATTCAGAGCGGGTTTTGTTTGTCTCCGGTGAGGTGATGGCTCTGGGCCAGGAGGCTGGTTGGTATTATCAGTCACAAGGAGGCAATCGCGCTGAAGGCCGTCTGCGCGATTTCAGTCAGCTTTCCCGCAGATTAGTTTACCGCCAAGTGTTAGACTGGGATGAGCACCAAGGATGGAATTCGAAACCATGAATGCAGTTAAGGGTCTACCAGGGGAGGAAAGAGTCGCTGATGGCTGAGGTACCCAAGGAGAACAGTTCCAGTCCAGCGGCCGCTTTCCCAGACGAGCCCTTTGCCTGCCCGCACTGCGGCCAGATGCTTGCCCCTTCGTGCCGGGTATGCCCCTCCTGCCGAGAGGCCATCGATCCAAATGATATCGTGCGTCCCGACGTCGTCATTCCGATTGCCTCGCAGGTGATTCCCCTGCCCGCTAAGGAATACGCGCGATTCTCATGGGGCCTCTTCTTCGCCACGTTGGGTATTTGGCTGGTTGTTGCTATGATCGCGGAAAGATTTCTGGGATATGAAAAAGGCCAGTTGGCGCTGGGCGGGTTGGTGATTCTTTCATCAGTTTGGGTCCTTCATGATGCTCGGGAGAAGAAGATCCCCAAGCCTCTCCGGTGGAGTCTCGGTTCCTTCTTGCTGTGGATCATCATTTTCCCCTGGTATTTGGCCCGGCGGCGAACTCCGAAAGCTGCATGCCCCTTTATCGAGGGCGAAGGCGGCCGTGTAGCTCGCACGCTGCTCTTCATCCTGCTCGTTTTCTTCCTGCTCAGCGCTCTGATGCTGCTTCTCAAAGGCCCAAAGAACTCATCGTCGGGCGGGAAAAAGCCTGCCACAAATGGCGCCCCGGTGCCAGCCGGCAAAATTGCAGACCTGACCAAATCGATTGGCCCTGGTGCTCCAGCCAAAATGCCTCCAGAAGTCTCGAAAATGTAAGCTCCGGCGTTTAAGCCTTTGACAATCTCAAGACCCGCCTTGACGACCCGAACAAGGCACGATTGCCCTGCGTCAATCCAAGTCTTCGCTGGGGCGTTTCCGGGCAGCCACTGCTCATCGGAATGGACCGGCGTGGGAGGAGGGCAGAGGTGGACACAGAAGGGCGTATAATATACGTGAAAGTCGGGAAGGCAAGAGAACTAACCTCCAATCGCGAAGGAGGCTGCGATGAACCGATTACAGGGCTGGGCGCACCAGCTGGCGGAAGGCAGCGCCGCCATCACCTTGGCCCTCCTTGAGCAGGCTTTGCTGAGCGATATGTGGCGACGTATCGTGATGAGCGAAGTCACAAAGCACATTCTGACCCGCAAAGACACTTTCCTGGATGCCTGTCGACCTTGCCGGGTGCAGCGGGATAAGGAAGATATGATGCGGGCCTTGCTCGGCTCCTTCGAGCGCGCACTGGAACGCAGGCAGATATCCCGCGGGGTTCTTCATGCCCTCCTGAGAAGCGCATTCGCAAATTACGTCAACGAGATGCAGGACGAGGAATCAAAGAATGCCGCCGTCAACTTTGCCGAGAGACACGGTGGGCAGGAGCCCCCAGGCCTGATGGTGATCAGCCCGACCCGGACCTGCAATCTGCGCTGCATCGGGTGTTATGCCAGCGGCGGTCCCAGCGGCGAGCGAATGGAATGGGACGTGTTCAACCGCGTCATTACGGAAGCGAAGAAACTCTGGGGCATGCGCTTCTTTGTGATTTCAGGGGGCGAACCTTTTACCTACCGTTCAAACCGCAAGGGCTTGCTCGACATGGTCAAGGAGCACCCTGACTGTTTGTTCCTCTGTTACACGAATGGCACCCTGATTGATGAACAACTGGCGGAACAAATTGCCGATGCCGGGAACCTCACGCCTGCTATTTCGGTGGAAGGTTTCGAGAGGCTGACGGACAAGCGGCGGGGGCCCGGCGTGTTCCAGAAGGTCCTTGCTGCGATGGGTCATTTGCGCCAGGCTGGCGTACCTTTTGGCGTCTCGCTTACTGCGACTCGCGAAAACGCGGAAGAACTTCTCTCTGACGCCTTCATTGACTTTTTCTTCGAAGAGCAACAGGCCGTGTACGGCTGGCTCTTCCAGTACATGCCCATCGGCAAGGCCTACACGCTCGATCTGCTGGTTACCCCACAGCAACGGTTGTGGATGTGGCGGCGCACCTGGCAATTGATCCGCGAGCGCAAGATCATGTTGGCCGATCTCTGGAACTGCGGCACGACATCGGAAGGCTGCATTGCCGCCTGTGCGCCGGTCGGCTATTTCTATATCGACTGGAACGGCAAGATCATGCCCTGCGTTTTTGTGCCTTACGCCGCCGGCAACATCCACGATATTTACATGCGGGGCGGTACTCTGGATGACGTGTATGAGCTGCCTTACTTTCAGGCGATTCGCCAATGGCAGTGGGATTACGGCCTGGGCAAGAAGCGCCCTCAAGAGCATGGCAACTGGCTTCTGCCCTGTTCGCTTCGCGATCATCATGCCGTGGGGCGCAAGCTGATCGACACTTTCCATCCTGAACCGGAAGACGCTGCGGCGGCTGAGGCGCTCCGGGATGATAAGTACTACGATGCGATGGTGCGCTACGATCTGGAACTGCAGGAACTGTTTGATCCCATCTGGAAGGAAGAATACCTGAAGGAATCTTCTGCTCCGGCGCCCGCCCAGATAAACTCGGAGACCAGCGACTCTGCACAGCGAGGTGAGAGCCTTCTCAATTCCGCCAGTTGGCTAGGGCGCCGTCAGAGGCCTGGCAAACGTACACCCCTGCATTGAGCCCAGTCGCTTTGCTGTAACCTTCTTTGACGGCATCCGCAAAGCGTTCTGCCGCATCGCCTCGCACCAGGTTGACGGTGCAACCCCCAAAGCCCGCGCCCGTCATTCGTGCTCCCAACACTCCGGGCTGCTTCAGCGCCAGTTCCACCAGGAGGTCGAGTTCCCTGCAACTGACTTCATAGTCGTCGCGAAGGCTTTCATGAGAGGCAACCATCAGGCTGCCGAAACTCTCGAGATCGCCTTTCTCCAGATCCTTCACGGCCCTGAGCACTCGCTCGTTTTCACTCACCACATGCCGGGCCCTCTTCAGCAGGACTTCGCTCAGGCTGTGCCTGGCAACTTCAAGGTCCGTCAGATCGATCTCACGAAGCGAGTTGACAGCCAGGCCGGTGGTTCCGAGTTGCGCCACTGCCTGACGGCACTGTTTCAACCGGATCTCGTATTCCGAGGAGGCAAGCGTCCGACGGACGCTGGAATCGCACACAACAATCTTGACGCGATCCGACAACGGAACGTGGCGATAAGCGAGGTCGCGGCAATCGAGGAACAGGGCGTGATCGCGCTTGCCCAGCGCACACACGAATTGGTCCATGATTCCGCAGGGAACGTTGACGAATTCATTTTCGGCCCTGCGTGCGAGCCGAACGACCTCCAGCGGGTCGAGGTCGATGTTGAAGAGCTTCATCGCCAGCGTCACGGCGCCGACCTCAACCGCCGCCGATGAACTGAGCCCGGCTTCTTGCGGCACATTGCCACCAAACGCAACGTCAGCGCCCGCCAGCCGGTGCCCATCTTCCTGCAGGAACTTGAGCACGCCACGCAGGTAATTACTCCAGGCATGCTGAGGGTCCCTTTCAATCGCATCCAGACTGAACTCGGCTTCATCCTTGAAATCGATCGAGTAAGCATGGACCACGTTATCCTGGCGACGGCGAGCTCCGAACTCGATAGTGCGGTCAATCGCCGCCGGAAGCACGAAACCGTCGTTGTAGTCCGTGTGCTCTCCGATCAAGTTTACGCGCCCGGGCGAGCGTGTAACCACATCCGGCGCGGTGCCATAGATTGTTTGAAAGTTTTCTTGGATCATGCTGTGCTTCCTGGTTTCAAATTGTGACGAGATCAACCAACTTCGCGGCGCGACTTGGGCGCTACCAACCGAAGCTCCCGTGCTTTTTCCTCAGCCAACGAATCGTTCAAGAACAATCCGCCACCCGTTTCGACGCTTGCCAGATACTTTAGCTTTTCCTTGCTGCGATGCGGCGGGTAAAACTCAATGTGGAAATGGTAATGGGGATATCGTCCCCGCGTGGGAGCCTGATGCAAGAGCATCATGTAAGGAAACGACATCTGGAACAGGTTGTCGTATTTCTGCGTCACCCATTTCAGCATTTCAGCCAGCGCCTTTTCCTCCGAAGGCTTAAACTCATCGAGGGCGCCCAGATGACGCCGGGAATAGACGTGCACCTCATAAGGCCATCGGGCGTAGAACGGAATAAACGCTGTGAAAGCCCGGTTCTCTGCCACGATTCGCGCGCGTCCTTTGCGTTCCTTCTGGAGAATGTCGCAGAAGAGGCACCGACCGTGGCTACGGCGGTGGGCGCGCGCAGCGGCCAATTCCTTCTTAATCAGCGGCGGGACCAGCGGGAAAGAATAAATCTGCCCATGCGGATGCGGCATAGTCACGCCGATCACCGCTCCCTTGTTCTCAAAAATCAGCACGTAGCGGATTCCCGAAGTCGCTTTGAGTTCTGAGAATCGCTTGCGCCAGATTCTCACCAGGCGGGTCAGGTGGTCAATAGGGATTTGAGGGATGGAGGTGTTGTGGTCAGGATGGTAAAGCACAACATCGCATCTGCCATAGGACGGCCTGACGGGGTAGAAATCGTCGCCTTCGATGGCTGGAACCTGCGGGGGAATCGAAAAGGCAGGAAAATCATTGGGGTAAATATAGACGTCGTAGTCATCCGGAACGCGGCCTGAGCCGGGACAGAATGGGCACCAGTCGTGCGGCATCTGGGGGCGGTTCTGCCGGTGTGAGGCGGTTGAAACCCATTCGCGCACCGTCGGATTCCATCGAAGTTCGGTCATCAGCGTAAAGGGACAAGCAGCACCCGGCGGCTGTCTGCGAGGCTGGCTTAGTTCAGGAAATAATTACGATAGAGCGTGTCACGCTTGACGGGACGAAAGCCGGCATCAAGAATCATCCGGCGAAGTTTCTCCTCAGAAGAGGTGCGACCGCAACCGGCGGCCGATACAACGTTCTCTTCAATGAGGATGCTCCCTACATCGTTGCCACCAAAACGAAGAGCGATCTGGCAGATCTTGTGACCCGGCGTCAGCCAAGACGCCTGAACGTTCTGAATGTTATCAAGGTAAAGGCGGCTGACGGCTAGTGTTTTGAGATATTCCACCGCGGTGACTTCTTCCTTGATGAATCGCCCAAGCGAAGTGTTCTCGCGCTGGAAGAACCAGGGAATGAAAGCGGTGAATCCTCCTGTTTCTTCCTGAAGTCGCCGAACCCGTTCAAGGTGCGCGATGCGATGCTCGAGGGTCTCTCCGCAACCGAACATCATGGTGGCGGTGGTCCGCATGCCCAACTGGTGCGCAGTGCGATGCACGGAAAGCCATTCCTCGGTACTGCACTTCAAGCGCGCGATCCGCTGCCGAACCTCGTCGTCCAGAATTTCCGCGCCAGCCCCGGGGATGGAATCCAAACCTGCATCCATCAGCCGCATCAGCGTATCGCGAACGGTCAACCCGCACAAGTCCGCGATGTTCAGGACTTCCGGGGCCGAAAAGCAGTGCAAATGGAGCTGTGGGTAACGGCTCTTAATGCTGGAAAGCAGGTTTTCGTAGTAATCAATTTTAAGGTCGGGATGCAGGCCACCCTGCATCAGGACTCCGGTGCCGCCCAGCGACAGCGTCTCATCAATTTTCTGGAAAATTGTTTCGAGAGGGAGCACATAACCTTCGGGGGAGCCGACGGGGCGGTAAAAAGCGCAGAAGGAACAGTACTCCGTGCAAATGTTGGTGTAATTGATGTTGCGGTCAATCTGGTACGACACAACGTTCCCGGGATGGAGCCTTCTGCGCAGAGAATCAGCTTCCATGCCCAAGCCGATCAGATCGTCGGAGCGCAACATTTCCCTTGCCTGTTCCTGCTTCAAACCCATAAATCGTTACCCGATGATCAAAACTTCCCGCCGGGCGTTCAGGCCCTAAGCAAAAAGGATCTCTTTTTCCTCGCGGATGATGCCGATCTCACGCGCAAGGCGATAAAAAAGCTGCAATCCCTTGCGGTTTTCCTCGTCCAAAGAATAATCGATATTCTCGCTCAGGTAAACCTTCACCTCTTCCCGCGGCAAACCCAGCCGGGCGGCGTACTCTCTTGCGATGTCGTCAATGTGCTGGAGTCCGTAATCTCTTGAGGCTTCAAAGTCGGCGGAAAAGCGACCGAGATCGCCGTCTTCATGACCCGCCCAGAGCGCAAAAACAAAAGGCAGCCCCGTGAACTTCTTCCACTCCGCCGCAAGATCGTACACTTTCAGCGCGGTACCATCAAACGCGAGAGCCGGGTCACCAATCAGCAGCGCCGCATCAGCACCCTGTAACATTTTCTCCGGTTCCGGGTCTGCTGGGACCACACTGGGAGTCAGCGAATAGAACTTTCGCAGCAGGACCTGTACAAGCGCGGCTGAAGTTCGCGAGGAGTTGTCGAGCGCAACGGATCGAATTTCCTCGACAGGCACTTTGCTGAGCAGCAGAACGCTCTTCACTACTGCTTTTGAGGCAATGGAACATCCGGGCAGAATACGGAGCCGTTCCATTCGCTGATATTCGATGGAGGGAACGATGCCGACAGCAACTTCCCGGCTTCGCAGGTCGTCGGCGCATTTTGCGGGAATGGTAAAATCGAGGTCGTATATTCCCCGCTGATCGCCTTTCAGCATCCCCCAGATAAGAGGGACCGTGTTCAGGTACTTGACAACAGAAACCCTGGGTCGCATGGTCGTGATCATGAGCTTGCCATAAACAATCCATTTTAGCGTATCCGGGCGCCTAACCGTCAACGCGCGTGCTGGTTTGAAATGAAGAGCACGACCAAATGAGAGCCGCGGAAGTTTCGTGTGCCCGCTTCAGTCACTGGCTATGCTTTCGGGTGCGTGCGGTCGTAGACGTCGATCAACTGCTTGATAGAGACCTGGGTGTACTTTTGCGTCGTGGTCAGGCTCTTGTGGCCGAGCATTTCCTGAATGGCGCGCAGGTCGGCGCCTTCGGCGAGCAAGTGAGACGCGAAGGCATGGCGTAGCGAGTGCGGGCTGGCTTTCACATTGGGTCCATAAGTCCGGACATAACGTTTGAGAATCCGGTCCACCGAGCGCGTGGTAAGGCGCCCGCCGTAAACGTTCAGGAAGAGGGCCGGGCTGCCGGTACGGGTCTCGCGGAGAAGCTTTTCGCGGGAGGGCAGGTAAGCCTCAAGCGCTCCCTTGGCTTTTGAGCCAAACGGAACAATCCTTTCTTTGTCGCCCTTTCCGCGGACGAGAACGAAAGCATCGCCAAAGTTCACGCTTCGCACGTCGAGTCCAGCCAGTTCGCTGACACGAAGGCCCGAGGCGTAGAGCAATTCCAGGATTGCCCGGTCGCGCAGGATTGAAGACTCGCCACCCTGGGCCGCCGTGGCCACGCGATCGAGGAAGGTATTCATTTCTTCCTCAGTCATGATTCGGGGAAGCTTCTTGTCCAACTTGGGGGTTGAAACAGTCGCGGCGGGATTTCCGGTAATCAGACTTTCTCTTGCGAGGAACTTGAAGAATGCCCGGATGGCAGCCAGCTTGCGCGCGATCGATGCCTTCTTCTCCTGCTTCTGGAACAGGTGCGCGAGGAAGGCTCGAATTCTTACCGTCTTAACCGTGTCAATATCAACCAAAGCCTCTTTGCTTCCCCCACGAAGAAAATCACGGAACTGAACGAGATCGCTGTGATAGTTCCGGATGGTGTGCGGCGAAGCGTTTCGCTCGTACTTCAGATAATTGATATAACGCTCGATCAGGTCATCCATAGACGTCAGTTGTCCGTTGCTCCTTCAAGGTTTTCGGCGAGAGCGGGGCGGCCAGCAAGCGGGTCAGGTTCATTGCCGTGACGGACGGTCGTTATTCCGGCAACGGGCGAGTCTTTGCTGTCGTTTGCAAGCCAAATCCGCAGGTCCTGGAGCGCCCGCTCGCACTGCTTTGCCCGCCGTACGCGGCGGTCACGCATAACCTGCCGCGGCAGATTTTCGACGGGGAGCAGTAGATCGAAAGCGATATTCGCAGGCTGATAGTTCTGCGGGCTGGCGTGAGTAACGTAATGGACCAGCGAGCCCATGGCCGTCGTCCGGGGCGGCGGAGTGAAAGATTCCTGCCTTACTCGATGCGCCAGGGCCATGCCCGCCAGCAACCCTGTAGCGATGCATTCGACGTAGCCTTCCACTCCAGACAATTGCCCGGCGATAAAAACCTGGGGGGCAACACGCAAACTGAGATCCGGATTCAGAAGGTTGGGAGCATTGAGATATGTGTTCCGATGAATTTGCCCGAATCGCAGGAATTCCGCGTTCTCCACCCCCGGGATCATGCGCAGGATTCGCTTCTGCTCGGGAAATTTCAGATGGTTTTGAAAGCCAACCAGGTTGTAACTCGAATAGCGCAGATTCTCCGCCCGGAGTTGCACAACAGCGTAAGGCCGTCGGCCCGTGCGGGGATCGATGATGCCTACAGGCCGCATGGGGCCGAAACGCAGCGTATCAAAGCCACGGCGGGCCAGCTCTTCAATGGGCAAACAGGCTTCGAAATATTTCACGTCCTCGAATTCATGGGTCTGCACCGCTTCTGCGCTCATCAAGGCCTCATAGAAAGCACGGTATTGCTCGGGCGTCATCGGACAATTCAGATAGTCTTCTCCACCCTTGCCGTAACGCGAGGCACGGAAAACGCGATCCATGTTCAAGGTCTCAGCATCAACAATGGGGCTGATGGAATCATAGAAGGCCAGGCTTTCGGTTCCGGTCAGGCGTCGGAGGCTCTCGGTGAGGCTGCCGGAAGTCAGCGGACCGGTGGCGATCAGCATTGGTTGATGGCTGGAGATCTCGGTTACTTCCTGGCGGCGCAATTCGATGAGAGGATGCCCTTCAATCGCTTCGGTAACAGATGACGCAAAACCTTCGCGGTCAACGGCCAGCGCACTGCCGCCCGGAACCGCATATCCATCGGCTACGCGGAGCAGCAACGATCCTGCGCGCCGCATCTCTTCCTTCAGCAACCACGAAGCCGCTGCGGGAGCGTTTGACTTGAGCGAGTTGCTGCAGACCAACTCCGCAAGACGGTCCGTCTTGTGCGCCGGTGTCTGGCGCTGCGGCCGCATTTCACAGATCGCCACCCGCACGCCACGCTCGGCAAGCTGCCAGGCGGCTTCGCTGCCCGCGAGACCACCTCCGGCAATGAGAACTTGTTCTTCCAGCATCCGCTCCAACGATTATATCAATCATTGAGAGAGATGGTTTGTGGCCTGATGGCTCTTTTTCAGATTGCGGTGGCATGTCTCCATGTTCCCGGCGGCCTGAAGAAGCCTGATGCAGAGCGCTAAGAAGTACTCTGTACGCTCTGTATTTGGGCTTGCCATCCGCAATGGACACAGAGCGCCCTTGTATTGTTTCGGATGCACCACCCTGGAAGGTCAGGCGCGGGAATTCAGGGAGCCCATCTATTCAGCCAGAAAGGCGCTGACAGCCTGATCCAGCTTCCCCGATTCGCAGCCGGTTGCGAGGTGTCCGCAATCCGAAGTGAGTTCAAAGACGCGGGCGTGAATCAGTTTGGCGAAACGCAGCGCGGGATGAGGGTTGACCATGTGGTCCTGCCTGCTTGGAACCACCAGCACGCGGGCGCGGACCACCGCGGCGGCTTTCTCGATGGAGCCGCCAAAAGGCTTGGAGACATCGTCGGCCATCATGGCCTGCAACTGCCGAACCCAATCATTGGCATCAAATGATTTCAACGTCGACTCCTGGATCTCGGCCAGGAACCTCGGGAACTGTGCACGGGTGGTGTGCGTGATGCGGTACTCCGGCGTTGTCAAATTCATCGTGTGGATGTCCGCCACCGTATCCATGGCGTCCACGGGGGGCGACGTGTAATTCCCGTGGTTCCAGTCCTTTGCATATTCAATCGCGTGGAGTTCCGCGGTCCACAGCAGCAGGTCGTAGGAAGTAAGCCGTGGAGAGCCGACAATGGGGATGGCCTCGTCCATGTAACTGGGATAGGAAACCATCCACTGAAAGGTCTGCATTCCGCCCATGGAAATTCCGATGACGGCATGGACGTGGGAAATCTTGAGAACTCGTGTCAGCAAGGCGTGCTGCGATTTCACCATATCGCGAATGGTGAACTTGGGGAATTCCATGCGCGGCTGCAATTTGCTGTTGGAGGGCGATGAAGTGACGCCGTCGCCGAGAGCATCCATCAGGACGACGTAATACCTGGAGCTATCGACCAGTTTGCCGGGCCCAACCAGGTCCACCAATTGCTTTGTCGTACCCGTGAACCACGTAGGGAAAACGACAACATTGGACTTGCGTGAATTCAGCGTTCCAATCGTTCGATAACCGATCCTGAGATTGCGAATAACCTGCCCGTCTTCCAGGCGAAAGTTGCCGAGCGAGGCATACCTGAGCTGCTGTGCAGCCAGCAGGCCGGCAGACAAGATACACAAAGAGATTGCGATAAAGACACGACTGACTGCTCGTGACGCTTTCATTGACATGAGTTGAAATTCCCTGTCCTGTTTCTATTAAGGTCTTACACCCGTAATGTTGAGCCGGATGCGATACACACTGGAAGTCGCCGTGATGTAAAGAGTTTTGCCATCGGCATCGCCCCAGGTGCAATTCGCGACGCGCTCCGGAATCCGGATCGTTCCGATATGTTTCCCTTCAGGTGAAATAATCCATACACCGCCGGGTCCGGCTCCATAAAGATTTCCATCCTGGTCAACCTTGATGCCGTCCGGCCCTCCCGGGCCTTCTTTAGGATTGGATTTGCAGAAGACGATCCCGTCCTTCACCATGCCATCCGGCTCGACGTCGTACCGCATCCAGACTGCATCTTCAGGATCGGAGTTGGAGACGTAAAGGTACTTTCCGTGGGGCGAGAACGCGATACCGTTCGGCCGGCTGAGATTCTTGATCACAAGCTGCAGATGGCGATTGTCCGGCCGAGCGCCGGCCGGGATCGACGTGGCGTCGGGCAGCCGGTAAACGCCATTGAACGGCAATTGCTTCAGCGGGTCATGGTCACCCTGGGTCGGCAGGCCGTACGGCGGATCTGTAAAGTAGAGCGAGCCATCGGAACGGTAAACAAGGTCATTGGGGCTGTTCAGGCGCTTGCCGTGATAGCGGTCGCAAAGCACGGTCATCTTGGCGTCCGGCTTCAGCGATTCCAGCCGAAAGATGTCGCGGCGAGCATGGCCTGCAACCGTCAGCCGCCCTAACCGGTCGAGCGTCATGCCGTTCGAGCCGGGCTCAGGCCCCGGATACTTCTTGGCTCCCTGGTAGCCGCTAGGGTGAAGAAAAACGCTGGCCCCCTGACCCGGAACCCATTCGATGATGCTGTTCTGATGAATTGCCGCGAAGAAAAGGTCTCCGCTGTGAGTCCAAACAGGACCTTCCACCCATCCGTAACCGCCCACAACCTTTTCTGCTTTGGCTCCAGCGGGGATGATGGCATTGACCGAGGGATCGAGCCGCACGATCGCGCTACTGGTTTGAGCAACCGATGACTGCTCCGCTTTCTTTTGTACCACTTGCTGGGAACAGCCAACGAGAAGACCTACCAAACACAAGGTGACAAGCCAACGTGTTTTCATGCGGGGGATTCTACTCCTGAACCAGCCCCAAAGCAAACGAAAGTCTTGCAAAAGGCAAGCCCAGGTGAGGCAAGAGGGATTTTCAGACTTGATGCCTTGATCACGCTACCGCGCGCTCGTATTTGCAGTTCTCATTCCAGCAGTAGAGCGTGGTTTCACCAGTTTTTTTGTTGGTCTTTTCGAGTACAATTGGCGAGCCACAATCGGGGCAGGGTTCTGCAACAGGTTTGTCCCACACCGTGAATTTGCAATCCGGATAGCGCGAGCATCCGTAAAAAACTTTCCGCCGCTTTGTTCTGCGGACCACGATTTCCCCCGAACAACCCTTCTCCGGGCACGTAATTCCAACTGTTTCCCGTTTGACAAACTTGCAGTTGGGATAGTTGCTGCAGGCGACAAACTCGCCGTAGCGCCCGTGCTTCTTGGCCAGGTTGTTGCCGCACTCCGGGCATTTCTCATCCAGCGGAACATCACCGACGGCCGTGGCCGCCCCTTCCTTAATGACAATCTTCTTCGTGTTGAGGCACTCGGGATAGCCGGTGCAGGCCATGAAGTAACCGAAGCGACCACGCTTCAAGGCCATCGGCTTTCCACACTTTTCGCAGGTCTGCTCGGGAACCTCGGGCAGGGTGGAAGGAGTTCCGTATTTCGCGGCCAGGTCCGGCGGCAGGTCGCTGGTGTTCCTGCAATCCGGATAGCCGGTACATGCGAGGAACCGGCCGCTGCGGCCCATCCGGATCACCATCGGCTTGCCGCATTTCTCGCACTTGACTTCAGTGGGGACGCCTTCGCCTTTCAGATCCACCATCTCGCGCTCGGCGGCCTTGAGGTCCTTTTTGAACTTTTCATAGAATTCGGTCAGGGCCCCTGTCCAGGCGAGCTTGCCGTCCTCGACTTCATCGAGCTCTTCTTCCATGCGGGCCGTATAGGCAACATCGAAGATGTCGGTGAAGCTCTTGACGAGCAGGTCGTTAACCACCATGCCGAGTTCGGTGGGCAAAAACCGCCCCTGCAGTTTTTCCACATAGTCGCGATTCTGGATCACCGAGAGGATGGTTGCGTACGTTGAGGGGCGCCCGATACCTTTTTCTTCAAGTGCCTTCACCAAGGTTGCCTCATTGTAGCGCGGTGGCGGCTCTGTAAAGTGCTGTTCGGGCATAAGGCCAAGCAGACGCAACACTTCGTCCTTCTCAACCGACGGGAGCCGCGATTTCGTGTCGTCGTTCTCATCGGCCGCCTTGTCGTCCTGCCCTTCTTCATAAACGGCACGGAAGCCTTTGAATTTCTCCACGGAACCGGTGGCGCGCAGCAGATAATCGCCTGCGGCAATGTCGATCGTGGTCTGGTCAAAGACTGCGGGGTTCATCTGGGAAGCCACAAACCGCTGCCAGATCAGGCGATAGAGCTTGAACTCATCAGCAGAAAGCTGCTTGCGCAGAGACTCAGGTGGGCGTTCCATTGAGGTGGGCCTGATGGCTTCATGTGCATCCTGCGCACCCTTTTTGCTCTTGTAACGTATCGCCTGATCAGGCAGATAGTCGTCACCGTACGTCCTCTTAACATAGGCCCGCACCGACTCAAGAGCGCTCTCCGCAACCCGTGTTGAATCCGTGCGCATGTATGTGATCAGGCCCACGGATCCTTCGCCAAGGTCAATGCCTTCATAGAGCTTCTGGGCCAGCATCATGGTTTTCTTGGCAGTATAGTGGAGCTTGCGGACAGCCTCCTGCTGCAGTTTGCTTGTGATGAATGGAGGTACGGGATGCTTGCGCCTCTCACGCGTTTCAACAGAACCCACCTTGAAGCTGGCCTTTTCAAGCGCGGCGTGGTGAGAGTCGGCAGCCGACTGGTCAGGGATCTCGAGCTCTTTGCCCTGGAATCTGATGAGGTGCGCTTCGAACGGGGGCGGATTCTTGCCCTCCAGCGTGGCGTCAATTGTCCAGTATTCTTTCTTCTGGAAGGCCTGAATTTCGCGTTCACGCTCGACAATCAGGCGCAGGGCGACGGTCTGGACGCGGCCGGCGGAAATGCCTCGCCTCACCTTGTCCCACAGCAACGGGCTTACCTGGTACCCGACCAGGCGGTCCAGCACGCGCCGCGCCTGCTGAGCGTCCACCAGCTTGGAATCAATCTCCTGGGGATTCTCGAAAGCCTTTCGGATCGCATCTCGCGTGATTTCATTAAAAAGAACCCGGTAGAACTTTCTCTTTTTCGAGTCCAGTAATTCCCGCAGATGCCAGCAGATAGCCTCGCCTTCGCGGTCGGGATCGGCCGCCAGGAAGATCGTATCCGCGTCCTTAGCTGCGGACTTCAACGACTTGATCGTATCTTTCTTGCTGGGAATAACTTCGTAATTCGGCTTAAAGTTATTCTTCAGGTCCACGCCCAGTTCCTTCTTGGGAAGGTCCATCACGTGTCCCATGGACGCCTTGACGGTGTAGCCAGAGCCCAGATACCGATTAATGGTCTTGGCCTTGGCCGGCGATTCAACGATAACGAGCGATTTAGCCATAACCTAACAACCCACGTCAGGGCCACCTGTCTGTGACCCTCTTTCCCTTTGCAACCTGCTTAAAAACTCACTCCTGCCATTATTGCAAGAAACTGTAGATCACCCCTCGGTCAGAAGTGAGGCGCTACCAAGAGTCCCGCAAGTGCCCTGATACCAAGATCGAAGTTCCTCGCGGGGTTTGCCCCGAGCCCCAAAGCAGATCCCTTGCGGGACTTACCCTCAGTCTCTTCGCTTCGTCTAAGGCCGTTCGTCAATGGAGTGCGAACCGGCCTCGACTGACCGCAGGGAGGCAGTGAACCACAGGATCCCACGATGTTCCCAGGCAATCCCTTAGATGCCTCATCCTCGAGCTCGTTACAGGACATCATAATAGCTTACGGATGAAGTTCTTGCCGGGCAACTGACGGATCAGCCCATTCATTTCAAGTTCCAGCAGGACCTGCAAAACCTGTGCCTGGGGCAGTGATACTGAGTCCAGAATTGCATCAACAAAAAGCACTTCATCCACGCGTAAGGCTTCAAAAACCTTCTTTTGCTCCGGCGTCAGAGATTCCTCAAAGAGCCCGCCGGCGCGTTCAGAGCCTTGCCCCTCATCCGATGCCTCACCAGACGGCAGGAGTTGTATCCGGACCTCAGGCGGAAATTCCTCGATAACATCCATCCACTCGCCCACAAGCTTGGCGCCCTGCTTGATCAGGTGGTTTGGGCCAAAGCTCTGGGCTGTCGTGATGTTGCCTGGGACGGCGAAGACTTCACGGTTCTGTTCAGTAGCCAGACGGGCGGTGATCAACGAACCACTATACTCGCTGGCTTCAACGACCATGACTCCCAAAGACAACCCGCTGATGATGCGGTTCCGAATCGGAAAGTTCTCCGGCGTCGGGCCAGTCCCGAGCGGAAACTCCGAAATGATGGCCCCGGATCCTGCGACCTTGTCTGCCAGCCCTTTATTTTCTGATGGATAGATGCCGTCCATTCCCCGGCCCTGGACCGCGACCGTTCTCCCTTTAGCCTCCAGCGCGCCGTGGTGGGCTGCGGAGTCAATTCCTCGCGCCAGTCCACTGACTATGACCAGATTACGCTCCGCGAGGTCGCGAGCCAGCTTTCGCGCAATTTGCAATCCGTAGGCTGACGGACGCCGTGACCCGACCACTGCCAGGCAGTGCCCGGAAAGCGCCTTGACATCTCCTTTAACGTACAATACCAGCGGTGGATCGGCAATCTGCCGAAGCAGCGGGGGATATGCAGCGTTTGCATAACTCACCAACCGGCAGCCGACCTTTGCTGCTGCATCCATTTCCTTTTCGGCTTCCTCCAGCCCTGCCTGAGCAAATACTGACTGACAAACGACCGCTGGAAGACCGGAACTTTCAAGTTCGGTCAGAGAAGCCATATACGCCGCCTTGGGCGACCCAAAGTGCCCCGTCAGTTTGTGAGCGCCTCGAACGCCCAAACCCTCGATGCGCGAAAGGCCAAGCCAGTAAACTGTGTCACTATCCATAGCTCTCTCTCATGCGCTTTCGTGCAAAGCGACGTGCCCGCAAACTTTTCAGGTCGGCAGTGACTCCTCAGCTACTTACAGTCACAATAAAATTGCAGGAGTGTGGGGCAAAAGGCAAGCCCTTTTCGCAACCCTATCAATTGGCAGGACTTAGACCGTGGCCTGTCAGACAGGCCGTTCTCGGCAACTGGTAGAGGAAACAATGCGACACCGGTGCCCGACTCCGTCAAGAGGTTCGGTGATGCAGCACCCATTCACCGGCGTCCGCTGAGGTATCCTCAAGAATAATCAAGCTGGCCTTAAGGCCTGGCAGAACAGCGGCCAAGGTCCGGACACCCAGCCAGACCAAAACGCGCTCAGCAGAGCGTGCAGGATTGCAAGAATCGAACTTTAGCTGGCAGTGCGTTCCGTCGGCTCGCAAAGTTATGAGAACATGGACGCATGCTACACCGCCGCACCCAGCACGCTAAGCTTAGCAGTGCCAAGAAACCGTGTCCAGGCTCTTGCCTCCATCTCCCTAACTCTCACCGACTTAGATTCCTGCCTGCGAAGCAAAGCTGCACTATAAGAGTTCGGCTCTTTCCCACTACACGCGTGTGATTCGTATCACAGCGCTATAATCGACGTTGGACGATAAAGAAGATGGTGGCGCGACTGCTTGGCCCGTAACCCCGCGGTGGTAATGACATCGAAGCAGGAGAGAGGAGCCGGGCCCAAGAGCAATCTTGCGCCGGGAAGGAGGAGCGGACAACATGGCGCCCAAAGATCACGGAACAAGCATGGAACATCTCGTCGAGCAGCAAATAACCCGCTGGCATCTGGCCCGCCGAAAGCAGACACTGCAGGAGCGGCCTGGCCGCGGCAAGCTTGGACGGCTCTATTTCGGTCCTTACGTGCTTATTTCGCGCGACAAGGGAGCGGGAGGGCACGAGGTCGCCAAGCTCATTGGGGAGCGATTAGGCTGGCAGGTGTTTGACCGTCAACTCGTCGACGCCATTGCCGAGCGCACCAAAATGCGCGAGCAGTTGATTGAGAGCCTTGATGAACGGACACGAGGCTGGCTGGAGGAATTCCTCCGGGACGTTTTGACCAGAGAAATAGGCTCCACAAACTACCTGCATCACCTCCGGAGAATCTTGCTGACACTTGGACAACAGGGCGATGTAGTGATCGTTGGACGCGGCGCAGAATACATCCTGCCCCACCAATTCGCCCTTCGCGCGAAAATGGTGGCTCCCTTTGACGTGCGCGTGGAGCGCATCGTCAAAGCAGAGGCGCTGCCGCCTGGGTCTGCAGACGCTCTCGTCAGGAAGGTCGACCAAGAACGTAAGGATTTTGTCCGCCAAAACTTCCAAAAGGACCCGCGTGACCCTCTGCATTACGATCTGGTGGTGAATACGGGAGCCTTGAGTGTGCGGGGGACGGCAGAGATTGTGCTCGCCGCTGCCAGACAGAAGCTTGGCATCGTGCAGGCTGCTGTTTCAGCCACTTAGACGCGCAAGCAGGCTTCACCATTTGAATACTTCAGGTTCCGTTTCCATGCCTTTCGGTGAGGGTGCGCGAACCCTCCCATGTTCTGTTTGCGGCACAGAACTGCGCGGGCAGCCTGGACAGCCGTCCGGCGCTCGCGCCAAACGCCGTTTTCCTCATAATTCTTGATTCTGTAAGTGTGCAGATGGGGTATTTCCGCTGGCCGTTGCGCGCTAGATTTCTTGCGAACCTGCTGCAGCCACACACCTTACGCTTTCATATTACGCATTCTTCGCCGTGGAAGTGACACCTGTCGCCAAGCCAGGTGACCGGCATCGATGTTCGGATGGCGGTGGGCGAAATTTGCTGTTCCTCTACTGCCAACGCAGAGCAGGCACGAGCCGGCCCCAGGTGTCCCGGCCGTCACCTGAAATTGTGAGGACGGTCACTGCCAAGCAACGTGCATTGGTCTAATGCTTTAAGTAGAGCGGAGGAACACGAGTGCAAGGACACGGGTTCAAACCGCAAGAGGGCTTCCCCACTTTCAATTTTGGAAACTAAAGGAGATCGCTTATGGTTTTGCCACTGCAAATCACCTTTCGCAACATGGCATCTTCAGAAGTGGTCAAAAGATGGATACGTAAGGAAGCCGACAAGCTGAATGAATTTCACGGGAAAATCACCGGCTGTCGCGTGGTGGTTGAACTTCCAAACCGCCGCCGAAAGGCAGGAAACCGATACCATGTCAGGGTCGATCTGACGGTACCGGGTGCTGAGATGGTGGTGAAGCGACAACCTAATCTTAGAGCGCTACCCGGGCGCGTTGTAAAGCAGGCATCCAAGAGGCTGGAAGTTGGGGTACCGCACAAGAACCTTCGCCAGGCGATCAACGATGCCTTCCGTGCCGCACAGCGACGGCTGCAGAACTACTCGAGGCGCCGGCGGAGAGAAGTGAAAACTCATGAAGTTCCGCCACTAGCGTATGTGACCAGATTATTTCCGCAAGAAGGTTACGGCTTTCTCGAGACAGGGGACGGGCGCGAAATCTATTTCCACAAGAACAGTGTTCTCAATAAGGCTTTCGCCCGGCTGGCGCCCGGGTCAATGGTCAGCTTTACTGAGGAAAGGGGTGACCAAGGACCTCAGGCGAGTACCGTGAGACTGGTTCGACAGAAGTCATCTGAGTTTGGCCCTTCGGAAGCGGTTGCGTGACAATTCGCTTTTTCAGTCGATGATCCCCTGGAGCCTGAAGACGCCCGGGCCTTACGGGGCAAGAGAGGAGGATGGCCATGTTTCAAAACCGAACTGACGCGGGACAGAAGCTAGCTTCCAAACTTCAAGCCTATTACGGGCAGCCTGATGTCATCATTCTCGGGCTGCCACGCGGAGGAATTCCAATCGGCTGCGAAATTGCCAGGACGCTGCATACGGCGATTGATGTTTTTGTGGTGCGCAAACTTGGGGTTCCATGGGATCCGGAACTCGCTATGGGCGCCGTGGCCACGGGCGGTGTGCGCGTTCTCAATGAAGAAACGGTCCAGACACTTGCGATCCCCAGCGAGGAGATTGCAAAGGTCGCCGTCGAGGAGGAGCGCGAGCTTGAAAGGCGTGAACGCACTTATCGCGGAAGCATTCGGCCGTTGCCGGTTGCAGGCAAAAGGGTGATTCTTGTGGATGACGGCATCGCCACCGGGTCGACGATGAGAGCCGGCGTGGCTGCTCTCCGCCGCCTTCGGCCGGCTCGCATCGTGATTGCCGTCCCTGTCGCTCCGCACGCCATTTGCGCGATGCTCAGGAAATTCGCAGATGAGGTCGTTTGCCTGATCGAGACTGAGAATTTCTTTGCCATCTCGGAGTGGTATGAAGACTTCAGCCAGCTCAGCGACGAAGACGTGCAGAGACTTTTGACGGATGCCTCCGGGCTGATCTCTGCAGCATAGCAGCAACCGGGGCTGTACAGCACGCAGCCACTCCAGCCTGGATCACCCATAAGCCCCGGCCGCTTACCTCAGCAGGCCGCGCGTCCGGAACCAGTTGGCCAAAAGAGTGGGCCAGATGGAAAGCGCGGCATGGGTTGGCGCAAGGCCTACCCCGTGATGCCCGGGCTCAAAAATGTGCATCTCTGCTGGAACGTGATTCTTCCGCAACGCAAGAAAAAACAATACGCTGTTCTCGCATGGCACAGTGGTGTCGTCATCCGTAGAGAACAGGAAGGTCGGGGGCGTTTCCGGTGTCACCTGAAGCTGATTTGAAAGGTACCGCTGCAGCTTGGGGTTCGGATGCTCACCTAGCAGCGCGTGCATTGATCCCTCGTGAGCGTAGGGAGGCAGCATCGATATAACGGCGTAAGCCAACACCATGAAATCAGGGCGGCAGCTCACGCGGTCAATCGGATCAGGGGCCTGGGGGTTGCCGTTATCAAAGTGCGTGCCCACGGTGGAAGCCAAATGGCCGCCGGCGGAAAACCCCCAGATGCCAATGCGGTCGGGGTCAATTCCATATTCTTTGGCGTGGTAGCGGACGTACCGCATGGCGCGCTGTCCATCCCACATTTCGATGGGATAGTGGTAACGCGGCCCCAGGCGGTACTTCAGCACAAAAGCGGCAATCCCGATCGAGTTGAGCCATTCGGCGATGTCGGTTCCCTCTTTCTTCATGGCCAACATGACATATCCTCCGCCCGGGCATACGACCACGCCCGTCCGAACCGCCTTGCCGGGCTCAGGGAGGTATATTGTAAGGGTCGGACGATCCTCGGGTTTGTTACCCAGCGCTCCCGGCGCTCCATTGGGCCATAGCAATACGGTCTGATGAGTTGCCGCCTGACTGAATGTGGCGGAGAAAATCATCAATAGGACAGCAATGACAGTCTTTCTCAATTCGCAACCTCCTTTGGGGACAGCTCTTCCTGGATCTCAGCCGATGATCGTAACACAAGAAGGTGCAACCGGGAGGACAGAGGAAGAAGCAAGGGTAAGCCGGAGTCTTTGCCCAACGAACACAGGAAACTTTCCGGGCCTCGTGCTACGATCACCTCACGCCAGGCATTTTTCCTGTGATGGCAAGCGTTGGCGGGATGCGTTGCAGAATCCCCCTCTGATGCAATGGCACGGCAATGGATCTTCTGACACGATCTGGAACTCTGGAATTCAGGAAACTAAGCAGCACGGAGGCCATGACGTGATGAGCCATCAGAAGGCACTCGCCTTTTTTGCGAGCGCTGGAACGCTCTCTTTTATCACCGCTGCCGCAGCGGGCGCGGGAGAATACCTTCAGCGGTACGCCTTGGCACATTCTAAACCGGCAGAAACGATCGTCCGTCTCGGAGTGAATAAGTGAACAATCGCGAGCCTCCGGCGCCGATTTGTCAGCATCATCTCGACTGGCTTCTGAAATACGCGTTGCGTTGCACCACCTTCATATCAAAGACCAGGGGGTTCAATTCATGGCCAAAATCCCTTTTGCGCGTTCCCTTCGAGTAGGGAATCTGAAAGTTGAGGTCTATGAAAGCACCGAGGCGATGGGAAGAGCTGCCGCTGAGTTGGCTGCCGAGAGCCTGCGCGCTCTGGCCGCCCGGAACGACACAGTTGCCGTGATCTTCGCTACTGGAGCCTCCCAGATGGCGACGCTTCAGGCTCTGACCGCGCTCCCGGACTTGCCTTGGGACAAAGTGGTCGGTTTCCATATGGATGAGTACCTGGGCATTTCCGACGGTCATCCAGCCTCGTTCCGGCGCTACCTTCGGGAGCGGCTTACCAGCAAGGTTAGAATGCGCCAGTTTTGCGGCCTGAATGGTACAAGCGGTAATCCCGAAGAGACCTGCAAGAAATATGCTGACCTTCTGCGGCTGTACAATCCGCAGCTATGCCTGCTGGGAATCGGCGAAAACGGCCATCTGGCGTTTAATGACCCGGCCGAGGCAAACTTCGAAGATCCTCT
>JBJKQK010000112.1:0-5954 GCA_046705285.1 Terriglobia bacterium
CGCCACGCGTGAGCGCGACTTCCCGATAGGATTCGTTGGTGGCAATCGAGACGGTTGCCGTGCGGTAGGTCCATCGTTCCGCCAGGCACACCAGCTTGTAAAAGATGCCGCGACGCCCGAATTTGGCTTCAAAAAGTTCCGGATTCAGATCGTGATGGTCAAAGATGAACCGCACGCCGAACAGCCGGAAGAAAAGCGCGATCAGGAAGATGGTGTCCGGCGGATTGGCGGCGTGGATGATGCGAAAGCGCGTGCGGCGGTAAGCCTTCAGCGCCAGGCTAAATTGCGCAACCAGCGCGATGGCGTATTCCAGGAAGTAACCGAGCGGGCCTGAGGCCTCCCACAGCCTGTGCCGGTAGATTTCTATCCCCTCCCGCAACTCGTAGCGCTTTTCGAAGCCGCGCCCCGTGGGGCAGACCACGGAAACGCGATAGCCCGCCTCGGTCAGCGTGCGCGCCATCTGCCAGATGCGCCGGTCAAGCGGCACCGTCAGGTTTTCAACGATGATGCAGACGCCGGTGGGGGGATCGTTCATGATGTTTGTTGCTCATAGGGGAATAGGATGTAGTAAGCAGCAGTCAGGGGGCAGGACAGCAGGAAGTAGGAAGTAGGGAAAAAAGGGCGAGCCCCCACTAACCTTTTCCCCGCTCAAGTGAGCGGACCAGGGCGCGTAGCATCTTCCCGAGCCCTTCAGATTGCCCCAGCACCTGCGCGATGGGGCCATCGCTGATCACCCCAACCCGGGCTGCCAGAATCAGGTGCGTCTCAAGCTCCTTCAGTGAGCCTTGGGCGACGCGCAGGAATTGGATATATTCACCGCGGCTGTTGCGCCCATACCCTTCTGCAATGTTCGCTGCAACAGATGTGGCAGAACGGCGAACCTGCGATGTCATTCCGTAAAGCTCGTCCCTTGGGAATTGGCGCGTCAACTTGTAACACTTCTCGGCAAGGTCCATGGCCAGCTGCCAGACCTTAAGATCTCGGTACGACTGAATGACGGAACTTCCCATTTTGGTTCCTGCTCCCTATTCCTTACTTCCCATTTCCTACTGCCTACTCCCCGCTTCCTGCTTCCCATTTCCTATTCCCTGCTCTTCTCCCTCATCCAAAGTTCAAAATTCACCAGCGCCCAGATCTGCTTCTGGCGGTCGCGCACGCCGTCGAAGTGCTCGCGTACAAAGTTTTCCATGTTCGCCACGTTGAAGTACTCGCGCGATCGCGCATCCGGAGCAAGCAGCAGGTCGGCCACAAACGAATTCAGACTCTTCCTGAACCACGGCCCGACGGGCACGGTAAATCCCACCTTCCGCCGCCGCAGTGTTTCCGCAGGCAGATACGGGCTGAGCGCCTTTCTCAGCAGCACCTTGGTCCGGAATCCCTGAGTCAGCAGGCGCACCGGGATGCGCGCCGCAAGTTCCACCAGCCTGTGATCGAGAAACGGCACGCGCTCTTCGATGGAGGCCGCCATGGTCATCTGATCGCCACGCAGCAGCAGGTTGTCGGGCAGCCAGATCTTGAGATCGGCGTAGAGCATACGCTTCAGCGGCGGCCGGTCGCGGACCTGTTCGAGGTACTGCGCAAACACGCGCGCCGGATGCGCCAGGTCAACCTGCGCGAGGAAATCCGGCGAGAACAGTGCCTCCCGTTCCTGGCGCGAAAACGACGCAAACCACGTGGCCGAGCGTTCCGCCTCATCCGGAATTGAAAGCGCCTCGAGCGCCAGCTTCACCCTGCGCTGGCGGAAAGGCAGCCAGCGCGAAATCGTGCCCGTCACTTCCGTTGGAAACGCCGAAACCAGCCCCGCCAGACGGTCCGCCGCGTATTTCGGATAGCCGGCAAAAAGCTCGTCGCTGCCCTCGCCTGCCAGCACCACCTTGACCATCTCCGAGGCCTTCAGCGACATGCGGTAGAGGGCCACATCGGTAGGCTCTGCAACGGGTTCGTCGCGGAAGGCGATCAGCCGTGAAAGTTCGTCCGCCAGGTCGCGCGCCCGCAGAACCACTTCCGTGTGCTCGGTTGAAAAGCGCGTCGCAACCCGCCGCGCATAGGGCAGCTCGCTGTATCGCTTCTCCTCAAACCCGACGGAAAACGTCCGCAACGGACGCACGCCCAGCTCCGCCATCATGGCTACGATGGCGGTTGAATCGACTCCTCCACTCAGAAAAACGCCCAGCGGAACGTCGGCCACCAGGCGCAGCCGCACAGCCTCCTGCAGAATCTCCAGCACCTGGCCGGCGTATTCCTCCGCGCCCAGCGGAGTCTCGTCCTCACCCGGCAGATCCCAGTAGCGCTCCTGGCGAAACCCGCCGGCGCCAGCAATCAGGAAGTGGCCTGGAAGCAACTTGCTGACGTTGCGGTAAAAAGTGCTCGGAGCCGGAACATAACGAAAGCCGAAAAAGTCATAGACGGCCTGCGGATCGATTTCGACCGGCTGTGCAGAAAGCTCGCGCAGCGCGCGCAACTCAGAAGCGAAGGCCAGACGGCCCGGCTCTGCGCGGTAGTATAGCGGTTTCACACCAATCCGGTCGCGCGCCAGCATCAGCCGGCGCTGCCGCTTGTCCCACAAGGCAAACGCAAACATGCCGCGCAGATGCTCCAGCAGTCCTGTTCCATGTTCTTCGTAAAGGTGGAGAATAACCTCCGTGTCGGAAGCGGTGCGAAACTGGTGCCGGCCTCCGAGCTGTTGCCGCAGCTCGCGATAGTTGTAAATTTCCCCGTTGAAGGCAATCCAGAGGCTCCCGTCTTCATTCGAGAGCGGCTGGTGTCCCCCGGGCAAATCAATGATGCTCAGCCGGCGGTTGCCGAGCCCCAGCTCACCGTCCAGATAGAAGCCTTCATCGTCCGGCCCGCGATGCGCCATCGCGTCGGCCGCGCGCTTCAGCAAAGCCTGGTTCGCAGGCTCACGCGTCCCGAAATTCAGTACTCCGCAGATTCCGCACATACACGAACCGTTCGCAGGGAGGCCCCTTGTGGGCGCCCACGGCGGGCACAAGACCCGCGCAGGCAATCAATCGGGCTCACCCTTGCGGGAATCCGTCACCCGCTCCCGCGCCATAAAGCAAATGGAACAATGTCATCGCCATGGGACGCGGATAGGAGCGCGCGTCCCGCAGGAATCCATAGTCGCCTGCCGAATAGACAAAGCTGCCGTCGCCCCTCTGGCGAGCCGCCACGCGCTCATAGCATCTCTCGCTGAGGGCGGCATCCACCAGCGCCAGCCGGGCGGCCTCATCCAATGCAGCGGCCAATGCAGCGGTGTAGTAGTCCACTTCCACCGCGCGGCTGTGGCAATCCTCGGCGCACGCTCCTGTAACCGTCACGCCCCCTGCCAGAAACTTCGCCAGTCCGGGAAGAATGGCCGCCACTGAATCCATGGGACGCAGGCGCTGCAGCCACGCCAGCTTCAGGAACTCAAAGGCATTGTACTGGTAGCAGAGGTAATGCTCGCGCCGCCGCTCATATTGGCTCTCGACAACATAGGGCAGTTCGCCGCTCGCGAGCTGTGCGCTCCGCACAAAATCGATCATCCCGCTGACATGTTCAAGATAGCGCTCGTCTCCCGTGGCGCGCCACAGCCGCGCAAAAACCCAGGCTGCTTCCACGGAATTGTTCGGCACCTTGCCCCGTGGCCGGTCGAAATAGTTAATGGCCTTGCCAGCCTCATGATCCTGAAAGCCGATGCGCTCAATCAGAAAATCGTACCAGCGAATCGCCCCTTGAAGGAATCGCGGTTCCGGTTCGCGCGTGTTGGAGGCCAGCAGGCCGATCGCACCCCAGTCACCTTCCACCGTGGCGATCAGGTGCCGTCGCTCCGGAAGCGGATAGGCCCAGGTTCCGTCGGCGCGCTGCAGGCTCAGCGTGGCCTCCGTGCTTTCCACAGCGATGTCGCGGTAGCGAGAATCGCCCGTAGCGTCATGGAGCATCCAGTTTGACAGGATCCAGTAGCCCTGCGTCTGGATGAAAACGTAATCGTCATGCCAGGGCAGAAAATTCGCCGCGCTCTTCAGAAAGCGCCACGCCCGCAGGTTGAAGCGGACTCCGGCGTCCGGCCCGCGCAGGTGCCCGCCGTCGTAGTGGCGGCCAGCAAGATAAGCATGCAGGCGCTCGGCCGCGCTCAGAAGGTTTTTGCGCGCTGGCATCAGGAAAGCAGTTTAGCAGATTAGCGGGTTGCTGAAAAAAGCCGTAGCCGCGGCTCCATGCCGCCACACACTCATCCAAAAGGCTGGAGCAATTCCGATCTGAAGCCGCCGCTACGGCTCAGGCACTGCGGTTCTCAGCAACCGTTAGGGGTGGCGGGTCTCGCATCTGCCGGGACTTTGCGAGTTTCCGCAGCTCATGCGCACGTATCACTCGCCTCGTCGCTTTTCTCGCGAGGTTGACGGTTTCTTCTCTTCAATCGGGATTCGATCGCCGCCCCAGGCTTCTGCCGCAGATCGCGCGCAGAACCCACCCTCAGACGGCCGAGGCAGCAGGAACGAGCCGTTTTGCCAAACTGACGATTGAGTCCGGAACCGCGGCTTACCTTAGAACTTCCAGGCCGGCCTGGTTCAGCTGCGGAACACGAAACGGGCGTGTCCAGACCACGCGGCAGCGCCTGAAACACTGTCCCGTCCCGCTCAAAAGGACGCTGATCACCTGTCCCTGGCGCAGCAGATTTGCAGTCACCACTCTCATACCGTGGTCAGAAAGATCCATGATTGCGCCGGACCATTTCCTGGAATTCTCCGGTGACGGCTCCCACAAAGTCACGGGCAGGGTCTTATAAACGCGCGGGGAACGGGTTCTCCGGGGAAACGTACCCTCCATTACGGCAGGCATAGGCTTCTCCTTAGAGTGACTAATAGTGGCAGATATGGAAAATTTACCCCCAATCCCAGCCAAGGTCAACCACTAATTTCTATTCCCGGTCGCGTGACCTCAGGAATTTCTGGGAGGCTTGTCCCGCCGTGGTTAAAGCTGTAATAGATTGAAGAAACGATACTTAGCTCCTGCCACCCATGCCGCAAAATCAGTCGGCCCAGACTGGAAAACCCGCGGGCACTCGCTCTCTCGGCGGTGCCGCCAACTCCGGCCTCGGCGCGTTTGACTTGGCAGTCCTCGCCCTCCGGGAGAGGGTGACGGCGCCAACTGTCGGGCGGGAGTTTTCGCCTCGCGGAGACATTGACGAAGCCGCGACCTACAGAACCGTCTCCCGGCCACCTTGCCCGGCGCGAATTGGCTTGACACAAAGTGGCTACTGTGCTAGTCTACTTCATACTCAGCCTGGCGGTTCACGCCGGCCGGTCACAGGGTTCAGCGGAGAGGCCAGCGGGTTGATCACTGTAACATTTGAAAAGGCTACATGTTGAAGACAAAAGACGACGCATTGCAGCCCACAAACGATGCAAACAACTGAATCGACAGGCAATAGCCTGTTTTTGCCTTAAAATTGCGCGTGGGACAAAAAGAATTCTTTTTTTCATAAACGAACCGGATAAATTACTGAAAACAAAGGATCGCGGTGCAAAAACGAACCGAAACGAACCTGAAAACGAAGCGGAGAAGTTGTTGAAAACATTAGAGTGCATAAAAAACGAACCGAAACGAACCGAAAAACGAACCGGGCCATCTTGTTGAAAACACAGGATGGGCAAAAATGCGACTCGCCAAAACAGGCAAAAAGGCAAAGTTATATATCTAGCCTATCATGCCCCGAAAATTTCGCTCTCCCGACCCACGCCGAGCAGCTTCCAGCGGGCGTGCTGTGGCGGGTGGCAAGAGCCGCGAGCAATCACCCCGCGGCCGCCGCACCAACGGTCGCGTGAGGGGAGGCTTCCGCCGCAGCCTTCGGACCGTTCCTGAAACGGCGGTCGAAATCTGTCCTGAGGTACGATGGGACCATCGAATCCGGCGTGATTGGCGCTGTTCTTACACGGCAGCGCCCCTGACTGAGTCTTCCCGCATGCTTGACCGTC
>JBJKQK010000113.1:0-25499 GCA_046705285.1 Terriglobia bacterium
GCCCTGCCTTAGAAAAGTTATGAAAAGACCAAAACCCGTATTACTCGTTATCCTTGATGGCTGGGGGTATCGCGCCGAAAGCGAAAATAACGCCATTGCCCTGGCGCATACGCCCAATTACACTGCACTGCTGAAAGAATATCCCTCGACGCTGGTTCACACCTCCGGTAGGCGCGTCGGGCTGCCCAATGGACTGATGGGCAACTCTGAGGTGGGCCACCTGAATATCGGAGCCGGCCGAGTTGTTTACCAGGACATCACTCGCATTGACGCCTCCATCGAGAGCGGCGAATTTTTCAAGAATCCCGCCTTGCTGGAACTGATGGAGGCCGGGCGCAAGACGCGCCTGCACTTCATGGGCCTGCTCAGCGACGGCGGCGTGCATTCCCATCAACGGCATCTTTACACGTTGCTCAAGATGGCCCGCGAGAACAACGTGAGCGAAGTCTTCGTCCACGTTTTTCTGGACGGCCGTGATACCGCGCCCACCAACGGAGTCGAGTACGTTGAAGCACTCCAGAAGCAGATGCGCGAATTCAATGTGGGCCGCGTCGCCAGCATCTCCGGCCGTTACTACGCGATGGACCGTGACAACCGCTGGCAGCGGACGCAGCTGGCCTATGATGCGATTGTCAACGGCGAGGGCGTGAAAGCCACTGATCCCGTTGCGGCCATCAAGAATTCGTACAACCAAGGCGTTACCGATGAGTTTGTGGTTCCCATCGTCATCACAGATTCCGAGGGCCATCCGAGGGCGACCATCCGCAGCGACGATGCCGTGATGTTCTTCAACTTCCGGGCCGACCGCGCACGGCAGATGACTCGCGCCCTGACGCACCCGGACCTCGACACTTTCGAACGCCGCGGTTATCCCGAGAAACTGCATTACCTTTCGATGACCCGGTACGACAAGACCTTTACCAATCCGCACGTTTTCTCGCCGCAATCGCTCACCCACATCCTGGCCTCCGTCATGGCGGAAGCGCAGTTGAAAAACCTGCGTGTGGCGGAAACGGAAAAGTACGCGCACGTGACGTACTTCTTCAACGGCGGCGTGGAAAAAGCTTACCCGGGCGAAGACCGCATCCTGGTTCCCTCGCCGAAAGTAGCCACCTACGATCTTCAGCCGGAAATGAGCGCCCGCGGAGTGATGGAAACCGTCGTTAAGGCTGTCAATGAAAGTAGCCGCGACGTGATCATCGTCAACTTTGCCAACGCTGACATGGTGGGCCACAGCGGCAAGCTCGAAGCCGCCGTTAAGGCGGTGGAAACCATTGACGTCTGCCTGGGCGAGGTTTACAAGGCCGTGCGCGCCAAGGGCGGAGCAATGGTGGTCACGGCCGACCATGGCAACGCCGAGTTGATGGTGGACCCAGCGACCGGCGGACCGCACACTGCCCACACCACCAATCCGGTTCCGCTCATCATGATTGCAGAGCAGGTGCCTCCGAAATTGCGCGAGGGCGGGGCGCTGGCAGATATTTCACCCACCTTGCTGGGCATCCTGGGCATCCCCTTGCCTGCTGAAATGACCGGCCACGACCTGCGCGACGCTGAATACAAGGAGCCAGCGGCACGCGCCTAAACGCATCTCAACCCTCTCCCGTGGAGAGATGGTTTCCCCCAATCCCGAGAGCTTTTTTAGCCCTCTCCCCTCGGGAGAGGGTGTCCGTCAGGGGACGGACGGGTGAGGGGATGGTTTGCCTTTTCGGGTTGCGTTCCCGATTGACTGCCCCGCCACAGTCCTTGACGCTGCGCTCTCATCTGCAAAATCACAAGAAGCACAACAGATGCGTCACTCGGCGCTACCTTGTTACTCGCCTGGCGAAGCCCATCGCATCGCATTTTCGGCTTGGTACCTTACACGGCCATCCCAGTGATGAAAATAGGAAGAAATAAGGTCGGTGGACTTGGGCTCCTTGGCCGTTTTGGAGAGCGCCGCGGAACAACAGAGCAAATCCGCCACAGACTAAAAGTCGTTAGCATTCTTTTTTATCTTCCCGCTGCACTCTTGATAGACCGACAGTAAGTGTGGAGTGGTTTCGGGAGCCGCCAGCGTCGCTAGCGCGCAGAGAAAATTTCTGCGGCTTTTTGGGAAGGCCCTCAGGGAATCCGTGGGAAAACGTGCCGCCCGCTTTTTGTCGCGAAGCTTCGGCACCATTGTAGCAATGGAGCTAGATAGCATTTCTCCGTCTTGCTGCATCAGAAAGGCCAGTATCTTATCGTCTTCGTCGGTCAGCGTAGGTTTCCATGTAAATGATTGCGCAAACTGGATCCGCTCCCCCTCGCTCCAGCCGGGCCAAC
Organism: Terriglobia bacterium; assembly: GCA_046705285.1. Taxonomy (GTDB): domain Bacteria; phylum Acidobacteriota; class Terriglobia; order UBA7540; family UBA7540; genus SCRD01. The sequence continues at coordinate 2,305 of JBJKQK010000113.1, forward strand.
GCGATTGTAACTCAGCAAACGAGATGGTCGCTTCGGCTGTAGCAAACTTCGATTCATAGATGGAGGGATATTTCGGTGACGCATAATGCCGATACCATTCCCTCTCTTCTATTGCTTGCCAACCGGTTTTGTCCATCCGGTTAATATCTCCAGTCTCTGCAAAAACGAGTAGCAAGGACCGCCGGTTGTGCGGTCCACGGTTCTTTCGTGGCGATCATCTTCACGGTGGCGTATTGTAACGCTGTGCCAAGGCTGTGTTGCCCTTTTCTTTCCGGCCGCTATTTCATCATCACCATGCGTGGCTAACCGAACGCTTTTGTAGCGGAGGTCCTTGCGGCCTGCGGCTCTTGTTTTTGGGAGAAAGCCGCGGGCCGTAAAGGCCCGCACTACAAGCGTTCAACCGCACAGGGGAATACCGTGTACCCTTCCAAATTTCACACTATCGCAGTTTTTGACACCCCATCGGCCCTATGCGATAATCCGGAAGAGAGTAACAGTAAGGCTAGACAGGCAAATGATGGGGAAAAGCATGAGATTTGGAGCGGCTGGGATCAGCCTTTTTCTATTTTCAGCCGTAGCTGTGGCCGGAATGCAGGCTCCGGCACAGAGTAAGGCCGCCAAGAATGAAACTGCGGCAAAACCGGCTGCGGCGACGCCGGATCATGCCGCGGCCTATTACCACTTCATGCTGGCGCAGCGATACAAGGATCTGGCCGGCATGTACAACAGCAGCGACTATGTGCAGCGGGCGATTTCCGAATACAAGAAAGCTATTGGCGATGACCCGGAGTCACTTTTCCTGCGTGTTCAGCTTGCAGAGCTTTACTGGCGAGTCAGCCGAATCCAGGATGCGATCAGTGAAGCGCAATCTGTCCTGAAAGTTAATCCAAACGACGTTGACGCCTACCGACTGCTCGCTCACATCTATCTCAGCACTCTGGGTGGCTCGAACTCAGGCGCACCTTCGCGTGATATGCTTCAGAAGACTATTACCGAGTTTGAAGCAGTGTACCGCCTGGACCCCAGCGATGTGGAATCGGCATTAATGCTGGGCAGACTGTATAGGGCGAACAACGAACCGCAGAAGGCCGAGGCTGTCTTTGAGAAGGTTCTTTCCGAGAATCCGGATTCGCGGCAAGTGTTGGTTAATCTAACGCAGCTCTATTTTGACCAGGGCGAATACGCGAAGATTATTTCCCTTCTCGAAAATGTTCCCCAAGGCAAGATGGATCCGGCGTTGCTGTATTTGCTGGGCAGCGCTTACGCACAGAAGCGTAATTACAGCAAAGCCGAGGATTCTTTCAATCAAGCTTTGGCAAGAGAGCCCGACAGCGAAGACATTCGCCGCGCCTATGCCGAGACGTTGATGGCTCAAGGCAAAATGCAGGCAGCGCGCGCACAGCTTCAGGAAATTGTGAAGTCGGATCCCCAGTCCGCCATGTCCTATGTCCGGCTGGCCCAGTTGGATCGGGAGATGGGGAATTTCGCTGAAGCGCAGAAGGAGTTGGAAGAGGCGCGGGGCCTTGCCCCAGACAATCTTGAAATACCTTATCAGGAAGCGATCCTGGAACATACCCTTGGCAACGAGCAGAAGGCGATCAGCTTACTCGAAGAGGTGCTGAAGAAAACCGAAAAGTCGGACGGCAAGTATAACCCGGCTGAGGCTAACAATCGCGCAGTCTATCTGCAACGCCTGGGGACGGTTTATCGCTCCCAGGACGACTACGACAAAGCCATTGAGACTTTCCAGCGCATTGTGGCTTTAGGGGACGACGAGGCGCCGCGAGGAGAATCTCTGATTGTCGAAACGTACCAAATGAATCACCAAAACCACAAGGCGCTTCAGGAAGTTAATGCTGTCCTCCAAAAGTATCCGCACAACCGCGAGTTGCTTATGCAGCGCGCCGCCTTGCTGGGACTGGAAGGGCATCGGGACGAGGCCGTAGCACAGCTTAAGAAAATGCTGACCGGCAGCCCCGATGACCGTGACATCTACCTGACGATCGCGCAGATTTACTCTCAGGCGAAACTCTATCCCAAGGCCGAGGCCGCCATCCAGAAAGCTCTTGCGACGAGCAACGATCCGGACGACCAGGAGTATGCGCGGTTCATGCTGGGTTCAGTATATGAACGTGAGAAGAAGTACAGCCTGGCTGAAGAACAGTTCAAGAAGGTCCTGGCGGTGGATCCTTTGAATGACGCCGCCGCAAACTATCTGGGTTATATGCTGGCGGACCGTGGCGTGCGGCTCGATGAGTCTGTAAAGTACATCAAGGACGCCCTCAAGATTGAACCTAATAATGGGGCCTACCTGGATAGTCTGGGTTGGGCTTATTACAAGATGAAACGCAGCGACATGGCGCAAGGTCCACTCGAAAAGGCTGTCAAGCTGATTCCCAATGATCCGACCATTCGTATGCATCTGGGGTACGTCTACCAGGCGCTGGGTGAAAAAGTGAAGGCATTGCACGAATGGGAACGGGCGTTGAAATTCTCGCACAAGGGTATATCGAGTGACTTTGGCCCGCAACAGGCTGCCAAGCTCCGCAAGCAGGTCAATCATCTGAAGCATCAGATTGGCCACCAGGAATCTACCGTAGGCCAGGATTAGCGTCGGCGTTTGGCTTGCACGAGCTAGCAGTTTGAGCCTTTCTTAACCTAACAAGACGATACCAGCCTGCCGCATCCCTTGACGAAGACTGCCCAAGCCCGCGCGTTTGCCAAAATCAACCTGGGACTGAAGATTCTCGGCAAACGACCTGATGGCTATCACGAAATCCGAACTGTCTACCAGACAGTGGGGCTGGCTGATCACCTCGAGGTTGCTGTTTCCACCCGTCAAAAGGGTATTTACCTGGAATGTGACCATCAAGGGCTTTCTTCGAAACGGGACAACCTGGTTTACCGTGCGGCTGCACTCTGGCAACGGGCGAGCGGTTTCAGAGGTGGGGTCAGGCTTCGGCTCGAAAAGAAAATTCCCATGGGAGCCGGGTTGGGTGGGGGCAGCAGCGACGCGGCCGTCACCCTGATGGTCTTGGAACGTCTGACGGGTGATCGCCTGGCGCTTCCGGCCCGGCTTGAATTGGCTTCCAGGCTTGGATCGGATGTCCCGCTGTTCTTTTTCGGGGGCCGTGTGCTGGGTTGTGGACGCGGCGAAGAAGTTTACCCTCTTACTGATCTTCCGTCTCATCCCTGCCTGATTGTGTTTCCTGGTTTTTCAGTATCGACCTCTGAGGCCTACGCAACAGTTGGTTTGCGATTGACGGATCAAAAGGAAAACCGTAGAATTAATAGTTTGGGCAAGCGGTCACCTTTTCCCCTTGACGCGTGGGGGCCGGCCGAAAACGACTTTGAGCTGTTCGTTTTCGCAAGGTGGCCTGAGCTGGCAAAGGTCAGGAGCCAGCTCATCCGGGCCGGGGCCGAAACAGCCTCCTTGACGGGTAGCGGTTCAGCGCTTTACGCCGTCTTTGAATCTGCCCAACAATTGAATCGCGTGGCCACTCGGATGCCCGCGGGATGGAAGGTTTACAAGGTTCGGACCCTTTCTCGTGCCGCGTATCAGCGGCGCCTCTATGTTTGATTGGGGGCAGGCTGGCACGCGGTCGTTGTCCCCCGCCGGGCCTGGTATAAGGTCAAGATCAGAAGTGAAAATCCATGGGAGCTATGCTCTATTTTTGAGTCAGGGTGCTGGGAGGTCGTCCAGTGGTAGGACACATGCCTTTGGAGCATGGAACCCTGGTTCGAATCCAGGCCTCCCAGCCAGATTTGGAATCCTCTTGAGAAAAGGGTAGACGCGATGGCTGATCGGGTTCATCACGCGTTGAAAATCCTGACCGGGAATGCCCATCCGGCGCTGGCCAGAGAAATCTGCGACCATCTGGGGGTGCCTTTGGGGCGGATGAATGTGGACCGCTTTCCTGACGGCGAAGTGCGGCTTCAGATTCTGGAAAATGTCCGCGGAACGGATGTCTTTGTCGTCCAGCCGACGTGCCGGCCGGTCAACGAGAATCTGGTCGAATTGCTGATTATTCTCGACGCCCTGCGGCGCGCCTCTGCTTATCGTATTACGGCGGTGATGCCGTATTACGGGTATGCGCGACAGGACCGGAAGGATCGTCCGCGCGTGCCGATTTCAGCCAAGCTGATTGCTGACTTGCTGACCTCGGCAGGGGCAAACCGGATTCTGGCGCTCGACCTGCATGCGGGGCAGATTCAAGGATATTTTGATATTCCGGTTGATCATCTCTATGCGACGCCGGTTACAGTGGCTTATTTCCGCCGCCTGAGACTTAAGAATCTTGTGGTTGTCTCTCCTGATACTGGCGGAGTTGAACGTGCCAGGGCGTTCGCCAAACGGTTGAGGGTTCCCCTGGCGATCATCGACAAGCGGCGCGAGGATGCGGACGTTGTTGAAATGTTCAACGTCATCGGAGAAGTTGAGAGTAAGACCTGCTTGATTGTCGATGACATGATCGGTACAGGAGGCACCCTCGCCAAGGGCGCAAAGGCATTGAGGGCAAAGGGCGCGAGCAGAGTTCTGGCATGCTGCACCCACGGGGTGTTTGCCGGAAACGCGATCCATAATATTTGCAGGTCCCCGCTCGAACAGGTTGTGGCGACCAACTCGATTCCGCTGCTGCCTGAGGCCAGGTCATGCGAGCGTATCAAAGTATTGAGTGTAGCAAGCTTGCTGGCGGAAGCCATCAAGTCAATCTATAAGGAAACTTCAGTGAGCAGGTTGTTTATTTAGTTTCGTACCGAGCAGTAGGGTTTCGACTGTCAGATGTTTTGAGGTGTAGACGATTATGGCTGAGATTTTCAATGTTCAAGCCGAGACGCGCGAGACTTTCGGCAAGAATGCCGCTCGCCGCCTGCGGCATGCCGGGCGTATTCCGGCGGTTGTCTATGGCGGCGGAGGACCTTCCATATCGCTTGCCATCGATCCTAACGCTATCGTGCGCATTTTGCGCTCTGACGCGGGACACAATGCAATCTTCACACTCCAGATTCCGGAAAAGACTCCGGCGCGTGTCATGCTTCGAGATTGGCAATGGGATCCCACCCGAGGCGATCTTATGCACGTCGATATGGTTCGGATTGCCCGGGATGAAAAGCTCAGGGTCCGAGTACCCATTCGAGTTACAGGTGAACCGGAGGGCGTCAAGGTTCAGGGTGGAGTGTTCGAGTTCGTTCTGCGCGAAGTTGAAGTCGAGTGCCTGCCGGATGATATCCCGGAAAACATTACGGTTGATGTGACAAGCCTGGTGATTGGACGTCAGCTCCGGGTTTCCGAACTGCCAGTCTCCGCGAATGTAAAAGTACTGGCTGAGCCCGGCAGGGTTGTCGCGCATGTGGCAGCGCCAAAAGCGGAGGAGGTGCCTGCTGCGGAGGCTGCCGAGGTGGCTCCAGCCCCGACTGAACCCGAGTTGATTCGAAAGCGCAAGGCCGAGGAGGAAGGCGCCGAGGAAGAGAAGCCTGAGCGGGAAGAAAAGACAAAGCCTGAAGGCAAGAAAGAGAAGTAGGAACTCAAGTGATTTTTGGGTTCTGCTGCGGGCGCCCAAGGAGATGGGAAAAGCGGCGTGAAACTGATCGTGGGTCTCGGCAACCCTGGCCGCGAATACCTGATGACGCCCCACAACATGGGGTTCATGACCGTCGACCGCCTGGCGGAAATCTGTCGGGCAGAGTTCTCGCGCCGCGAAGCGAGGGCGCTTATTGCCTCGGCAAGACTTCACGGACAGCAGGTTGTCCTGGCGAAGCCTCAGACGTTTATGAATCTCAGTGGGGCTTCCGTCTCTGGCTTGTTGCGGAGCCTGGACCTGTCAGTAGAAGATCTGATTGTCCTGGTGGACGATGTTGACCTTCCGCTGGGCTCGTTGCGGATTCGGCGCAAAGGAAGCGCTGGCGGCCATAACGGATTGAAGTCTGTTATCGTTGCTCTGAAAACCGATGATTTCACTCGGGTACGAATGGGGGTGGGGCCTGAGAAACCGATCGAGGATCTGGTCTCTTACGTTCTTACTCCTTTCAGAGAAGAGGACCGCGAGACAGTGACGGAGATGATCGGCCAGGCCGTCCAGGCAGTTGGGGTCATCCTGAGGGAAGGTGCTGAGAAGGCGATGAACCTTTTCAATCGGAAGGTTTCAGCAGAGGAGTTGTGAGGATTTATGGCGAAATATGAAATGATGTTTATCACCCGGCCGGATTTTCCTGAGGAAGAAATCGACAAGTTGACAGCCCAGATGGACACTGTGATCGCAGGAGCGGGCGGGAAAACTGAAAAGATCGACAAGATGGGTCGGCGCAGGCTGGCTTATCGGGTAAAGAGGCAGCGCGAGGGGTTTTACGTTCTCTTTACCTTTGAAGGAAATGGGGACACCGTTCGCGAGTTCGAGCGGCGGCTTAAGGTTACCGACTCGGTAATCAAGTTCCTGACGGTGCGGATTGACGAGCGGATCCAGCGAGCGGCAAAAGCCAAGCCAGCTAAGGAGCCACAGGCCGTCCCGTCACCTGCTTCCGAAACCCAGGCCGGAACGGAAACAGCATCTCAGAGCTAAGGGAGAGAGACCACTATGGCATACGATCGATCAAGGTCTGGCGAGGGCAATGCCAGGCGCCCGGGCGGGGGCCGCAGGCAATACTTCCGGCGCCGCAAGGTTTGCAAGTTTTGTGTGGAGAAGATCGATTTTATCGATTACAAGGATCTTAGGCTGATCGGGCCTTTTGTCGCGGAGCGGGGGAAAATTCTTCCCCGGAGATTGACCGGGACCTGCGCGCCTCACCAGCGTGCCTTGGCCAGGGCTATTAAGCAGGCACGCAACATTGCTCTTCTTCCCTTCGCGGCGGAAGTTTAATTCGCGGTCAGGACGCGGAAACTGCCTTGAAGGATAAGTGTTTCGCGACCGGGTAAGGATTTAGCGACTATCATGTCGATTATTGGAGAATCAGGATATGGAAGTCATTCTTTTGGAAAATATTGAAAAGCTGGGGTCACGCGGCCAGATTGTTAAGGTTGCAAACGGTTATGGCCGGAACTTTCTACTGCCCAAGAAGATGGCGGTTGCTGCCACCCCCCAGAACCGCAAATGGGTCGAGCAGCAGCGCACGCGCTTCCTGAAACTGGAGGCCAAGGAACGCGCCGAGTCCGAGGACCTCGCCAAGCTTATGGAAGGCATCCAGGTTGTGGCCACTCGCCGTGCCGGTGAAAAGGGACAGTTATTCGGTTCTGTTACCGCGATGGATATCGAAGAAGGTCTTGCCGCCCAAGGTTTTAAGATTGACAGGCGCAAGATTCAGCTTGCCAGTCCTTTGAAGGTCTTAGGCGAATTTGATGTGCCGGTCAGGTTGCACCGTGACGTAACAGTCAAGGTGAAAGTGAAGGTTGAAGCGGAAGGTGAGCTTGAGGCTGCGGCTGAAGGCGAACCCAAAGCCGAGGCAGAAGTTGAAGCCAAGAGCGAGGGCACGGCTGAGGCCGAACCTGAAAAAACGGCTGAAGCCGAAGGCGATAGCGAACCCGAGGGCGATGACCCCATCTCGCAATCCTCGTAGTCGCCATGATTCCGGGAAACCCGGCTTCAGTTGAAAGCAGATTTTTGGAGCCGGATGTTTCGAAGATTATTCTTGTTTATCCCCCACGCTGGTATAATCTCTCTCTAACGCCCGACTGGGTTTGATCTCCATGGCAAGTGCGACCGTCAGCGAGAAAGCCTTCCCCCACAACCTTGAGGCCGAACGCGCGCTGCTGGGTTCAATTCTGCTCGATAATGGTGTCCTCAATCAAGCCCTTGAGCTGATCGACAAGAGCGATTTCTTCTCCGATGGCCATCGCACGATATTCGAAAAGATGCTAGGCCTTTCCGAAAAGAACCGTACCATTGACCTGGTGACTCTTTCAGAGGACCTTTCGCGCGAGGGGCTGCTTGAAAAAGTCGGTGGGGCCGGATACGTGGCGGCTTTGACGGATGGCATCCCCATCGGAGTTTCGGCAAGCATTGACGAGTATTCCCGAATTATCAAGGAGAAGTCGCTGGTCCGGCGCCTGATCAACGCTTCAAACAACGTTATCACCCGGTGTTTCGAGGGGGTCGATGACCCTGAGACGCTGATCGACCTGGCGCAAGGCCAGATTTTTGAGATCGCGGAGAAGAGAACTCAGTCCGGTTTTCTCGATATTCACCAGATTGTCAAGTCGAGCTTCGGCACACTTGAAGTTTTGCTCGATCGCGGCCATCGCGTCACCGGCATTGAGAGCGGGTTTGTCGAACTGGACAACATGACTTCGGGCTTTCAACCAGGCGAACTGATTATTATTGCCGCCCGGCCCTCACTGGGCAAGACGGCCCTGGCCCTGAACATTGCCGCTCATGCGTGCATCGAGGGCGGGAAGAAGGTCGGAGTCTTCTCGCTTGAAATGAGCAAAGAGTCACTGGCGATTCGTCTTCTCTGTTCCGAGGCGCGTATTGACAGCCACAAGCTGCGCTCTGGCTTCACCACTCGGGAAGATTGGCCCAAGATGACCCAAGCGCTGGGCCGATTGGCGGAAGCCCCCCTCTATATCGAAGACACGCCAGCACTGAGCATCATGCAGATTCGGGCCAAGGCGCGGCGTCTTAAAGCCGAGAAAGGCTTGGACTTGCTGATTGTTGATTATCTCCAGCTTGCTACGGGGCATGGGCGATATGAGAATCGCACGCAGGAGGTCAGCTATATTTCCCGAGGGCTGAAGAGTATTGCCAAAGAGCTGAACGTGCCTGTGCTGGCGCTTTCGCAGTTGAGCCGCGCGCCCGAGCAGCGTCCGGGGCAGAAACCGCAGCTTTCCGACCTCCGGGAATCGGGTTCAATCGAGCAAGATGCGGACGTGGTGATCTTTATCTTCCGCGAGCGGCGGTCGAGCGAAGATGGCGAAGAGGGCAATGCCGGGGAGGAAACCAAGCTCATTATTGGAAAACAACGGAATGGACCGACGGGAGAGGTCCCCATCGTTTTCATGAAGCCCTATGTTCGATTTGAAAACATGGCAACCGACGGGGACCGGGAATCTTATTAACCTTGTAGGACAGATGACTCTCAAACAAGAAACCCTGCAAACGCGAAATCCGGTAAGAGTAAGCGCCGAAAATCTCTTGCGGCCCACTTGGGCGGAAATTTCGCTTCCGAAACTTCGACGGAATTTCGAGTATGTACGACGAGTCGCGGGCAGGCGTCGGGTGATGGCTGTCGTCAAAGCTGACGCTTACGGGCATGGCGCTGTGACAATTGCCAGAACTCTCGAGGAAGCCGGAGCCGATTGGTTTGGCGTGGCGACGGTCGAAGAGGCGCTCGAGTTGCGCGCTGCTGGCGTGGAAAAACCGATCCTGCTTCTGGGCGGCCTCTATATGAGTGATCCGGCCGACTTGATTGAGTACCGGCTTACGCCTACCGTTTCATCCACGGTTCGATTGGATACTTACGCAGAGTGCGCATGCCGTTACGGTAAGCCCATCGAATTCCACTTACATGTGGACACGGGAATGGGTCGATTGGGACTGCCTCCGGATCGTCTGGGGGCGTTTGTCAAGCATTATCGCGAACTCTCAGGACTTCAGTTGAAAGGCTTGTCCACGCATCTTGCGTCCGCGGAAGATTTGATTGCGTCGCAAACCGAGGATCAGGCGGATCGCCTCGAAGAAGCTCTTCGCCATGTGCGGGGACTTGGAATTGAGCCTGAATGGATTCATGTTGCCAACAGCGCTGCGTTGGTAGCGGGCTGCGCCTTTCCGGAAAACATGGTCAGGATTGGCGCACTGCTCTACGGCTACTGCCTTCCGATTGTGTTACCTCCTGGCAGGCAGATGCCGGGTCCGCCGGATGTTGAGCCGATCCTGACTCTGAAGTCCCGAGTTGTTTTCCTGAAGGATGTCCCTTGTGGGACGCCGCTCGGATATGGCGCTGCTTTCCACACGCGTCGCCGGTCGCGCATTGCCACCGTGCCCGTCGGCTATGCTGACGGCTTGAGCCGCGCCCTTTCAAACCGTGGTCGCGCCATCGTGCGCGGAGGTTATGCAGGCATCGTAGGCAACATCAGCATGGACCTGACGTTGCTCGACGTCACGGATGTTCCAGGTGTTGATATCGGTGATGAAGTCACTCTGCTTGGCCATGCAGACGGCTGTTCGATTACCGCGCTCGAAATCGCCGACCTGATTGACACAGTTCCCTATGAAGTCCTCTGCTCGATCGGCAGACGAGTACCGCGCATCTATGTAGATTCCTGAGGGTGTCGCGACCCTTATTCCGTCGTTGGTTCGCTTAATCTCGCGTTCTGATTCCTGCTGCGTTCATACCATTTCTTGATCACTTCCATAGCGGGTTTGCCCCAGGGCGTGAGGGAAGAGTCAGTCGTGCCGCCAAAACCATTCGTGCCGACTTTCCACCAGTACATTCCCTCAAACCATGACTTGGCGTAGAAGGCGCGGAGGATTGCCTGGTAACAGCGAGCCTGGAGTTGAAGGTCGACTCTGCCGGGTTTGCCGTTCTCCCAAGGGTGCCGGTTTGCGCCGGGCGCGCTGGGAAATCCAACCTCCGTGAAAATGACCGGTTTCTGGAACCGCTTCTGTACAGCCTCAACCTTTGCCACCAGCGTGCTGGTCGTAAGGTCGTTGGGCAGGGGGTAGTACTCTTGCAGGCCGATGTAATCAAGCGCGTCCCAGAACTTGAGATTCTGAAACTCACCTCCAAAGTTTGCAGCATAGGTCAGCGGTCCGGGATAAATCCTGCGGACGTTGGCTATGATCTTTCGCCATTCCGAGGTGTACTGTGACATCCGGACAAACTCTCCGCCGACACAAAAGAGATCTGCGTGGATTTTCGTCGCAACTCTTGCATAGCGGTCGATGAACTTACCATATTCGTGAAACCACTTTTCGCGCTTGGCCTGGGTCGCAAATCGAATGTCGCCGCCGAAGTGTCCTCCACGGATCCATATGCCGGGCTTGAGCATTACTTTCATTCCGATGGCATGAGCCAATCGCGACAACTCGCGCAGACCTTCCTCGCTTTCCCAACTGTGCTGTCCAAACCCATGCACATCCGGAGAACCCAGGCGCATCCAGCCGTACGGGACCAACGAAACAGCATTCACGCCTTCCGCGCGAAGAGACCGGAGCATCTGCCGCGCGCCTGCGCTGGCGTAAGGGTCAGGGAATTCAGCAGAAAAACTTATGCCCTTTTGGAAAAATAATCTGGGATACGGAGCATTCACTGGAATCGGCGGGAGTTTCGCAACCGCTGCCCGGTTGGCTTCCTGCTGACTTTCCTGGAAGGCTCGGACTACGGAAGGGCCACCCCATGAGATGCCTGCGGCCAGCAGAATGGTGATGGCAAGGCCTGAGAGGACTTCTCGAGTGCCCACCTGTTTCGAGCCTGCTACGAAAGTCACAAGAGGCCGCGAACTCACCAGAACCGCTCCCGCGGCCGCTGGCGGAGCGAGCATCCACAAGAAGTTCGGGAACGGGAACCCATGATGAAGGCGAAAGATCAACCAGAGCGGCAGCGACGGCAGCGAAACGCCTGCCCAGAGGCCCGCCACACGGGCCCAATATCCACTGCTGGACCATCCTGCCAACATCCAGTCGAGACCGAAACAGAGCAGGGCGAAGAAGAAAATGGAAGAAAGAACGACGGAGACGTCGATTTGGGCGGATCCCCCGAGGCGCGCAAAAGGTAGTACGAGGGCGACATCTGCCAGTACGGAGACTACTAGCCCACTTAACATCCGTCTGATCAAACCGGCACGCGACAGACCCACACCCATCGCGACTGCCAGTGGGATCATGATCCAGAAGGAAGAAACGGGGGCAAAAAAAGTCTGCGTCGAACTCGGGTGAAGATTGGGGCGGGCCGGGGCGCTCAAGACCATCAGGCCAATGGCCGTCACGCGAAGATAGACGATGTGTTCGCCAGCAAAGGCGCAGCGGAAGAGTCCTGGCAGAGCCCAGCAGCAGGACACGGCAAGCCACAGGGCCGGATAGTAAAAGGCCGCGCACAAAACCCACAACCTGGCCCAGCGCATGACACCTCTGGAATTCACGCTATGGTTTTGCCTCGCTAATGCGCGGCTCGCTGCCCCGGCAAGGAAACCGCGCCTATTCTAGACTGCGGACTCCGCTCGGCACCTAATTTTTCTGGCCCTGGGCAAATAATTCGGGGAACACCTTACGGTAGATGGACATGCCCAGGGCCGCGTTCATGCCCATCTCCTCAAGCGCACGAATTTCATCATCTGTTGTAATGCCTCCTGCCGCCGTAATAGGCAGGCTGGTCGTGCCACGTAGCTTGCGAAAATACTCAAGGTCGGTGCCCTGGAGCTTTCCCTCAGCGTCGATGTAGGTGCACAGAAATTCCGAACAGTAAGGCTCAAGCTCCGAAAGAACCTCGACAGGCGTGAGCGGAAGAGTCTCTTTCCAGCCGTGGATCGCCACGCGGTTGCCGAAACAGTCGACGCCGATCATCAGCTTTTCACGCGGGATACGCAGGGAAAGCGATCGCAGAAAATCCGTGTTGACTCCGCCGGAGGTGAACGCCGAACTGCCCACAATGATCTTGTACGCACCGTCCTGTTCAACTTGGAGCGCCCGCTCGATGCTGCGAATCCCGCCACCCACGCGACAGGGCTTACGCCTGCAAAGCTCCCGAACGATGTCGGTTTGCGACTCGCGCCCCATGGCGCCATCGAGATCGATGACCTGGATTTGCGGATAGTCCTTGAACTTCTCAAGCACCGCGAAAGGGTCGGGCAGTTCAAGGGCTTTGCTTTTGCCCTGAACAAGCTGGACCACCTTGCGGCCCATCAGATCAATGCACGGAATAATCACAGGCGGACCGAGACTCCTTGAGAACGAAGATATTCTTTGAGACTGCGAATGGTGTGGGTGCCGAAATGGAATATTGAGGCGGCCAGCGCCGCATCCGCTGCGCCACGCAGGAAGACGTCGGCGAAGTGCTGCAGGTTTCCGGCGCCGCCCGAGGCAATCACGGGAATCGGCACTGCCTGGGCAATAGCGGCCGTCAATTCACAATCGAATCCTGCCTGCGTACCGTCAGCGTCCATGGAAGTCAGCAGGATCTCTCCCGCGCCCAACTCGTCCACCCGCCGTGCCCATTCGAGGGCATCGAGACCCGTATCCTTTGTACCGCCATAAGTCACGACGTTCCAGCGCGTCGCCCCCTTTTCGAGCACGGGCTGCCGCCGGGCGTCGATCGCCACCACGATGGCTTGCCGGCCAAATTGTGCAGCAAGCTGTTGCACAATTTCTGGATTTTCGACGGCTGCAGTGTTGATGGCTACTTTGTCGGCGCCGACTGAGAGCAACCGGCGGGCATCATCCGGTGTTCGGACGCCGCCGCCCACTGTGAGCGGGATAAAGAGCCTTCGGGCTACCCGGTTGACGGTGTCCATCAATGTTGCGCGACCTTCGCGTGAGGCAGAGATGTCAAGCATCACCAGTTCGTCGGCGCCTTCGGAGTTGTACATCGCAGCAAGTTCGCCCGGGTCGCCGGCATCGCGCAGGTTGATGAACTGCACTCCTTTGACCACTCGGCCGTCTTTGCAGTCCAGGCACGGAATAATGCGTTTGGCAAACATAGTGTTAGTTCAAAGGTAGCTTCTACTCCACTCCAGAAAACTCTTCAATCTTCAGGTGGCAGAGATGAAAGGGAACAGAATTATCCGCGCCGCGCCACTGTGATGCCTTGTCCTTGCTCAATTTTCCTGCCATCCGGCGCCACAACAAAGTCGCAGTGCCGGATGCTGTCCCCAATTACCCTTGGGGCTCTAACAATCGGCTCGACTCAAAGTCGTGCCCTTTCACAACATCCACTCAAGTTCTGACCAATCCCAATCAGAGCTTCAAAAAATTCTCCAGAATCTTCAATCCGACATCGCCTGACTTTTCTGGATGGAATTGTACGGCATAGACCGAAGCCACTTGGATCGCCGCAGCGAAATTCTGGCCATATTCGGTCGTTGCTGTGGTCTCCGCCGTCACAGGTCCGTAATATGAATGGCAGAAGTAGGCAAAACTCCCGTTCGTAACCCCATTGAAAAGGCCATGCTTCGAGCGAATCTCCAACTGGTTCCAGCCCAGATGCGGGACCTTGAAGACTCCCTCAAAGCGTTTTACGCGGCCCGGCAGGAGTCCGAAACCCGCGCGCCCCGGAGCCTCATCGCTGGCCTCGTAGAGCGCCTGGAGGCCCAGGCAAATTCCCAGAAAGGGCTTCCCGGAGGCCATCTGGTCGCGAAGTGGAGCAATCATCTTCCTCGCCTCCAGCGCCTCCATCATGGCACCGAAATGTCCCTGGCCGGGCAGAATGATCTTAGCCGCCGTCTGCAGAAGGCTGGCGTCCTCGACCGGTTCTGCCGGAAAGCCGAGATATTGAATGGCTCTCAGCACCGAGCCCACGTTGCCGGCACCATAGTTGATCACACCGATCATAAGAGTCCTTTAGTGGACGGAAGCTGGTTTTTCAGGCGTGCATCGCGCGAGCACGCGTAGCGCAGCGCGCGGGCAAGTGCCTTGAACAACGCCTCAACACCGTGGTGGCTTGAGCGGCCATAGGCAATCTTGAGGTGGACGTTAGCTCTGGCGCTGTTCGCGAAGCCCTGGAAGAAATCTTCCAGCAGCTCAGATTGAAGGTCACCAACCAGCCGAGCCCGGATCGGCGCGTGAAGAACCAGGTAAGGCCGGCCGCTCAAGTCAACCGAGGCAATCGCAAGTGTTTCATCCATCGGCATCACAAAGTAGCCCGCGCGATTAATCCCTTTTTTTGAACCGAGCGCCTGCCGCAGTGCTTCTCCAAGCGCAATCCCCACGTCTTCGACGGTGTGATGTTGGTCCACGTCAAGATCGCCGCGAGCTTTGAGATCGAGATCGAATCCGCCGTGACGAGCAAAGAGTTCCAGCATGTGGTCAAGAAACCGGATACCGCTGGAAACCGAATATCGTCCGCGGCCATCAAGATCGAGTCGGACGCGAATGTCGGTTTCGGCGGTCTGCCGATGCAGCGATGCTGTGCGCGCCCTCATGAGGATCGTCCTCTTGAAGCGTACTTTGCAGACTTCCCTTGGGGGTGCATTCCGTTGCTGGATTCCATCATGGGTCGGAACTCTGAAAGTCCATTGATCAACTGGCGTGTCTGCGCTGACGAGCCGATGGTGAAACGGAGGTAGCCTTGCAGGCGTGGGTCATAGCTCCAGTCGCGCACAAGAACATCCTGCTCCCGCAGCTTGAGCGCGATTTCCGATGCCCTGGGTCCGACGCGCGCCAGGACGAAATTCGACGAACTCGGCACGTAGGTGATGCCTATGGTGTCGAGATAGCAGCAGAATCTGTCTCGATTGCTGCACACTTGCCTCGCGTAACGCGCCACGTACTGGTCATGACGGATTGCCTCAAGCGCGCAGGCCAGCGCCAGCGAATTCACGGCAAAAGGGTTTTGTGCGCGGCGCATGGGGTCGGCGATTTCGGAGTTGGTGAGGATACAACCCAGGCGCAGCGCGGCAAGACCATAAGCCTTAGAAAATGTCCGGGTGACGACAAGGTTTCGGAATTTCCGAATCCAGGGCAAGACGGTTTCTCCAGAAAAATCGACGTAAGCCTCGTCCACCAGGATCAGAGTGTCCGGAGCTTCCTGCAGAATCTTGCGCAAGTGGGATTTTGAAACCGTGGTTCCTGTCGGATTGTTCGGATTGGCGATCGCCATCCAGCGCGTGCGTCTGTTGATGGCCGCGAGCAGCATGTCGGCCGTAAGCCGGAAATTCTCATCGTATCGGACACGTTTCGCGCGCCCGCCGGCGACATTGTGGAAGAACTCATAGACCGGGAACGTGGGCGCCGGAACTACGAGGTAATCGCCCGGACTCACAAAGGTGTCGCAGACCATCTTGATGGCATCGTCAGTGCCATTTGCAAGGAGCAGTTCCTCCGCGGACAGGCCAAAGTATTTGGCGAGGGTTGAGCGGGCTTCTTCATATTCCGGATACCGCGACAGCCAGTCGCTGTCGAGCCTGCTGCGCAAAGCCCGCACCACTTGTGGCGCGCAGCCGACCGTGTTTTCATTAAAATCCAGCCGAAGTTTCCCGCCGCGTCCCTCGCGTGGAGGACGGTATGGCTTCAGCCGCTCAACGGCTCTTCGGGGTCGAACCATGAACCTTAAACCTCGTTTCGATGGAGTAAGCGTGGGCCTTCAGACCTTCGGTGCGGGCCAGCATCGTGACGGTCTTCCGAATGCGTCCCAGACCCTGTGGGGTCAATTCCTGGACTGAAATTGTCTTGACGAAATCGGCGGCGCTCAGCCCGCCCCGCAAGCGAGCGGCTCCGGCGGTGGGCAGGATGTGGTTGGTACCGGAGGCGTAGTCCCCGGCCGCCACGGGGCTGGCATCGCCCAGGAAGATGGACCCTGCCGCGCGTACGCGGTCCAGCATCCGGGTTGCGCTGTTGAGCAGCGTCAGGTGCTCGGGAGCGAAGACATTTACCAGCTCGATCGCCTCTTCGACATTCTTTGTTACGACCACCGCTCCGTGTTTGCTCAACGCCTTAGCCGCCAGAGCCTTGTCTTGCTCGAAGACCTGCTCCAGCACTTTTTCTACTGCTCCCTGAACTTCAAGGGCCAGCTTGCGCGATGGTGTCAGAAAAATGGCTGCCGCATCAGGATCATGTTCGGCCTGCGCCACAAGGTCGGACGCAATCCACTCGGCATTGCCTTCCGATCCGACCACCATCAGTTCCGTGGGGCCTGCGACAAAGTCGATTCCGCAGTCACCGGCCACGAGCTTCTTGGCAGCGGCAACATAACGATTTCCGGGACCGACAATTTTGTCGGCGCGCGGAACACTCGCCGTGCCGTAAGCAAAAGCCGCGATTGCTTGCGCTCCACCCAGACGGAAGATCTTCTTGACGCCCAGAATGTCGGCCGCGACCAGGACAGCGGGCGCTGGGCGCGGGGAAGTGATCACAATATCCCGAACGCCCGCAACCTGCGCCGGAATGACGCTCATCAGGACTGTTGACGGCAGGGGGAAACGTCCGCCGGGCACGTAGCACGCCACGCGGTCGAGCGGCCGGACAATCTGGCTGATTTCGATGCCCGAACCGTTCGAGATCTGCCACGAGCGGGGCAGTTGCTCGCGGGCGGCCTTGCGAATGTTCCGTGCGGCGGCCTGGACGGCATCCGCGAATCCTTCTGGGACCAGGTGATACGCCTTGACGACTTCCCGGCGCTTGACGGTGAGCCCGCCGAGGCCAAGATCAATCCTGTCCAGCTCCAGAGTCCAATGCTGCAGCGCGCGATCGCCGTTGCGGCGAACGTCTTTCATAATGCGCCTGGCGGCGGATTCGGCCTTTTTAAGCTGCACCTCTCCCGAACGGAGAATCCGCTTGAGATTTTTGGTATCGGTGCTTCGAAATATTGGGATCATTATTGCATCTCTATCTCAGAGGCTTGCCTGAAGTGGCTTCCTCCATGGCGGTTGTTCCATTCACCTTAGCGCTGCAAAGTCCCGGCAATCCTCGCTCCAAGGCGCGGCTGCAGAAATGGCCTGAGGCACTTCCTCCGGCTCGCTGACGAACGTCCACATCCGGGCGTGCCTTGAATCCATAAAACGCTCCCCGATACACCGGTCGAGCAAGCGAATCAGCGGCTGGTAATAAGATTGCGTATTCAGGATCACGATGGCCCCCAAGTAGAGCCCGAGCCGCTTCCAGGTGATCGCTTCCATCAACTCTTCCAGAGTGCCTGATCCACCGGGCAGGGCGATGACCGCGTCCGCGCCTTCCAGCATTCGCTTCTTGCGCTCGTGCATGTCGCCGACCACGATGGTCTCCGGTATGTGCGGGTTCACCCATTCCAGCTTGATCATGAATTCCGGAATCACTCCGACCACACGGCCGCCCTCGGCCAGCGCGCCGTCAGCGGGGCTCCGCATGGAACCGGCCGCGCCCCCGCCGTATACGACGGTAAAGTTATTCCGGGCAAGCACCCGGCCCAGTCGCTCGGCCGCCCGTAAATAAGCGGGATCACACTGGCGGCTTGACCCGCAATAAACACAAACTCTCTGATTCGCCATTTGATAACCCTCTTGCCCCGTTTGCCGTGACCGGGCCATTCGTACTTCTAGAGGACAATCTTGTTCAGCGGATATTCCACAATGCCCTGCGCATTTGCTACTTTGAGTCGCGGAATGATTTCCCTCGCGGTCTTTTCTTCAATCACTGTATTAACCGCGACCCATTCGGAATCGCTGAGGTCTGAAATGGTCGGCCGTTTCAGGGCAGGCAGCACGTCGAGTACCGCCTGGAGGTTTTCACGCTTGACGTTCAGCATCAGGCCGACCTTGCCTGCTGCGTCGATCGCCCCCTTCAACAGCATTACCAGTGTCTCGACCTTCCGCCGCTTCCAGGGGTCGTTCCAGGCGGACTTATTGACGATGAACTTGGTGTTCGATTCGAGCACGGTTTCAACAATCCGCAGACCATTGGCGCGCAGAGACGAGCCGGTTTCAGTGACTTCAACTATGGCGTCGGCCAGAACCGGCGGCTTCACCTCTGTTGCGCCCCAGGAAAATTCCACCTTGGCGTTGACGCCGTTCCTGGCCAGATAGCGCTTGGTCACATTCACCAGTTCCGTGGCAACGACTTTTGCTTCGAGATCCTTGACGCTCTGGATGTCCGATTTTTCTGGCACGGCCAGCACCCATCGAACCTTTCCAAAAGTGTTCTTGGCGTAAATCAGATCGGCCACTTCCATCACGCCGTCTTCGGTATTTTCAAGAATCCAGTCTCTGCCGGTCATGCCGGCATCCAGAACTCCGTCTTCGACGTAACGCGACATTTCCTGGGCGCGGATCAGCATGCATTCAATTTCCTTGTCATCAATGACGGGGAAATAGGACCGCGAACTGACCGTAATCTCGTAGCCTGCCCGCCGAAAAAGTTGGAGGGAAGCCTCCTGGAGGCTGCCCTTGGGTATCCCCAGTTTCAAGCTCATGCTTTGCTCTCCTGTTTCGAACTGCTGTAAACTTCATCGGGATTGAATTCCCGCTGCGCGATGACTTCCTCGCCCTGCGGCGTCACCCTGCGGAAGAAGCAGGATCGGTAACCCATGTGGCAGCAACCGGGGCCCGCAAGCTCCGCCCGGATCAGCAGGGCGTCCTTGTCGCAATCCACGCGGACTTCGTGAACCCTCAGTTTGTGGCCCGAGGTTTCGCCTTTTGTCCACAGTTTTTGCCGGCTGCGGCTGAAGAAGGTGACGTAACCGGTGCTCAGCGTCATCTGGTAGGCCTGATCGTTCATGTAGCCCAGCATCAGCACGTCGCCGGTCTGCCGGTCCTGAACGATGGCCGGGATGAGGTTGTCCTGAAATTTCAAGTCCATATTCTCGATGCTCCGTTGTGCAAAAATAAAAAACCCGCCAACCATGGTCGTCAGCGGGCTCTAACTTAACTCGGATCTTAGTTCTCGATTAGGCCAGCACCCACTGACACCACACCTTGTGGTTCGTATGATGATGGTGATGTGCCAGTGCGTACCGCATAGAGAAGTCTTACATTAAAGCACGCCGCTCAATTTGTCAATAAACAGATGTCCGCCCAATTCCCCTGGCGGTTCCGTACAGCTACCGGTCTTCTAGGTCCCAGCCGTTTCGCCGCGCACCTGCTTCCCGCGGCCAGGCTGCCCATCTGGAAGCGTGGATTCAATTGACCTCCATTAGACCGCGTTGTTAAGATGACGTAAGTGAAAGTAATGGAGGGAGAACCGTGGATCGATATACACGCCATCAGTTGAAGCATGATGACTTCCAAGAAAAGATGGATGTGCTTCAGGTTTTTGTTGAGGATCACCTGAAGCTGATCATCATGGTCGGCGTGGCAGTGATAGTGGTGGCCGGAGCGGTCTGGTGGATCAGAAGCTATTACGCCAGCCAGGAAGGTGCCGCGAACGCCGAACTGCAAACGGCTATTACTACCTTCCAGGCATACGTTGGCAGCACGCAGGAGAGCCAGATGCTGGGCGTCGCCGGCGAAAGCTTTCCGACGGCCAAGGCGAAGTATCAGAAAGCTCTCACGCAATTTTCCGAAGTCGTCAAGAATTATCCTCGCACTAAGGCGGGCGCATATGCCCTGATTCAAATGGGAATTTGCCAGGCGCAGTTGGGCAATGAGACGGCCGCCATCACGACCTTGCGGAATGCCAGCAAGAATTCGGACAAAGAGATTGCTTCGCAGGCCCGGTTTGCGCTGGCAGGGGTGCTGGCGAAAACCGGGAAAATGGCTGAGGCCGCCAAGATCTATCAGAATCTTGCAGACCATCCCACAACGATGGTTCCCCGTGCAACGTCGCTGCTGGCCATGGCAGACGCTTACCGTGCCACAGAACCGAAACGGGCGCGAGAGATTTACCAGCAGGTCCAGAAAGAGTTCGGCTCGGATGCTGTGATAGCCGAAGTCTTGAAACAACAGCTTGCCAGCTTGCCCCAGTAGGCCGGAGCGTTGTGACGCTTGCTTCAGAAGGCATTCGCCTGCAGTTGCGCGTCTTTCTTGCGGCAACCTTCCGCCTGAGTTTTTCATGATAAATTCTGAGGTGCAGCCGCACGCCCTTTGCGGGAAGGTGACGTGCGCTGCCACTGGAACAGAGGACCGTTGCTGATGCCGGCAGACGAAAGAGAAACGCTCGAAACCGACGTGTTGATTGTGGGTGGAGGACCTGCAGGGCTCAGTTGCGCTTTGCGCCTGGCTCAGCTGTTCCAGCAGCACAACGAGGAGCCTTCTTCCGGACGACCTTTCTCTACAGAGAATATTTACGTTTTGGAAAAGGCCGCCGAGATTGGAGCCCATTGTCTTTCCGGTGCTGTTCTGGATCCACGCTCGTTGGGCGAGCTGGTTCCGGACTTCGAATCGAAAGGTGCGCCGCTCGAATCTCCGGTGACGGAGGATGCTGTCTACTTCCTCACTCAGTCGGGACAATGGAAATTGCCGGTCATCCCCCCATTTCTGCAGAATCATGGGAACTACGTCATATCGGTCAATAAACTGGCGAAGTGGCTGGGCGGGCTGGTGGAGGCTTCCGGAGTGAGCCTGTTCCCGGGCTTCGCCGGCGCGCAAATCCTCTACGACGGCCAGCGGGTGGCGGGAATCCGAACAGATGACAAAGGGATCGACAAGAACGGAAATCCCAAATCCAACTTCCAGCCGGGTTACGACCTGCGAGCCAAGGTGACGGTTTTCGCGGAAGGCACGCGCGGATCCCTGACCAAGGAGCTTGTCCGCCGACAGGGCCTCGACCGGAGCGCGAACCCGCAGGCCTACTCGCTGGGTGTGAAGGAACTCTGGCAGATTCCTGCCGGACGCGTCCGCCGCGGGCAAGTGATTCATACGGCTGGTTGGCCGCTCGGTTCGCGACAATTCGGGGGCGGCTTTATTTATGCGCTTGAAGAGACGCAACTTTCTGTCGGTCTTGTGGCAGGGCTTGATGAGGAAGACCCGCGCTTTGATGTCCACAACAGCTTCCAGCAATTCAAGGTGCACCCCTTGGTGAAAGAGCTGCTCGACAATGGAGAGATGTTGCGTTACGGCGCGAAGACTATCCCCGAGGGTGGATATTTTTCCATCCCTGCGACGGCAACAGACGGCGCGCTGATTGTCGGCGATGCCGCTGGCTTCCTGAATGCGCAGCGGCTGAAGGGTATCCACCTGGCCATCAAAACCGGCATGCTGGCCGCGGAGACGATTTTCGAAGCTCTTCGCCAGCAGGAATGCTCGCAGGCGGCCCTCAGCCAGTTTGAAGCGAAATGGCGGGCAAGCTGGGTTATGGAAGAACTCTGGAAGGTTCGCAATTACCGCCAGGGCTTTGAGCACGGTTTCTGGCCAGGCGTCCTGCACGCGGGCCTGCAGATGGCCACCGGCGGAAGAGGCGCTCACGCGTGCTACCCTCTGCGCAAAGACCACGAGCATATGAAGCATCTCAGCCAGGCTTCTCCCATCGGCGTTGCAAAGATCAGGCCCGACGGCAAGCTGACATTCGATAAGCTGTCGGACGTTTATCGCTCCGGAGCACACCACGAGGAAGACCAGCCATGCCACCTGAAGATTGCTGACTTTGACATCTGCAATAATCGCTGCACACAAGAATACGGAAATCCCTG
This sequence comes from Terriglobia bacterium, assembly GCA_046705285.1. Taxonomy (GTDB): domain Bacteria; phylum Acidobacteriota; class Terriglobia; order UBA7540; family UBA7540; genus SCRD01. The sequence continues at coordinate 24,478 of JBJKQK010000113.1, forward strand.
CCAGCACTTCTGCCCCGCCGCCGTCTACGAAATGGAAGACAACCCGGAGGGCTCCGGCAGGCGGTTGAAGATCAACGCCTCGAACTGCGTCCATTGCAAGACGTGCGACATCGCGGACCCTTATGAGATCATTACCTGGACGGTTCCTGAAGGGGGCGGGGGGCCGCGCTACGATCGAATGTAGAGGTGCACAGCGGCGAGCGCGCGACCACGGAGAACGACTTGGTTTCGGATTGGCAGAATGGGAGATGCATCTGGAAAATTCGCAACCACGGTGAGCACTTCGGCTGGCGGTGAGACCCGCAAAAGCAGAGTGGAACTCGCCGATAACCCGCGCGCGTTCACCCTGTGGCAGCGCGCGCAGATCTTTGTTGCGAGCTGGATCGGCTACCTGGCGGTATGGGTGATCGGCCGTACGCTGCGCTGGCACGTGGAAGGCTGGGAAAACTGGGAAGCGGCAAGCCGCGCCGGGAAGGGCATCATTTACACGTTCTGGCACCGCGAGATCTTCTCCGCGTGCTGGTTCTGGCGGCGGCGCGGCATCGTGGTGATGACCAGCCAGAATTTCGACGGCGAGTACATCGCGCGCATCATCCAGAAGCATGGCTACGGTGCATCGCGCGGATCGAGCAGCCGGGGCGCCGGGCGTTCGCTGGCGGAGATGGCACGCTGCCTGCGGTCGGGACGCGATGCGGCCTTCACCATTGACGGTCCGCGCGGCCCCAGGTTCCTGGCCAAGCGTGGGTCGGTGATCCTGTCGCGCTCGACGGGCGCTGCCATCCTCTGCTTTCATATTGCTCTCAGGAACGCTTACGTTTTCAGGAAGAGCTGGGACCAGACGCAGGTTCCGCATCCTTTCAGCCGCGCGGCCATCTTTATCGCCCCGCCCATCGTGGTTCCCGAGGGCGCGACGGAAGACGAGCAAAACCGCAAGCAGGCGGAAGTCCAGCAAGCTCTCGATCAACTGCGCCAGCGCGGCGAGATGTGGGCCGCCTCGGGCTAGCCAACCGCCCAAGGATGAT
>JBJKQK010000114.1:0-11349 GCA_046705285.1 Terriglobia bacterium
TGCTGTCCAATGTCTCCTGACTGAGGTTGTCATTTAGTTTTCCCCCAGGTCACGACATCTCTCCCACCAGCATGCACACCGCGCAGCTTTTGAATCCATCGGCAATGGAGGCGCGCTGCCGGGAATATTCCCCGCCGCAGGGCAGGGCCGAACCCCTTCTCTGCTCCGCTGAATGTCAGCCCACTCTGGCGACTCTTTTCTCCGGCTTGCTCAGAACTCTGTGTGCCAGCGTTGGCACGAGAGGCCGGCCTCAGAGAGAGGATTCAAAAAGCGCGGCGACCAGCAGATTAGAGCACAGATGATGGTGAAGGGGGAGGCCAGCTTCTCCAAGGGGTGCCTGGGGTGGGTTGCCTAAAGATCGTCCGTACCAGCAGAACATGCAGAGACTCTGGAATGGCAGGCAGGACATCCGAGCCACGACGGGGTGTAACAAGAACTCATTCCGTCCTTTACGAATCCCTTGGCCAAAGGCAGAAGTGATCTGCAAAAGTGGAGTCAGCTTCCGAATGGCCGACTATACATCCATCCGGCAACCGATGGCAGCCACGAAAGCGCAAACGGGCGAGAGAATCTCCAAGTGACAATCCAGGGGTTGAGCAGCTTTGCCTGAGCCGCTCCCCGTTTCAGGTTCAATCAAACTGCCTGGATTTTGCCGAACTCGAGCAACTTTCCCGCAATCCACCGCTGATTCAAAAGTAGACCAGCTTGAGGTTCATTGCATGTTCCTACTGATGTTGAGACGAGGTGTCACCTTAGTGTTTGGCAGCAGTTCCTCGGATGCATGCAACACCACGTTGTCATTGGGACGGAGGTCCCCGAAAACTTCTGTTTCATTCCCGGAATTAACACCTCCTTTGACATTTACCCATTCCGTCCTTCCCCCTACTACTCGAATGACAAATGTCCCTTGCGCAGTCCGAATTACAGACGACTGGGGAACAAGAAGCGAAGGTTGTGGCCGGTGTACTGGCCAGGAGACCGTTGGAAACATTCCGGGATCAAGCTCCCACCGGGGGTTCAGAACATCGAGTTCCACTGGCATTGTTCTTGTCCTAACGTCTAATGAATCTGCAATGCGTGCGACGGTTCCCGCAAATGTACGGCCAGGAAACGCTGGGACTGTGAAGTTGACACGTGCACCGGGAACAATACCCGCCACATAGTCTTCCGGAACTGCAACAACCAGACGCAAATGCGAAATGTTTTCGATTCGCAGCATGGGAATCTGGGCCCCAGTTCCTCCTGCTGGACCGACAAGGGCGCCCGGGTGCACATTCCTTTCCGTGATGATTCCGTCGAAGGGCGCTGTGATCCGAAGGTAGCTTTCCATCACTTCCACGGAATGAAGAGTTGCTTTTGCAGCTTCAGCCGCGTTGTGCAGTGCCGTCATCCGCGCACGGTCGGCCTCTGCAGCCTTCTGAGCGACGTCGAGTTCGTTATCGGAAATCACCCCTGGCGTTGCTGACGCGACTTTTAGGCGCTCGTAGGTTCCCTGGTCGGCGGCCAGTTTCGCTTCGGCTTCGATACGCTGATTTTCCACCCCTTCGACCTTCGCCTGGGCTTCCGCTTTCTGCGAAGCTATTTCGGGGGCCTCCAGTTGCGCCAGGAACTGGCCCCGCTTTACGCGGGAACCTCGGTCAACCGCCATTGATTTGACGAATCCTGTCACTTTGGGAAAGACGGCTACAGCCTCGTAGGGTAGCAGTTCGGCCGGCAAGGGCACCTTTAAGTCGACCTGCCGCGAAATAACCTTCACAGTTTCGACGGACGGGATGGTTTCAGGCACAGTCTTGGCGCCGGCTCTTGAAGCTGGCGAAGCCGGTGCCAAACTACACCCCGAATTCATCAAAACAAGCCCCAGAAGGCCAACTATCGTCGGGACAAAGTTCGAAGGCCGCCATTTGCAATTACCTCTGTCGTTACGGGCATTCATTCGGTTCATATGACCTCCTGGAATCAGTTAACTTCAATTTCCCCCGAGCTATGCGCGCTCCCGGGGTCTGAGGGATCAAGAGATGGCGACGCAATGCTTGCTTTTTCCTGCGCCGACGAAAAGACAACCGGGAGAACCAGCAAGGTTGCCAGAGTTGATGCGATCAACCCTCCAATGACTGCTCGGCCCAGCGGAGCGCTTTGCTGTGATCCTTCACCCAAGGCCAGTGCCATAGGGATCATTCCGGCTACCATGGCGACGCTGGTCATGAGGATGGGACGCAGCCGGCTGGTGCTTCCATAAGAAGCCGCATCGGTCGAATTGGCACCTGAGCGTCGGCGCTCTTCGGCAAACGTCACCAGCAGGATTGAATTAGCGACGGAAACACCCAAAGCCATGATGGCGCCCATGAAGGATTGCAGGTTCAGAGTTGTTCCCGAAAGGAGCAGGGCCAGGATAACGCCCGAAATCACCGCCGGGGCCGTTGAAACGACAACAAAAGCCAGCCTCATTGATTGAAAATTGGCTGCGAGTAACAAGAAGATGACCACAATCGCAAAACAGACGCTGAGGCCGAGATTCCGCAACGTTTCCCGCATAGGCGCGATTTGACCTCGTACGTGAACTGTTACGCCGTGCGGCGGTGGCCCAACTGCCCGAATAGCGGCGTCGACCTGGTTTGCTGCACGACCCAAGTCCTCGCCCTTAATGTTCGCAGTAAGGGTTACCATCCGCTGCATGTCGTACCGGTCATATTCGCCAGCAACGGCTCCGTAAGAGAGCTGGGCAACATCACCCAGATTCGGGTGTCCTGAGTAACCGTCCTGCATCACAGGTATCTTGGCGACATCCTGGATAGAACTCATTTGTTCATGCGGAACCTCGATTTGCACCTGGTAACCAATACCGGTCTTAGGATCCTGCCAGAAGTTGCGAGCTACAAAGCGGCTGGACCACGTTGAGGCACTGATGGACTGGACGATCTGTTGCGTTGTGACACCGAATTGCCCAGCCCTCACCCGATCAATGTCGACATTGAGGCTTGGATAGTCGAGCGGCTGACCGTATTGCAGGTCACGCAGGTACCGGATGTGGCTGAGCTGTTCCTTGACCTTTTCGGCATAGTCGTGGTTGATTGCCAGATTAGGTCCGTGAATGGCAACTTCGATTGGGGCTGGAGAACCGAAGTCCATGATTTGGCTGACAATATCGCCGGGCTCAAACGAAATGGTTGTGCCCGGCATCATCGCGGGAATCCGTTCGCGAAGACGATCCTCAAGCTCGCTGACCCGAATGCCGGAATCCTTTCGTAGCGCAACCCGAAGGATCGCCTCCTGCGGACCACTCGTCCAGAGATAAATCAGGTTGACAGGGTAGCTTGGCGGATAGGTGCCCACGTAGCCGATGCTGCTGACGACATTTTCCGGCCCGGCAAGTCTCTTGATTTCGTCGAGAGTCCTGGTTGCAATCTGGTCGGTTACTTCGATGCGAGTGCCGGCCGGCGCCCGTAATCGAAACTGGAGCTGGTTGCTTTCGACCTGAGGGAAAATTTCCCGGCCGAGTTTCGGGCCCAAGAACAGGATGATAAATGATGCAATCCCCAAATAGCCCCAAAGAATGGCTTTTCGTCGTCGAAATAAGACTTTGAGGAACCGGGCATACCGCTCGCGAAAGTGTTCAAACCGGGAATGAGCAAGGTCCTCAGCAGTGTGCGCGCCGGTTCCTTTGTGAAGCCAGATAAAAAGTACGGGAACCAGCGTGCTCGACAGTACGAAGGATGCGATCATTGCGAAACCAACGGCAAGAGATAGGGGTACAAAGAGCGAGCGGGTTATGCCCTCCATCAGAAATGAGGGTACAAAAACCGCAAGAATTGCCAACATGGCCAGGAATTGGGGAAGCAGCGTCTGGCGTGTGGCATTGAAGGCGGCAACAGCCGGCGATGGCGTATCCTGAAGGTTACGGTGGATGTTCTCCATTTCGACAGTTGCTTCATCCACAAGGATGCCCACCGCGAGAGCCAGCCCTCCAAGTGTCATGATGTTCACCGTCTGGTGAGTCAGCCAGAGGCCTACAACCGCCGTGAGAATACTGAAGGGGATCGAGGCGATTACGATGAGTGAACTCTTCCACTCCCGAAGGAATAGAAACACCATCAATCCCGTGAGCAAAGCCCCGAGGAGGCCTTCGCGAACGAGAGAATTGAGCGCCTCGGTTACATATCCCGATTGATCAAACGCGAACCCCACATGGACATCGGGAGGCAGGGCATTTTGAAACTGCGCCATGCTTCCTTTCACTTCGTTCACGACGGCCAGAGTCGAGGCATCAGCGCGCTTGGTCACCGGCAGGTAAACGGTTTTGTGGCCGTTCACCAGAGCGTACCCCAGAGTGATGTCAGCACCATCTTCAACCCAGCCGATATCCCGCATGAAGACGGTTGGCCCGCTTCCTGTACGGATCGGCAGATTTTCGAGTTGATGAATGTCCGCAACAACAGAGTTTGTGGGAGCAAGCCGATCAAGGTTGCCGGTCCGAACGTCGCCGGAAGGCGCGATCACATTTCCAGCGAGAAGTGACTTGACAACTTCAGCCGCAGACAAGTGGTACCCGCTGAGACGGTCGGGATTGACATGAATCACAATCGTACGTGAACTTCCTCCGAACGGTGGAGGAGCAGAGACTCCGGGCAATGTCGTGAATAGTGGCCGAACGCGGTTCAGTGCGAGGTCCTGAACCTGGTTGACATTGCGTGTGCTGCTGGAAAAAACCAGGTATCCTACAGGCACACTCCCGGCGTCAAAACGCAACACAAAAGGCGGGACCGTTCCGGAAGGCATATAGGCTTGTGCACGGTTGACGTAAGAAATGGTCTGTGTCAGGGCCTGGTCCATATCTGTTCCTGGCAGGAAAGTAAGCTTCAGCAGGGCAAAATTCTCAATCGACTTGGACTCCACACTTTGCAGTCCGGCGATATAGAGAAAATTGTATTCGTAGTAGTAGGTGATGTAGCCCTCCATCTGGGCAGGGCTCATGCCTCCGTAAGGCTGCGCCACATAGATGACTGGCATGTTCAAATCGGGGAATATGTCCACCGGCATTCGCGTCAGCGCAAAAATGGCGCACAACGCGATGCCGATTACGCCAACGACAACCGTTACAGGCCTTCGTAGAGCAGATCGGACTAACCACATAACTTATCGACCTCCGGAAGGTACGCTATTTGCCAGTTTAAGAAATGGACCCAGGTCTCCCTGCGCGACAGCGAGCCTTGCGAGAGCCCGCCAAATGTTAAGCGTCGCTAGAGAATCGTCGATCTCCGCCTGTAGCAGAAGCCTTTGAGCGTCAGCAACATCTACAAGGGTTCCTAAGCCGGCCCGAAAACGTGCTACCGCCTGGGTTTCGCTATCCTGTGAGGCTTTCAACTCGAAGGGTGTGTTTTGCGAGATTCGACGTGCCGCTTCAAGTTCCACTCGTGCTTGATCTAATTGACCTGTAAGGTTCTGGATGGTCTCGTCATAGACGGCTTCTTCATGCCGGCGGTTTGCCAGTTCGATTCGTTTACGTGCGCGGATGGAGGCAATATCCAGAAGAGGGAAAGTTATGGTGAATCCGGCTGCCCAGTTGGCCGCAGTGCCCGGCCATAAGCCGGTTGATCCAGGCAGAGGAGCCCCTTGTGCATTTGCGCTGCTGCCGCGTGCCGCTGCTAGCGCCTGGATTGTCAGGTGGGGAAAATAAGCGTGGCCCAGAACATTGAGACGTGCCTGCGATTCCTCAATTCGTTCCTGCTCAACAATCGCCAGGGGATGGTCACTCACGGGGCCGGCCGCCCACGATTTCTCCGGAGGCACATGCAGAAAAGGCCCGGGCTTGATTTCCACGCGCGTGCCCGCAAGTCCCAAAACCCGGGCGAAGATAGTGGAATTCACCTGCTCGGATTCCTGTGCGATTACCAGCCGCGTACGCGAAGCTGCAAGCTCGGCATCGGCGCGTGAAGCGTCGGCCCCTGGGCGTAGATGTGCGTCCACCAGCGCGTGGACTGATTTGGCGAAGACGGCGCGCCGGTTTACATCAGCCTGTGATGCCTGGACCTGCTGCTCCGCAGCCAATACGAGCAGAGAAGCGTCGGCAACCGAAGCGGCCACGTCCAGGCGTGTGAGCACAACTTCATCCTGCGTGCGTTTCTCGGTGGTTTCTGCGGCCCGGACTTGCGCGTGCCGATATCCGAAATCGAAAGTCTCATAGCTGAAGAGAACCCCAGTCCCACTGCCCCAAAAGGACCGGCCGGATTCGGGCAACACCGTACCTGAGGGGTTAGGAATAACAGACTGCGGCAGCAGCAAACCAGCAATGTTGTTTCGGGTGGCGCGGTTATCCTGCCAAACCATGCTGATATTCGGTAAATAACTGGTTGTTGCAAGCCCAACACCCGCGCGCGCTGCCACGTACCGCTGAATTGCAGCCCGGACCGCAGGGTAGTTCGACATTGCATAATTGACCGCCTCTTGCACCGTGAAGGATTGTGTTGTGGGTGTTTTGGACTGCTGAGGTGACGCTGCGTAAACCAAGGGACATACGAAAGCCAGGCCCAAGAAAAAAGCGAAAATGATCTGAACCTGGCACCGCTTACGGATTGTACTGGCTTCATATTCTGCGTGGTCTCTCATGAATATCGGTTTGCAGGGAGGATTCCAATTCCGTTTTCCCCATCAGTTCCTTTCTCTTCGCTGGTCTAACCTGCGCCTACAATGACGCGCATCGCGAGAGGTCCTCGTCTCACGTCGCTTATCAGCCGAATTTGCTCGTACACTGGTGCCTTTGACCTTCGGTGGTTCCTCGTTCGCCATCTGCGTGCTTCCATTGATCTGGTGGCGAACCTACGCTGCTTTAGCAAGACTCTTCAGCCTGCACGACACGGAAAGTAGCGTCTTGATTAGCGTGTCAAAGCAATCTGAATGTGCTGTGAGATATTGGCGTTAGAGTCCCGGAGGGGGGCGGACGTAGTGGGACTCGAGATAAGGAGAACTCGGGATGTTGAGGTACTGATCTATTTGGCAGAATTGTTCGGCTGTCCGAGAGAGAGACTGAATAGGGGGAGTTTTTGTCCGTCTTATGCGCCTGGAATTCTCCCTCTGTTCATTCATTCCTATCGAAAGGTCGCATGAAGATTGCTCGAGGCAGTCGAGATAAGGCACGCTTAACTGAGCTGTCTTTATAGACAGGATTGATGGCGCGGCTGGGTCGTACAACTCGGAAAATCCGCTCGGATCAGTGAGAATGGATGTGACGGTTGGTGCAGCAGCAGGAATCCGACTGCCGGCTAGTATCCAGCAGAGCCAAAGCAGCAGGCTCGCGCTTCCCCAAAAGCTTAACCGTCTCCTCATATACGCAGGGCCCCTTCTCTCCACCCCAGCCATGCTGACCCACCAGTCAGCTTGAGCCATTTGACGCATACCGATTCCGAAAGGTTACCTGGACCTAAAAAAAGTTGATCCTTCGCAAACACGCTGAACCCGCCCCTGGCCGCTCCTTCGTGATTAAATCGGGGCAGTTTCTCCAATCTCTGGGCTGGGGGCTACCCAAGATTGACCAATCCTGGTGGGATGCTCTACTCAAGTAATTCATAAGCTTGAGTCATTGAGTGGAGTATGGGACCATATTCGAAAAGCGCTCTCGCCAATCGATCGGATAACGCTAGATCTCCATCGGAAGTGCCCGACGGCTAAATGATAATGAAGGTCAAAACCGTGAGTTACGGGCACTTCAGCTAGAGATCTCGCCTACAGCACAAGACCAGACAGCAGTACCATCACAAGTGCAGCCCAATATCTTAAATGAGAGGCCGGGCGGAGCATATAAACTGCTGGGACAGAAAAGAGAAGCACGAACATATAAGAAAACCAGATATCAGTGAAAATGACGCTGGGTTGATGCATGCGGAAAACATGTTGGACCACAGAATTTAGCTGGTATCCAAATAAGAATCTATCGAAAGCAATAGCATATCGGCTTGCATGATGATGGACATATTCGGGTATAATTGGTTCGCAACCAAGTTGGGTGCTTCGCTGGGTAAGTGCAGGGCAGCAGCGGCGTTAAGGTCGTTAAATCAGTTAATAGGCCCGTAGCTCAGTCTGGTTAGAGCGCTACCTTGACACGGTAGAGGTCAACGGTTCGAGTCCGTTCGGGCCTACCTTTTCATGTAATTACTGACGTTAGTCGGTTTTCGGGGCAGGTAGGTGTCAGGTTCAAACTATTCATGAGCTATATACTAAGTTGGTGCTAGAAGTCAAGGTAAAAGCGGGAGGGTGCCCGACCGATCTGCTTCATGTCCAACAGCGATACTGAGGCTGTGGAAATAGAAGCACCAGAGTGTTGCCCTGAATCGTCCGCTGGCTTCAGTCCGTCTGAAAAATTCAACTCATTGTGGCAATGAACTTCACGATAGCTTGCATCAAATCTGTCGTTCGGTATGTTGTGTAGAAGCCGTTCGATGAAATGCAGGGGACGCGTCCCGGCGCAAATACCTTGTCGGTCGCCGGTTTGCTTTGTGTGTTCCTCAGGATTTGCATCATCTGCTTGAGTCTCTGGCAGTGTTCATCGTCCGCCTCCGTGCTTGCCGTCAGCACCGTTTTGAAAATACTTTCGCGCCTGCTCGGCGATCAATTGTGCAGCGGCAGGACACGGAATTCGGTCTGTGTTGATGATGAGGTGGAACAGTTGATCGTTACGACGAGCATGAAAATAGGCTTGCGCATAGCGACGGCGCCCGCGGTCCTTGTTCTGGATAAATCTGGCGGCTGCCTGGGGCGACAGGTTCTTAAGCTTCGCCACTCGTTCAATGCGGCTCGGCAACGGCGCAATGAGGCGCGCGTGAAACACTTCGGGCAGGTGCGCCGTGATGAAGCTTGTTCCCCATCCCACCAAAATCACGTGTCCCGCGTCCGCCAGGTGCAGGACTGTCTCAGTGATCTTCGGTACCATAACCCACTCCGGCGGGTGCAAACCCAATAATTCGTCCGTCATGTCCCCGATAACGGAGCGTCGGTCTTCAAGTATAAATTTTGTCAAGGCTTTCGGCAGGTGATGCTCGTCGAGAACCTTCCCAACGAGGTTACCATCGTATACGGTCCAAGGGACGGACCTCCTCGGCTCATCCATCTGGAGAATTTGGGCCAGCCGCTCGGCAACTTCCTGCTCACCTGACCCAGTCTGGTAGGACAAGGTAATGGCAGGCCCCGGCTGCGGCGGGCGAAAGCTCTTCCGTTCCTTCATCTGGCAGATCACGTATGAGCTGATTCGGCCAAGATCGGGCGTGGTTGCACGACCGAAATCTGAATAATCCAGTGACATCTCTCATTTCCTTTCAATGTTCGTCTTGCACGAGACAATTTATGAAGCGTGGACGTGCAACGCCTTTTCGCATTGGTCCAAAAACCTGCCAAACGTGCCATGCAACTCATCGGCTGAGTCCTTCGGGGCCAAGTCCTTGCCGCGTCGTTCCGCGGCCGCGTCCAGGCGACGGTAGACAAGCAACTTGGCTGCGTCTTCAACGAATATCCAAGCAAGGCAGTACCCCCAAACCAGACCGATGTCAGCCCACGAAATCGGGGCGATCAGCCCAAGACCGTACGCCACAAACAGCGTGACGAGGGCTTTCGTCCCGATGGCTGACCAGAGTACAAGCTTCGAGGGGTATGGCTTGGCCAGGAATGGCCGGCGCGTACGCGCCACGAACAGCGTCAGGTGGCCAGCAACAGCCAGCTTCAGGAAAATCAGCGTCTGAATCTGGGCCAGCCCCAGCCCCAGCCAGGATTTGCCTATGACCAGCATGCCGAAGGTTTCCACGACTCCGATCAGACCCAGCACTGTGGACACTGAAAGGACCCGGTGCATATCCCAGCGGACGGGTTTGGGATCAAGCCAGGTATTGTCATAGGCAATGGCCATGATTGGGATGTCATTGGCAAAGGCCAGCAGGATGATCATGATGGCTGTGATGGGATAAAACCTATAGACCATCATCGCCAGCACCACGAACACCATGATGCGGATGGTCTCAACAATGCGATAGATGGCGTAACTGTTCATCCGCTCAAAAATGGTCCGCGCCGTTTCGACCGCTTTGACTATGGTCGAGAGCCCTGGCGCCGTAAGGACCAGTGCGGCTGCAGCCCGCGCGGCATCTGTGGAGCCACTGACCGCGATGCCCGTGTCGGCCTGCTTCAAGGCAGGCGCGTCGTTCACCCCATCGCCGGTCATGCCCACGATGTGTCCACGACTTTGTAGCGCCTTTACGATTTGGAATTTATGTTCGGGAAAGACCTGCGCAAAGCCGTCAGCGGTCTCGACAGCAGCCGCCGCTTGGGGTGAAAGGCCTTGCCCATCCTGCACACCTTCGAGAAGCTCCCCGACGGTATGGATGTTGGTTCCCAAGCCAAGCCGGCTAGAAATCTCCTTGGCGATAGCCATATTGTCGCCCGTCACCATCTTCACGTGGATGCCGTGCTCGATTGCGTCACGAATCGTTGCGGCAGAATCTTCCCTGGGTGGGTCAAACAACGGCAACAAGCCCAGGAAGCGCCAGCCGTTCGCGTCATCGCTGCGGGCCACGCCGAGCGTGCGATAACCCTGCTTGGCAAGCTCATCGACCTTCGCGCTGACGGTCTTGTCGAAATCGTCGGACGGATGGCACAAGCCGAGAATCACCTGTGGTGCGCCCTTGGTGACCTTGAACTTCAGGCCACCGGTCTCTTGAATGACTGCTTCGGTGCGCTTACTCACCGGATCAAAGGGTGTGAACTTTGCTTGGCGATAAGCGGCGAGTGCGGCAGGTTCTTTTAGACCGTCGAGCACAGCCGCATCAATCGCATCGTGGTTCTCTGCCTTCGACGCCAGCGAGCCCGCCAGGATCAATTCCTGTGCATCTTTCGCACCGAACAATTCCGGCTCGCCGAGAGTAAGCTTGTTCTGAGTGAGAGTGCCGGTTTTATCTGAGCACAAGATGTCCATGCCGGCCATCTCTTCGATGGATTCCAGGCGGGTCAGGATAGCCTTCATCCGCGCCAGCGCTAATGCGCCGACGGCCATGGTGACCGACAGCACTGCAGGCATGGCCACAGGGATAGCGGCCACAACCAGGATGAGCACAAACTGAATCAGCGTGAGCATGTGAGCGCCGCGTTCCAGCATGGTGAAGACGAGGACGGCGGCCAGGCCCAGGCTGAGGTAAATGAGGTAGTCGCCAATGGCCAGCACGGCCTTTTGGAAATGGGAAACAGACTTGGCGGAGGAAACAAGTTTGGCGGTTTTGCCAAAATATGTGCTCGAGCCTGTGGCCGTCACCAGCGCTTCCATCTCGCCCTGCTTGGCCACAGAGCTGGAGTAGGCCAGGTCGCCTATTTTCTTGTCCACAG
>JBJKQK010000115.1:0-35885 GCA_046705285.1 Terriglobia bacterium
GGAAATCGTTCCCAGCACCCGCGCCGGCGGGAACCAGCCCCAGCCCAGAAAGTAGACGAAGATGAAGTCAAGGCCCGAGGCGGCGAACAGTCCCAGAAAACCTGCCATCACGCTGTAGTGGATGACGTGAGGCGTCAGATACCACGGTGCGGGTTGCTCGTCCTCATCGCACTGGGCATGGCGCTTCATCGTCAGGATTTCCTGGCCGAGCCGCTTCAGCACCCGCAAACGTTCCACAAACGGCAGCCCCCGCAGCGGCAACTCGCCATCCAGGCTGCGACGATAATTCCGAACCAGGCCGATGCTGCCGGCAACTGCACCAATCGCAAGCAAAGCGAAAATTCCCATGCCCACCTTGTGGACGATGTCGTAGGGCACCAGCCCGAAGATCCAGCCGTTCATCGGCTGGGCCTGCCCGAGTGAAACCAGAAGGAAAGCCAGCACGCCGGCCAGCAAAAGTGTCACGGTCAGCGTCACGGCCGGGCTCTCATACATCCGCCGGGCGACCCCCGTGGGATCGAATGAGGCGATGGAATAGCGCCGCAGGGCCGCCATCGTTTCACCGGGCTCGGCGCCGCGGGGACAGGTGGCACTGCACTCACCGCAGGAATAGCAGAGCCAAGGTTCCGGTGACTGTACCAACTTATTTTTCAAACCCAACTGCGCGTAGCGGATCAATTTCCGGGGGAAGGGCATGCTGCCCTCCGAGAGCTGGCAGACCGCCGTGCAATTGCCACAGTTGAAACAGTTGATCACGCCGCTGGCGCCGAAGCGTTCCAACGCACGCCGAAAATCAGGATCTACCGTTTGAGGCTTGAGTGTTACGCCCATTTTGCACCTATTTACCGTTCTGTTCGATGAACTCGTATTTCACGTAATCACCTTCCGGACCAGCCTCCTGCACCGTGCCGTATTTCCTCATGGCGGTGACGTGCCAAAGTACCTGATCGGAAGGCAAGCCGGTCTGCCGCGCAAGTTCCGGCACCGTGCCCGCCGCCTTCCGCAGGGCTTCGGTGACCTGTTTGCGATCGTGGCGAAAATCGGCCACGTATTTTTTAAGCTTTCCAGACGGGTCGCTGTGCTGTTCACGGAACAGCTTCAGCGCCTGTCGATGTACATCTGTAAGTTTTGTGGGCATCGCTTCTCTCCCTTAAGACCTCAGCCCTCCACCGGCACGGCCTCGACCAACCCGTCGACCATCGCGTCGAACTGGTCCAGCGTCCAGCCCTTCAGGTCAATCGCGCGCGTCGGGCAGATGGCCACACACGCGCCGCATCCAAAACAGAGACCAGGATTTACGCGGGCCTTGATCACCGGTTCTCCGTCAACCCGCACAGTTTCTTTGAACAGTGCGCCGGTGTAGGCGCACTCGGTCAAGCAGCGCTCACAGCCGTTGCACCTTTCGGTGTTCACCTCGGCCACGAAAGGATCCAACTGCACTTCGGCGCGCGAAAGTGGGATGGCCGCCTTCACTGCTGCCGCGCCTGCGGCGGAGAGTGTTTCCTCAATGTTCATAGGGGCCTGAGCCGTTCCGGCCAGCAACACGCCGTTGACCGCCGTCTCCACGGGCCGCAATTTCGGGTGGACCTCCTGCAAAAAGCGGTCGGCGCCGACCGGCAGCTTCAGCAGATCGATCAATTCCGGGATGCCGTGTGGCACCAGCCCCACGCCCAGCACCAGCAGGTCGAGCGGGACTTCGACTTCCTCGCCAAATGTCAGGTAATCCTTCATCCGGACTTTCAGCGCCGAGCCGCTTTCTCCCGGCTCAACCACCGGCGGCTCGTCGCCGTGGTAACGCAGAAACACCACGCCCGCCTCCGAACTCCTGGTGTAGTAGTCTTCGTGGCGGCCATAGGTCCGGATGTCCTGGTAGAAATCGAATACGTTTACATCAGGAAAACGCTTCTTGAGCGTGAGTGCCTGCTGAAGGATAGCCGTGCAGCTGTAACGCGAACAGTAATCGTTGATCTTTCCATCGGCCTGCGGCGGATTCACGCCTTCCACCTGCCGGCTGCCGACACAGTGCAGAAAACCCACGTTCCTCACACGCTTGCCGTTCCAGGTGAAGTGGCCGTCCGGCAAGGCGGCGAGTTGCCGCAGAAAGTCGGCCAGTGAGACCACCGTTGGCCGCTCTCCAAAACCGTATTCGCCTTTGGCCGGCGTGTACGGGTCAGCCCCGGTGGCCATAATGATGGTGCCGGCCGAGGCGCGAATCTCCGTCACGCTCTCCGGGCGAGCAGTGCCATTCCCGTCTGTCGCAGCCGCAGCGCCCGGTTCCCGTTCGAGTGCGATTTTGACATCGAAGTTGCCGATGAATCCGGAAACTTTTTCGACGCGTGCCCGCGTAAAAATGCGAACCAGCGGATGATCGGTGACTTGCGCGATGAGTTTCTTCACCAACTCGGCGCCTTCGTCCTCATTTGGAAACGTCCGCGCCAGCAAGGCAACCCGACCGCCCAGACTGGCCGCCCGCTCCACCAGAATGACCGGCACGCCTTTGCCCGCCAGTTCGGCTGCGGTTTTCAGACCGGCAATGCCGCCGCCGACCACAAGAGCCTGGCGATGATTCCCCATGCGGATTCGCTCGAGCGCTTCGACATGATGCAGCTTGCCGACCGCCGCGTTGATCATCCGGAGGGCTTTGGAGGTTGCGCCGGCCGGATCGTGCTTGTGCGCCCAACTATCCTGCTCGCGGATGTTGACGTGCTCGTAGAGGAAGGGATTCAGCCCACCGCGCTGCACCGCAGTGCGAAACGTCAGCTCGTGAAGAAACGGCGAGCACGATGCAACAACAACGCGATTCAGGTTCTGCTTCTGAATGTCTTCGACGATGGTCGCCTGCCCGGGGTCCGAGCACATGAAGGTTTCAACCTTGCACGTGGCCACGTCACCGAGTTCTTTCACCTTCTCGGAGAGCGCATCTGTATTGACAACGTCACTGATGTTGCCGCCGCACCGGCAGATGTAAACGCCAATGCGGGGCTTCTCTGATGCTGACTCCGGCTTGGAGCTTTGCTTTTGATCACTCACTTGTGGCTCCTATAACTTCAAGTTCGAGCGAAGGAGCATCGGCGCCGGCAACCGCACGCTTCTGTGCGAGGTAACGCGAAGCCTCCATCGCCGCCGAGCCTGCCTCCATAATCGAATCCACAATGTCCTTCGGTCCGGCCGCCGTACCGGCTACGAAAATCCCTTCGCGGCCCGTCCAGGCGGGCCGCAGTGGGTCAGGCCTCTGGACAAAGCCGTCCTCTTCTTTGGCCGCGCCGAGGCGTTCCGGCGAGACCAGCTCGGGTACGATTCCCTGCGCCAGCACCACCAGATCATGCCGGTTTTCCATCACCCGGCCGTCCTCTTCGATGGCTTCGACGCGCGCCATCAGGTCGCCATTCGGCTGCGGCGTAATGCGCGCCACCTTGCCTTTGACAAAGTTGATCCCCATGGCCTTTGCGTTCTGGTAAAACTGCTCGAAGTTTTTGCCGAAGGCGCGAATGTCCATGTAGTAGAGCGTGATGTCCGCAAGGGGCAGTGCGCCGGAAAGCAGCATCGCCTGCTTGATGGAATACATGCAGCAGACGCGAGAGCAATATGGGACGCCGATGCTCTGATCACGCGATCCGGCGCAAAGCACAAAGGCCACGCTGTCGGGAATCTTGCCGTCCGAGGGCCGCAGCACGCGCCCATACGGCCCATGCGGCGCCAGCAACCGTTCGAGTTGCAACGGGGAAATAATGTCTTTTGATTGGGAAGCGTGGTATTGCGGTTTGAGTGAAGTTGAGTTGAGATGGAAGCCGGTTGCCAGCACCACCGCGCCCGCTTCAACCGTCAGCGTTTCGGGTTGCTGATCCAGACGAATGGCGTCGCTGGCGCACGCCCTGACGCAGGCGCCACACCCGATGCAATATTCGGGATTGAGCACGGCGTACTGCGGAATGGCGTTGGCGAAGGGCACCGAGATTGCCCGCAGAGACCCCATGCCCTGCTCATACGGGTCGGGATATTCCACCGGGCATTCGTACTCACACTGCCGACAACCAATGCAGGCACTGGTGTCAACGTAACGCGGCTTCTTGGTCAGCGTCAGCCGCTGATTATCACCGGCGGGCTCAATGGCGTCCACGGTGGTATAGGTCATCAGGGTAATATTCTCATGGTGAGCCGCGGCCGACATCTTCGGCGTCGTGATGCAGCTGGCGCAATCGAGCGTGGGAAACACCTTGCTGAGTGAGATCATGCGGCCGCCAATGCTTGGCTGCCTTTCGACCACCAGCACCTTGTAATCCTGATCCGCGAGATCGAGAGCCGCCTGCAATCCCGCAATGCCCCCGCCCACCACAACAACGTCAAAGCTTTGTTCCGTTTTGCGCATCGCTGCGCCGTTGCCAGAACTCATGACGCACTCCTTGCCAATTCGGCAGCCTGCCCGGCCTGCAATTCCCGCACGGAAGCCTGCCATATCTCCGTAGCGGCCGATCGGTTCACCGGTCCAAGCTCGCGCAGCTTGTGGTCCATTTGCGTGACTTCTTTGAGGAACGCCTTGGTGCACACCGTGCAGATGGCCGTAAGCCGCATCCGTTCGATTTCGAGGCCGCCCCCCTTCATTTTTTGGACCAGCCCGTCGATGCGCCGTGCGAGCTTTTCATACGCGCCCTTGTAAGGGCAGTCGGAGCCGCAGGAGGCGATCAGGATGCCGTCGATCCCTCGCGCATAGGCGCGTGCGTAAAAATCTTCTGGAAAGAGCACCGGTGACGGTACCCGCAAAATGCTCACATTCGCAGGGTATTCGAGGTGCGCTTTCCCTACCGCGTCGGCGCCCGGATAGGCGCACGCGAGCGTTGCCAACACTAAAATCTTTGGCTCAAATCCAGACTCCATCGTAAGCCTCTCTTCCACTGGCTATTTTTTGCGGAGGATGAAATGGCGGTCGAAGCCATCCGCCTCGACAACACCCAGATACTCGTGGCCAACCTTCTTGGCCCAGACGGGGATGTCGTTGCGTGAGCCGGCATCGTTGGATAGGACTTCTACAATCTGGCTGACGCCGACGGTGCCGACAGCTTTCTTGGCTTCCAGCAACGGGCCAGGACAGGCGGTCCCTCGGGCATCAACAGTTTTGGTAGGATTCAGTGTCTTCAGATCTACTGCCATGGTTCTTCCACTCCTTTGCTTGTTGACCGCCGCGAACGTTGAATGCGTCGTCAGTCGATGGTGACCACGTATCGCGGATCGGTCTCTCGAGCGACCTCCCCGTGGCTCTTCATCTCATCGAGGAGCACGGAGCGGATCAGTGAGCACGCCTTGATAATCCGCCGGTCGGCGAGTCTGTAGAAGACGGTCTGCGCCTGCTTCCGCGCCAGCACGAGGCCGTGCGAACTCAGGATGGCCAGATGCTGGCTCACGTTGGAAGGCGAGGCTCCAATGATCTCGGCCAGTTCTCCGACTTTCCTTTCCTGTCTGCCGAGCAAGGCGAGGATTTTTAAGCGCGTGGGATTGGCAAGGGTCCCGCAGATCGATGCGTGCAAATCGAAGATGTCGAGTCCCTTTCCGTGGTTTCCATTGGAATTATACGTCCTCATACATTCGCATTATAGAATATACGAATATATGAGTCAACCATTATTTTAATAGTGTTTGAATCGTTGTTCCCCACGAAGGTTCTGCCGAGACGCCTCATAGAGCATGACCAACTCCCGATTCGATCACGGGTTCAGCTAATTCCCTCGGCCCTGGCGTCTCAATGAAACGGAAGGCATTGAGGTAGGATTGATAAAGACTATTACTCCTTACGGGACCGGAGGAACCCCTTCGACGCTTATGACGCCATAGCAAGCCTTCATCTTTCAACTGACCGAAGTCTCTTACCATGGCTTTAAGTGTCTCCTCTGGTGACCTGTCTCGAATTCTGGCGGCAAAGTGTCTGCCATACTCCGGTGTTCTCCCTTTCCCAGCAGGCAAGCTTCGTTCGTTCGGTTTGCTGGGTGTGGTCGGTTGTTGCGCCGCCAACGTGATCGTCGTCTTCTTCAAACTGGAATCCACAATCCGCCTCTCCGCTGGCACATGCAGCTAACCGGAAGCCTCCTAACAATTCAAGCTACTCCTTGACGGGCTTTGCGACAGTGATGCGCATCACAACTCGGGGCCGATTCGATAAAGACATTCTTTAGCGCCTCGCGTTTGTCCGTTGACGCCGCGACCGAATTCTCTTCGTTCCCGCCCGCCAAAGTCATCATGGCTCCCACGTCGGCCTCAGTGCGCCCGCTATGTTGAATGTCAATACCGCCGTGTCGAACCCCCTTTGCTTTGTGATGATGCTAACGAACGATCATCCACTGAGTCCGATGTTTTGCCACGGTGCTTTTCGTCCGGAAGTCGCAGGCCTCCACCCGTCACTTCTTTCGGTGATCCCCGTCACATGATGTCCCGACAGCATTGGTATATACATGTATGTGTATATATGGAGAAGCAAGTGGTACGAACACGAGGTTGCCAGAGGGGAGAATCAGCGCAGGCTTCCAAAGCGCCGGGTGTTGCACCGCGCCTGTATGTCACACACTTGTCGTGGCGCGGGAAGTTATGTGTCTGGAATATTGAGGTTGGGAAGGACTCTCCAGGTAAATCTCTTCCGCCACAGTGCGGATCAACAAGGCAGGGATTCCAACACACTTAAGCGAGAGGAGGATTCAATGATTAGTGCAAAGGACTTTTTCGAAGATGGGCTGAAGTTGCACGGCCATAAGTGTCCGGCGATGCCTCTGGGCCTGAGGGCCGGGGCCGCAGCGATGAACAAATTGGGCATCAACCGCACCGGTGACAGCGAGTGGCTTGCCCTGGTCGAGTTGGGCGACAACCACTGTGCAACCTGTTTTGCTGATGGCATCCAGATGATTACCGGCTGCACCTTTGGCAAGGGCAATATCCGCAGGCTGCACTACGGCAAATGGGGATTGACTCTCATCGACAAGAAGCGGAACAAGGCGGTTCGAGTTGTACCCAGAGCTGAAGTCATGCAGGCCAACAAGAAGACTGCTTTCTTTCAGAATTACCGCATGAAAGGGGTTCCCCCAACCAAGGTGCCCGTAGAGGTAGTCGAGCCCTTGGTTGAGAAGGTCATGAAAGCTCCGGAAGATCAACTATTGGAAATCAGCGCGACCTTTGACTATGCCTACCAGGAGCCTCCGCATTCATTCAATTCCTTTGTTTGCGAGGAATGCGGCGAGATGGTCGTTGAAGAATATGGCCGTCTGAAAAACGGCAAAAGGGTCTGCATACCCTGCGCTGGGAAGAAATAAACTCGCATGAGCACCCTGACTTTTGGCTTGTTCTATCTGGTGATGTTTCTGGTGGCGTCGGTGTTTTCGGCGCTCGGCCAAGGCGGTGGTGTGCTTTACACTCCGGTTCAGCTTTTCTTTGGCTTCGATTTCCATACGGCCGCCACTACGAGCCTGCTATTGATCATGGTCATGTCGCTCTCGGCCACCATGGTCTTCCACAAAGCCGCAATGGTGGACTGGCCGCTGGCAATCGTGCTGGAGAGTTCAACGACGACCGGGGCTTTTCTTGGAGGTTTATATTCCGGCTACTTCTCCGGCAAGTTTCTGATTTACCTGTTCTCGGTAGTCATCGCCGTGGCGGCTATCTTTATGGTGAAGCGCTTCGACATCAGGAGTCAATGTGGTGAGAATCCTGGCGGATTTTATCGCTGGCGGCGGGGAATGGGTCTTGAAACCTACTGCGTCAACCTTGCACTGGCCCTCCCGGTCTCTTTCGTTGCCGGAGCCATCAGCGGATTGATCGGAGTGTCGGGTGGGATTCTCAAGGTGCCGATGCTGGTGCTGCTGTTTGGCGTGCCGATGAACATTGCCGTCGGAAGTTCCGCGTTCATGGTGGGACTGACGGCGACCGGCGGGTTCGTAGGCCATCTGGCAGCAGGCCACTTCGACTGGCGAATCGCCGTGGCTCTGATACCGGGGATTTTCATCGGCGCTCAGATCGGGTCCCGCACCTCTATCAAGGTTGACAAATCGAAAATGAAAAGCTTCTTCGGCTATTTTCTTGCCGCTCTGGCGGTTTTCTTAGTCATTCGCACAGCACTCCGGTAGCAGATGCAGAAGATGGACACTGCAGACCGACATTCCTTTCTACTAATCATTCTCCTCCTTAGTTTTGCCCTGCCCGTTTCGCTTTCTGCCCAGGAACACGCGGAATACCTGAATGGAGAGCCAAAGGCGAAACTTCTTGAGTGGAGCAGTTACTTCCAACTGCGATATACCGGGATAGAAAACGGAGACGATCTTTATGCGTTGAGGCGGTTCAAGGTCATGTTACGGGGTTCCCTGAAGCCCCATGTGCAATACTACGTTCAGGGGATTTTCAAAGACGGAAATGAAAGCAGTACCGATGGCACCTCTTACCTCCAGGAGGCCTGGATCAAGTATACTGGCTGGAAATATGGCCACTTAACGGTTGGCCAGTTCAAGCCTCCGTTTGGGATGGAACGCTTTACTCCCGACTGGAAGCTTGCCACGATTGACCGTTCTCAGGCCACCAACCATCTGGTTCCGGATGGGCAACTGGGCGATTCGTTTACCCGCGACTACGGCGCTCAGCTTGACGCTTGGCTGGCTGCAAAACGCTTGTATTATGCCGCAGGGGTATTCGGCGGGAACGGCGCAAACACGAGGTTCAGAGGAAATGGACCGCTCCTGGCAGGGCGCCTGCTGGGCGTTGTGTATGAATCCCCAAGGCATGGTGCCAAGCAAGGTCGGGTCGCCCTTGGCGGAGCCATCTCAACCCGGCAGGATCACAACCAGGATTTTACTGAGGCCCTACCGGGGACAGCGTCGCTCGGATACGCGCAATTTTCAGGCCGCGACCTTCGGCTGAATCTCGAGGCCAGTGCGGACTTCAGCCCGGTGAGCCTGCGCAGCGAGTACTTCTATGCCAGGTTTGACCCAAACCGGGCTCCGCTCGTTGAAGTGCACGCCAGTGGGTTTTACCTTCAGGCGGCGGCGCGCTTCTGTCGCAAGTTCCAGGGGGTCGCCAAATACGAGGGCTTCAACCCGGACCGCGCTGTTCGCAATAAATATGACTTGCGCTGGACTACGGTGGGGCTCAACTGGTTCATCCGTCAGGATCGTATCCGTCTGGGAGCCGATTACGTCATCAAGCAGGAGGCCGTGGGCAGTTTCCCCAATAACGCGGTGCTGGTGCAGTTTCAGTTTTTCCTTCACTAGATGAGGCCCCATGCCCCCTGACTTTATCACCTTTCGCTATGATTTCCATCGTGGGATCTTGCTTGGAATAGGTGTATACATGTATATGTATGTAAGAAAAAAACTTGAATACGACCGGGAGCTCGGCAATGAAAGAAATGGAACAGGTTTTTAAGGCACTGGCAGATGTAACCCGGCTGCGCATCCTGAACCTGTTACTGCACGGGGAATTGTGCGTTTGCGACATTCAATTCGTGCTGAACTCCCCCCAGCCCAATGTTTCCCGTCATCTCATCTACCTCAAGAACGCTGGCCTCGTGCAGGATCGCCGCCGTGGGCCGCGGATCTACTATTCCCTCATGCAAAGCCCGATAGGCGTTCACAAGAATGTCTTTCCCTTCTTGTCAGATTTATTCAGACAACCAAAGGTTTTGAAGGATGACTTGCGAAAACTTAATGGGACCGTTAAGCGCGGTAGTGGCCACGGCCGCAAGCAGCAGCCATCGTGAGAGGTGTGGCATCGCCACTTTCGCCGTGTGCTTCTCCGCCAAGGAAGCAGTTGGTAGGAAACCTCTTTGATTCCCGATTCGCTTTTGCCGGCGGAAGGACCGAGCCCCCCTGGCCAACGCGAATCCAGAGAGAACCAGGATGCTCGGAACCGGAGAGCCGCGCCGCCATTCTGTGCCTCATCGCAGGGCGGCGACAATGGCTACCGTGATGAAGAGTACCATCAATTGGTGGCAGGCGACGATAATGCCAGGACTCTTCGGCTTGAGATTGACCGCATTAACAAGAAGGAATCCCACCGCGATCTGCGCCACGGCCAGGTAAAAGGCCACGGGATAGGCGGGCATTAGCCAGCCGAGAGTTGCGACAACGGCCAGCGCAGAGAGCATGTGGGCCGCCGCAACCCAGTGGGCGGCCCGTTCAGGTTTATAAAAGGCTCCGATGGGCTTGCCGAAGCCGCGCTGCCCGGTTGTGGTGCCGCCGAGGAAAACCGTGAGCAAGAGGGGGTGGAGAGCTGCCATGGCTCCGAGGTAATACCAGAACTGGATGCCGGGATAGAAAAGGAATGTGAGATAAACGAGAAAGACTCCGTAAGCGAGCAACCCGTGCGTGCCGTGCACAACGGAGGGAACCCGGCCGGAAAGGACATGGAGGGTGCCGATGCCCAGCAGCGCGGTGATGACCACCAGTGCCAGGCCGGTAATGGTGGCCGAACCCGGTGCCAGCACCACGAGCGCAACCGCGATCAGGCCCACCAGGGTGGCCACCACTCGATGCGCCGCCTCCGGATCGCCCTGGATCATTAACACCAGGATGTTACGCGTATAGGGCCAGCGCGTGCCGAGCGAGAGACCGTAACCAAATCCTTCGACAAAGCTGCCGAGGAGAATCAGGATGGCGGCCAGGACAACCTGCGCGAGAAGCAGGCCGCTCACCAGGGCCGCCGTGCCACGCTGCGGACCGGCGGCTGCTTTCCAGAAGCCGGCAAGGATGGCGGCCACAACCAACGTAGCAATGATCAGTCTGACAACGCGCACGGTGCGCGTCAGTTCTCCTTCAACGGCTGCTGTACAGGACGCTTCCATCGTGATTCGTGCGGGGCCTCCCTCTTCAGAGGCGCTGCGGCTTGCCCTTCCTTCGAAACAGAGCCTTCCGGCAGCGGACAACAACAGGCCGCGTGCTGACCCGGCACGGTCTTACTCCGCTGCCAACCCGCCTATTCGATCACTCGGGAAAAACTGTCCTCAGGACCGGCGGACCACGCCACCATGCTTACACTGCGGCTTTTGCCCAACGCTTCTGGAATTCGTCCTCGGCATCGAGATGGTCGCGCATTTCCCGTATCACGCGGCTTCCCAGCAACTGCAGCACGCCAGGGTCACCCGAGAGGCTATAGGAGGCCATCTGCCGCTCGAACCGGTCAAGATCGATGGCAAAGTGTTCGTGATCGTCGCGGAATTTCTGGAACAACTGGGCAGCATCAGCGTCATGACCAAGGGCCGGCAGAATGGCGGATTCCTCTTTTCGGCAGTGCTCCATCACCGTGGTTTTGAAATATTCCAGAATGCGTTCAAGAGATTCGGTGCTCGACTTTGGCTCAGGCCGTTCGCCGCCAAGCACGCTGGGCAGCGATGACAGCGCGTTTTCCCATTCGTCAAGATGAAGGCGAATCGCTCCGTGTTCCTCGGCCCAGCGCTCGGGCTCAATATCCGGCTCGTGGACCATTTCGGTTACAGCCACAGGAGGTTCTGTTTCCTCAGCCAAGTATTCGGTGTGGAGATTGAGGCCTTCGAGCGCGCTGACCACCTCGCACCGGGGCGGATAGCCATGAATGGAAAACTGCCCCGGGAGGTTCCGGCGCAGGTAGCCTCCCGGCAAGGTTTCACAATCCACCGTGAACAGATCACCACGGCTCACCATCGAGAGGTTCAGATCGTAACTCTCGCGCGTATTGAAGAAAAGGCGCGATCGCGGAAAAGCCAGCCGATAAACGCTGACGATGAAACGGAAATCATCATCGGAGACGGCGAAGCGCGAGGCCTTCTGAGAAGCCAGCACGCCCCGGGCCGGTTTCAGCCGGGGGATGCCCATCGCGTGGGGCTCGACCCCGTAGGTACTGCGCAAATAGTTCCCGTGCTCGACCAGGGCCAGAACTTCGTACCTCCAGTCGTAAAGGCCCAGCAAGACGCCCATTGCGATTTCTGAAATGCCGCCCGTGATGACGCGGTCCCAAAGGTCGGTCCGGAAATCGTACTGCCGCTTCGGCGATCCTGGAAAGTGCCAGCGGTCGAAATGGGGACGATGGTAGGTTTCCTGCCACTCGACCACCCAATCCAATCCAGCTTCGCTAAGCAGGGAATAATCGTCCTGCTGATACACAGGAGAACAAAGGGCAACCACCCCACCCCCTGCGACCTGCAGCTTTTTGCGCGTCAGCCTCACATAGCGGGCTACCTTTTCTGGGCCAAAATCGGGATCGTCGGCAAGGACCAACTCGATTTGCCGGTATCCCCAGGAAAGGATCAGATCCAGCTCTGCTTCAAACTCATCGACGCCCAGCTGGATCCGTTCCGCCAGGGGATTGCTTTCCCGATAACCGCAGTACAGGCACTCGTTCTGGCAAATGCTGGTCAGGTAAACGGGAATGATGAACTCAACTTTAGGGGCGGCCAGCGCTTCGTGCAGTCGGCGAGCAGCCCTGTGAATGACCTCGCGCCGGTCCGGATGGCCCCCCCAGGCCACAAGCGAGGCGACCTCCTCAGTTCCCAAACCTTGATTCTTCTCCGCCGACGCAAGGATTTCTTTCAGAGGCTGCAAAGGTTCGCGCAGCGCAGCTAACGATTCCAGGCGCGTTTGCGCGGTCTTCATGATTTCACTAAAGCCGGTCACGGTTCTCACTCCCAGGGTAAGGCTGTAGAGAAGAGTCTATCATACCCGGGTAACCGCGCACATCGAACACGGCACGACCTACGCAGCAGCGGCGTGGCCGCCAGTTCCCCTGGAGTTTCCGTTTGGGGCCTCGAGACTATTCCAACCGCGCTTGCCGGCTATCAGGCCATTCGCCTCTAGCGGCCCTTCGCTTCCGGCGTCGTAGTTGGGGAAAGCCGGAGGAGGCAACTGAGCCCAGGCCTCTTCAATCGGCGTTATGATGCGCCACTCGGCTTCCACCTCGTCCCTGCGGGTGAAGAGGGTTGCGTCTCCCAGCATCGAATCGAGCAAAAGGGTCTCATAAGCCGGAGGTCCTTTGGAGGCGAATACGGATTCGTAGGAAAAGGTCGCGTCCACCGTGAAAGTGCGCATCTGGGTTCCGGGCCTCTTGGCGTCAAAGGAGATACTGATCCCCTCGTCAGGCTGGATGTGCAGTGCGATGACGTTCGGTCCAAGCTGCTCAGAAGGCACGCTCGCGAACAGTGCCTGCGGGGTGCGCTTCAGATGAACGCGGATCTCGGAAAGGTGCCGTTTCAGGCGCTTGCCCGTGCGGATGTAGAAAGGAACGCCGGCCCAGCGCCAGTTGTCCACGTAAAGCTTGAGGGCCGCGTAGGTTTCCGTGGTTGAGCCGGGATTGACGTTCTGCTCCTGCCGGTAGCCCGGGACGTTCTTGCTGCCAGTCCTTCCGGGCCCGTATTGTCCACGCACGGTTTGCTTTGCCACCTGATCCACGGTCATGGGACGGATGGACCGCAGCAGCTGAATTTTCTGCTCGCGAACCGAGTCGGCGTCAAAAGCGATTGGCGGCTCCATGGCCGTTAACGCCAGCAACTGCAATAAATGATTGGCAACCATGTCGCGCAATGCCCCGGTCTCTTCATAGAAGCCGGCCCGGCTCTCCACGCCCACGGTTTCGGCGGCCGTAATCTCAACGTAATCTACATAATTTCGGTTCCAGACAGGCTCAAACAAAGAGTTGCCGAAGCGGAAGACCAGGATGTTCTGGACAGTTTCTTTCCCAAGGTAATGATCGATCCGGTAGACGTCCCTTTCCTCAAATACTTTGCGGACCACGTCATTCAATTCGCGAGCGGAATCGAGATCTTGTCCAAACGGCTTCTCCAGGACGATACGCGTCCAGCCGGTCTCGTCCCGATTGAGTCCTGCCCGTGCCAGTCCTGTAATGATGGGTTCAGCCACCGAAGCAGGAGTGGAAACGTAGAAGAGCCGATTCGGACTCGAACCGGCGTGCTGCATTTGATCCAGATGTGATCTTAGACGGCCATAAAATTGTTCGTCAGTGATATCGCCGACAAAGTAATGAAGGCACTTCTCGAATTCGCCCCAGCCCACTTCTGTGAAGCCCCGAACATCAGACGAGCCGGCAACCCCCTCACGCATCCTGGCGCGGAAAGTCTCAGACGACAGCGGGGTCCGTCCCACGCCCAGCACTTCGAAATGGGGATGCATGCAACCCTCAGTGGCAAGGTTATATAAGCTTGGGACTAATTTGCGACGGGTGAGGTCTCCCGACGCCCCGAAAATTGTTAATAAACAAGCATCTCCGATTGGCAGGTTCTCACGCGAGAACTTCTCCAACGGCTTTACATCAAGAATAGGTACCAAGGAAACCCCCTTAAATGAATTGCCTAATCTATATAGATGCAGCGTGGTGGCAAGAGGTCCCGCAACCCGGCATTGACTGGACTCAGCAACACCCTCTAATGCCGCAGTTCAATTCATGGACGTTGAGCCTCCTGCGGATTACTCGACACTCGCCGGTGGTCCGCCTCATTAAGTAAGTGGAATTACTTCGAGAATAGTCCCGGCAAATGTTGTTTTTCGAGGGGCCAGCGTGCCATTCTACTCTTCGACGACAGATTGTTTTCATAGTCACCTTTCCACGCCGGCAGGATATATTTTCACCGTGCGGACCACAGCTGACGGATTCGAGTTTTCCAGGGAGAGGTGGTTCCAGTAGACTTGAGGCTGGCAGGTCCAGCCGTCCTGGCGCATTCACCTGGAGTCAGCGGGCCGGGCTCCAAACCGACGACCGTGTCAGCACGGCATGCCAGTGGAAATATTCGCGAAGAACCAGGCTGGTAAGTTTTCGATATATTGAAGCGAAAGATCATCGAAAGGTTAGTTCGCGGCGGTCTGGCTTATTCTAAGCAGTCAATCGCGAACTAAAAGAGGCCTTGAAAAATGATTACACTCAAGTATCGTCTCGCGAAATCCTTTTGCGATCAGTTCCCTGCCCCTCCTGCATACCGGTTGTTTCATTCGGCCATGGACAGTCGAAATCGTCGTTCGATCCTGTTTGCAGTACCGGCCGCTTGCCTGGTGCTGGTGCTGGCGGCCGGTTGTATGGTTCCGAATGGTCCGCCTGTCGGCGAAACTCGTACGATTTCAGAGTCGGTGCCACTGGGACAGCCGAAATCTGTGACCGTTGAAATCAAAATGGGCGCGGGCGAGCTCAGGGTCGGGGCTGGGACCGGCAACTTGATGAATGCTGACTTCACCTACAACGTCGATGCCTGGAAGCCGGAGGTTCGCTACGACACGAAGGGAGATCAGGGTCACCTGATCATCCAGCAGCCATCAGGTCCTCACAATTATCGCGGCCGAACGCGATACGACTGGGATGTCAGGCTGAATGCCCAGGTCCCAATGGAAATGAGTGTGAGTATGGGCGCAGGCAAAGCAAACCTCAATCTTGCAGGGCTTAACCTCACCCGATTCAAAGTCAACATAGGCGCGGGGGAGGCTAATATTGATCTCGACAGCCTCTGGGCGCATGACCTGGAAGCCTCCGTGCAAGGCGGGGTAGGCAAGGCCACGCTGCATCTGCCGCGCGATGTGGGCGTTCGGGTAACAGTCCAAGGTGGACTCGGCACGGTCCGTGCCCACGATTTCTCCAAAGACGGCGACGTTTATACTAACAGCGCCTATGGCAAATCACGCGTGACCCTGAATATCAGCGTGCAGGGCGGCATGGGAGAAGTCAACCTTGTACTTGGCGGCGGGCAAGGGATCATTTAGCCTGAAAGGGCGCAGATCCATCCGTGCCATAGCCGGTCATGCTCTCAATGCCTCACAGTTCTCTCGACTGGGTAATAGCCCCCGCCCAGCGGCGTCCGGCAGAGCTACCCAGCCAGCCACCAAGGTCGAGATTCCCCTGCCGGGTCCACCAGTTCCCTGGTGATTCTGCAACTCGGGCTCTGGCATGCTCGTCGCTCCTGAAATCTCGCCTGAAAGCGGCGACAGTTTAAATCTTAGCCTTTGCTCTCCACGACGTTGGGAGTAAGATAACGCCGGTCAACACAGCTTCGGCAGCAGCCGGAATTCCGTCCTGCGCTGTGCCGCGAGTTGCAAGACTGAGAAACCACAACTCCAGAATCCGGGGAGGACGTCATGGCGAAAGACAAGACCTCACGTAGAGCCTTCTTTGCCCAGAGTGCAACGATGGCAATTGGAGCTTCGACGTTAGGAATTGAAGGTGTTGCCCTTTCGGGGTCTCCGACAGCGCCGACCAACGGCGAAGGCAAACGGCGAAAGGAGCTTGAGGAGTTTCTCAAGATTTTCCCTCACTCCCGGAAACCACCGACCGGCCGCATCAACGCCTATGACAAAACATGGGAAGATTGGGTCAGGCGGACCGGAGCCCTTCCTCCGGATTTTGACGCCATGCCTTCAAATCCCGATCTCCCCGATCCGCTGGTGCTTCGGGAGAACGGCCGCAGCATCCCCATTACCAGCCGGGCCCTCTGGAATCGCCAGAAAAAGTGGGTCCTTTCGCAAGCCGAGCATTGGCTCTTCGGCACTATGCCTCCCAAGCCGGACAATCTCCGCGCAATCGTCACCGGTTCACGCCACGAAGGAACAACCACTGTGCGCGACGTACGGCTGGAGTTCGGTCCGGGCCATCGCGCCACGCTTCGCGTTCAGTTGATCATTCCAGATGGCGAGGGCCCCTTTCCGGTCTTTCTTACCAATCATCCCCGTACCCGGCCATGGGTTGCGGCGGGCGTTCGGAGAGGTTACATCGGCTGTATCTATTTTGCTGCCGACCCCATGTACGGAGGCATGGGCGATGATTCCGATGCTTACATCGACATCTACCCGGAGTATGATTTTCCCTGCCTGGCGCGCTGGGCGTGGGCGGCGTCGCGCGCGGTGGACTATCTGTTCACTCTGCACGAAGTGGACAAGAAAAAGATCGGACTGACGGGGCATTCCCGGAACGGGAAACAGGCTCTCGTGGCGGCGGCTTTTGACGAGCGGATTGGAGCCGTTGTACCTTCCAGCGGAAATACCGGGTCGGCCGACCCCTGGCGGTACACCACCGACATGTTTGTCAACGAAAGCATTGCCGACATCACCGGGGCCTTTCCGCACTGGTTTCACCCGCGCCTGCGTTTCTTTGCCGGGCGTGAAGACAAACTTCCGGTGGATCAAAACCTGTTGATGGCAACTATCGCTCCGCGGGGCCTGATGATGTACGCCAGCCACTCCGAATCACAGGGAAATCCCCTTGGATTTGAACAGAGCTACCGCTCC
Organism: Terriglobia bacterium; assembly: GCA_046705285.1. Classification (GTDB taxonomy): domain Bacteria; phylum Acidobacteriota; class Terriglobia; order UBA7540; family UBA7540; genus SCRD01. The sequence goes on from JBJKQK010000115.1 coordinate 17,205, forward strand.
GTGCTGAGCGCCTACCGCTTTCTGGGCCACGAGGAAAACCTGTGGCTTCATCTTCGCAACGGGGAACATGAGTTCGGGACCGAACACATCGAGGAAATCGTGGATTTCTTTGACGCGGTTTTTGGCCGGAAAAGTTTTCCGAAATGTGACACTTGGGTTCTCGGCTACACGTTTGAAGGCTGGCAAAAGACTTCCGGTGAAAAGACAGATCCGCTGGCGTACCCGAAAAGATCGGTCGGCGACTTTCTGAAGAATGAAGGCGGGAGTACTATCAGCTCGCCTGCGCAGTGGGAAGAAAAGAAGAAATCTCTTCGTCAGGACATTTCACGGGTGCTGGGCGAGACGCCGTCTCGAGTTCCTTTTCCGGCAAATCACAGCCTTTCGGAACTTAGTATGTGCACCGACGGTTGGCTCGCAACCCTGTTCCGCAGACCCGCAAAAGACAGCTGGGGCGGTTACGGAGATCGGTATCAGCGGGAGAGGTTAAAACGAGAGGGGATCGGCGCGACGGGCATTCCATTTGGCGAAGCCCTGATGGGTGATTTATTTTATCCGCTCGGACCCCACGGCAAACCCAAACCTGGCAAGTGGCCGGTTGTGATTTGGCTTCATCCCCACTGCTACCAGGATGGGTGGTCCGCCGGGCATCCCTGGGTTTCAACGGAATGGTCTTACTCTCAGGGAAAGGATGCAAGGCCCTCATTCTCCTCGCTCTGGGAAAGAGGTTTTGCAGTATTTGCCTTTGACCAGCTCGGCTACGGTGCGCGCCTCCACGAAGCCAAGGATTTCTACAAGCGCTACCCCAAGTGGTCAATGATGGGAAACATGGTTGAGGATACGCGGGCGGCCATCGATGCGCTCTCCGCTTTGCAGGAGATCGACTCAACCCGGATTTACCTGCTTGGCTATGCCCTCGGCGGCAAGATCGGTTTGATGACAGCCGCTTTCGATGACCGCATTAAAGGCGTCGTTTCCATCTGCGGATTTGATCCGCTGCGGCTGCAGACGCCGGATAAAGGTACCGAGGGGCTCCGCCACTACTCGCACCTGCACGGGCTGTTGCCACAGCTTGGTTTTTTCGCCGGCCATGAAGACCGTGTTCCGTTCGATTTCGATGAGGTGCTGGCGCTGGTCGCTCCGAAGCCCGCGTTGCTGATTGCGCCGGAACTGGATCGTTACCAGCGAGTCACAGATGTAAGGCGCGAGGTCGAAGGTTCAAGAAAGATCTATGATCTGCTCGGCCATCCTGAAGCCCTGCAATTCGAAGCGCCGATGGATGTCAACCGTTTTCCTCACAACATGCAGGAGCACGTTTTTGACTGGATCGCTCGGCAACGAAATGCCGGACTTCAGTCCTGACCCGTTGCAAGGCGACCTCCCGCGTCCATGACATTCTCCGGGTGAATCCCGAAATGCGCACGCTCCGCAAAGCGCGTGAGGCTGGCCATCTGGGGGGCTTACCAAATCAGCGCGGCTGGAGACTTGCCGGAAAGCACGCCGTCGTCCAATTCGTATCCAAATCCCGGTGACAATCCCAGATCGACAAAACCGTGTTGCGGCTGGGGCTCTCCTTTCAGGAGCGGCTTGCCTCCCTGGGCAAAGATGTCAACAAACTCGGCGCGCGGCGAGTTCTGCGTGGCCATCACAAAGTGGTAAGTGGGTGCTCCCACGCCGTGCGGGATCACCGGCAGATCGTAGGCGCTGGCCATGGCAGCGATCTTCTTCAACTCCGAAAGACCGCCTGCCCGGTAGATGTCCGGTTGAAGGATGTCCACCGCCTTTTTTTCGATCAGGTCGCGAAACCCGTAGCGAGTGTATTCGTGTTCGCCGCCCGTAATCAGAATGCCGGGCACAGCATCCTTGATTCTGCGATAGGAATCGATCTGGTCCGGAGGCACCGGTTCTTCAATCCACAGCACCCTGAACTCGGTGACTGCTTTAGCCAGCGCGATGGTGTAAGGGACATTCAATGCCATGTAGCAGTCCAGCATGATGTCGCCATCGGATCCGATCAGCTCCCGGGTTCTTGCCACCAACTTGACATTCTTCTTCATCCCCTCCTGGCCGTCGGCCGGGCCATGCGGCACCGCCAGCTTCACGTGGCGAAACCCTTCCTTCAGGTGCCGCTCCGTCAGGTTACCCGTCACGTAAACGGGAATCCGGTCTTTCGTCTTGCCTCCCACCAACTGGTAAACCGGTGCGCCCACTGCCTTTCCCACCAGGTCCCACAGCGCCAGGTCCACGCCGCTGATCACTTCGATCACCGCGCCCTTGCGCCCGTAGAATTGCGAGGCCCGGAACATCTGCTCCCACAGGCGTTCGATGGCGAACGGGTCCTTGCCTACCAGCAGGTTCCGGAACTGTTCTTCGATAATCGTCGGAGCGAGCCGGCCTTTGCCTCCTCCGACCGTTCCGAGTCCATGCAGACCTTCATCGGTGACAATCTCGACAATTGCTGCCGCCATTGTCCCGAACCAGCTTGAGCGCTTTTCCTTATACTCCGGGTAGATTGACATCGGGTTGGCAATCACGCCCTCGCTCAACCAGGAAGCGCTCATGGGAATTACATGGACTTTCACATCGGTGATCTTCATCCTGCCTCCGCTGCCAAAGGCCTGGCTGACATCCTTTCAATTTCCAGACGCCTCACACGCCAGCAAGGCTCCCTGCCCAACATCCTTATGGTTTCAATCTCTTCAAATAGATTACGCTCACTTCAAACGGGCTCAGCGTCGTCTCGTCGCGTGCCAGGTGAGCTACTCCGATGCCTGTCTCTGCAGTTTGTTCGTCAACATAACGTTCCGTCGATCCCTTCGCACCCGGAAGAGAAACAACCGCAGGCCGATTGCGTTTGTTGATCAGGAGGAGCTTATGCCGGCCAGCCGGCGTCACAAATCCCTGCGCATAGACAGTTCGGGATACCCCCTCCGTCTTTACCAGTTTGTCGCCCGCACCGAAATTGTCATGGAGAAGTGCCAACACCCAGAAGCGGGCGTTGGGCTGGCCGGTGGTCCAATCAACCATCGAGACGCTCGGGAACTGCGTGGGATAGCCGACCAACTGCGATTCCCCGGCAACCTCGATTCCCTGGAGTGCCAACTGCGCGTAAAGGTAGGCATACATCGCTCCGCACAGATTCCAGTAACCGTTCGGAATCGGCAGGACCAGGTGGTCGGCCGTGTCATACGGCAGGATGCATCCCAGTTCGTCGGCGTCGGTTTCAGTCTTGGGCGAAAGCCGCTGGCGAATCGCCTGGATATAACGCACGGTATCCAGAAAACGGTCGGCCTGGTCAAAGAAAGTGTATTGCCAGTCATTGATGTTCTGGCCCGGCGTAGGAGTGGCGTAAAAGTGGTAGGAGATCATGTCCAGAGGAATGCCCGCTTTGTGATTCTTATGATTCAGAAAGTAGTTGAAGAACTGCGGATCGGTCGAAGGCGAGCCCAGCGCACCTCCAACAAACTTGATGCTGGGATCGACCTTATGGATCGCTCCAGCGATGGCATCGTACAGGCGCGTGTAAAATTCCGGGCTCATGTGGTGCTCAAAATCCACCTCGTTCAGAACTTCCCAGTACTGGATCTTGTAATGATGTCCGGACTCGTACCTCTTGCCGTATTCGTCTGTAAAGCCGCCCTGCGTGTACCAGCTCACCAGCCGCGCGTAGTAATCTGCCACCTGCTTCATGCTGGGGTCGCGCAACTCGGTCCCATGCTCATAGTTCCAGTCCACCTGGTCTGGGTCTGACGGATACGCCACGGGCTTTGGCGTCTTCCACATCCATTGAGGGATGGTGCTGAAGTTGATGATCACCGAATGCCCCGCTGTGGCATTCATGAAATCTTCCATGATCGGGTCAATCAGCGAAAAATCCCACGACGTCTTGCCGTTTTCAGGCGGCTTCAGCTCAGCCACGGCAAGCTTCGGATAAGGAAGCCAGGGAACATAGCGCACGTAGTCGGCCCCCAGCTCTTTCAGATTCTGAAAGACCCTGTCATGGATCTTCGATCCCCGCCGCAGCGGCGGATTCACCACGACCTGCAGGGTCGGAGTTGTTTTTGAAACTTCCTGTACTTGTCCCCAGTCCACTTGAACCTTGACCGATGTCTGCGCAAGCATGCACGGAGCCGACATCGCAACCAGCAACGCGGTCGCAACAATTCCAATCCATAATCTTTCCCACAAGCGCGTGGTTCTCATTGGCCGATCCCTCCCCATCCAAAACGTTGGAGTCACAATTACAGATCAACATTCCGTCGTGTCCAAACCCAATCAACGGGCGCTATTATCATGCGACATTCGGAACAGCAAAACCAACCTTTATCTCAAGGCGCATGGTGGCGCGGAATAGGGTGCCTCCGCGATTGTTGCGATGTGCGAACTGCGCAATGAACTCTTTGCCCGGCCCCTGGCGCCTCCGCCCACTTCCCAAGAGCGGGGCTCGGCCCTAGCGAAGGAAGAGGCTGTAAGTTAGCACGGTGAGGACGACGGCAGTGAAGAAAGTGTACTTCCAGTTCCTGAGAACTCCCATGAAGTAAAACACCGATGCTGCCACACGAATAAAAGGCGTGAGCATCAGGACAGCGATGCCCAGGTTGATCAGCAGGCGGGGCCGGACAACGCCGTGCACGACCATTCTGCTTTCGTCAACCACGAATTGAAACAGGTTCATTCCGGTAATGTGGTAATCAATCGTGAGGTCGCCTGTGCGGAGCCACCTCCAGAACAGTCCTGCGATAATCAGCACCATGCAGAGCAGGACGCCATCCTGCAGGATTTGACCCACCAGGGCGTCCATTTCAAACTGGCCTGTCTCCCGGACGGCGTCGGCTTTGATGGATAAATCTGATCGGCTCATTATCAGAAACCCCGAACTCCCCTGACGATCATTTGAATGGCCAGGACCAGCAGAATCACAAGGAAGAGCAACCTCACGGACTGGTTGGTCAGGCGAACCAGCAGCCGCGTGCCGAGGAACGCGCCTGAAACAACTCCCAGGATGACCGGTACGGCCAGTCCGGGGTCGATCAGTCCGGCGGACAGGTACACACTGGTCCCCGCCAGGGCCGTCACGCCGATGATCAGATTGCTGGTGGTGGTGGAAACCTTGGGAGGAAGACCCATCACCAGATCGTGGATCAACACTTTGACCGCACCCGCACCGATCCCCAGCAGCCCCGCGACAATTCCCGCTCCAAACATCAGTGGCGCCCCGAGGTAAGCGCGCCGGGCCTTGTACTCGACCACTTTCCCAGTGGCAAGATCCGGGTAACTGCCTTCAAGCTCCAGCCAGCGCGTCACTGCGTCCTGCGCTTGCACTTTGCGCCAGGACAAGTGCTTTCCCATGAGCAGCGCAGCCCATGACCCCAGAAGGACAAGGCCAAAGACAATGTAAAGGGGCGCCGGCGACGATGCGAGCGTGATGTGGGCTCCCACTAGCGCGCCGACGATCGTAAACATTTCCAGAAACATACCTACTTTAAGGTTGGTGATGTGGTCGCGGACGTAAGCAGAGGCCGAACCACTGGACGTGGCGATGACCGAAAGGATGCTGATGGCGATGGCGTGCTTGATGTCGACGCCCAGAAAAGTGAGAACTGGAATGAGAATAACCCCGCCGCCCATCCCGCCCATCGCGCCAACAAAACCGGCCAGAACAGAAACCGGAAATAACAGTTCAAAAGAGACCATGGACTTTCAGGCGGTTCCTCCGTTGCCGTGCGTACAGGACAGGAGATCACAGCCTCACAACCTGACGGCACATCAAATCAGGGCTGCGTGAGGGCAGCAATCAATCAGAAAGATATTATGGCGGCTCTGTGGTCAGGAGGAAGTTACCCGCTTAATGATTCCCTCCCGGAAATCAAAAGGACCTGCAATGAGTATTTCACCTCTCTCCGCTAAGACAATTTAACGCGCCTCTTGCTTGAGGTCATCATAGCCCTCTGCGAGATCAACCATTATAGACGCATTTGGGGTGCTCAAGGGATGCTTTGTCCGGCCTCGTTCATTCGAAGCGCCGAAGGGAATTGCGGCACCGGAACCTGCCTCTCTTTCTCATCCACTGACGAGGGCAGCCTTATCCGGTGCGTGGAAATGAGGCGCGATGATTGCACCGCGCCCCCAACTCCTGTGGCAGGGCTCGCCAGAAGATTGTTGCAAATCTATTTCCCGAACTGGAGGACAAAGCCGACAGACGCTTCCACGTGATCCGCGGAGCCGCTGATGGGGTAGTAGGAGGCAAAAGCTGTCGTCGCCTGCGCGGGGAGGCCGAAAGTGGGTGAGCCGGTAATGTGGTCTCTGAGATCAACCCGAACGGCAACGATGCTGATCAACTTTATTTCCACGCCGCCGCCGAAGTTGTATCCGAATTTATTGTCCGTCGAAAGGACGGTGTTCGCCACTCCATTGAAGTTTCCCTTGGCCGTAGTCAGGGCTTGGCTCGTCGGCACGAAGCGGTCTAATTCGACTCCGGCGGAAATATAAGGTAGTACGCCCTTGATGGCCTTCGGCGAATAGGCAATAGCATCCAGGCTGACCCTCTGGTTGGTAATGTTATATCCCGTTTTTTTGTTCGAGACCGCGGCATTATAAAAATCTGTAACGACCAGAGTGTTGAGAACATTCGCGTATGAGCCTTCCACGCCCAGGTTCTTCCACAAGTGATGCTCGCCTCCCACCACATACCCGTCGCCGATATTGTAAGTGGAACCCAAAGCGGCTCCGTAGACGTTGTAGTATCGTTTGTTGAAAAGCATCGATCCGGTACCCATGGCGAAGATCCGGAAGGTCTGGGCCTGCAACGCTGCAGTGCTTCCGCCAAGAATCATAATGATGACGACCCCTTGAACGAACTTGCGAACATTCATCTACGAATCCTCCGTTGGCTTGGTAGCGCCAATTCCTTTCCTCTCCGCAAAGGCTTGCCGCTGCTCAGGGGGAACAGGCCCTGAGTTGGCTCCGCCTTGAGATGGCGAATGGCTCTCCATGATCATCGGCGGCTTTCGGCACCATTGCAAGAAATTATCAGCATCCCTCTCGAAAGTGTGCCGGAAACCGGACCGGGACTGCCCCGGTCTCCCTCCGCCCCGCTTAACCCTATCGTCGCCGCCAAACCAGAAAGCATCCTCACTCTGGCCCCCAAAGTCAAGGATTGTCGGGCTGCGGCAACCTCGGCAGGCAATCGACCATGCTTCGCGCCGGCATCCTGAAAGCCCGTTTTTCAACCGGCCCGCATTCGCGGCGCAACTGCCGGATCTGGAAACTCACGCCGCATCGGCAAATTCAATCATTTGACTCCTGCTTATCTTCCCGGGTTTTCCGACGCCCGTAAATTCTTTGTAAAGTGGAACAGACAGCGCGGGCAACATCCTCCAATGATGGCCGCACCACACAATCCTCACTCCTGCATGCGGAGTGCGGAAACCAGGGCCGTGGAGAAATCAGTTTTCATTTGACGCCGACCCAGAGCTTTGATAGGGTCTTTCGGAGACCTAGGGAGGAATGTCGCTTCTAATCTATACCTGGCAAGCCTTGGATCGTGTCCTGGGTTCTTCAGAGTTCGCCGACGATCTATATCATTCAGGGGGCATTAATAGGGTGCCCACGCTCTTGCCTCGAAGCAAGCAAGTGCGGATCAACATCATAGGAGGCTTTCATGGAGAGGAGAGAAGTTTTTCAACTGGGTGTGACGGGGGCCCTCGGTGCGGCGTTGGCGGCACGACCGCTGGCGGCACAGGAGCAGGAAGCGCGCGCCACACGCGGGCTGCCGACACCCATTATCAAAGATATCAAGGTCATCGCAACGCAGCCTCACTACGCCCGGCTGATTGTGGTGAAAATCATCACCGATCAGCCTGGGCTTTATGGTTACGGATGCGGGACCTTTACTCAGCGCGCTGATCTCGTGATTCCTGCAGTGGAGAAATATCTCAAACCGCTGCTGGTCGGCATGCCGACAGACCGCATCGAGGACACCTGGCAGGCCGCCTACAACAGCTCCTACTGGCGCAACGGTCCCGTGCTCAACAATGCGATCAGCGGAGTTGACCAGGCGCTGTGGGACATCAAGGGCCGGCAGGCCAACATGCCTGTCTACCAACTGCTGGGCGGGAAAGCGCGCGAAGCGGCCATGACTTACGCCACCATCGGCGCCACGGACGCCTCGCAGGCCGTCGATCGCGTCCACGAGATGATGGAACAGAAATTTAAGGTCGTCAAAGTCATGGTGGGTGTGCCCGGCATGTCCGCCTATGGCCCGCACAGTGGGCCGGCCTTCAAAGGCTTGCACCCCGGGCCCGTCTTCGATCCTGCCCCTTACATGCGCCTGACTCTGAAAGTGATGCAACAGTGCCGGCAACAGCTTGGTGAAGAAATCGGGTTGATTCACGACGTGCACGAGCGCGTCACCCCGCACGAGGCCGTCCAGTTTGCAAAAGACCTCGAACCGATCCGGTTGTTCTACATGGAAGACCCGCTTCCACCCGAGCACATTGCCTATTTCCGGCAGATCCGCGAACACTGCACGACCTCTATTTCCATGGGGGAACTGTTTAACAACCCGCACGAGTGGCAGCCGCTGATTGAGGGGCGTCTGATCGATTATATCCGCTGCCACGTGTCGCAAATCGGAGGCCTCACGCCGGCCCACAGGGTTGCCATCCTCGCTCAGGCGTACGGGGTCAAGACAGCCTGGCACGGTCCGCCGGACGTCTCGCCCGTAGGCCACACGGCTCAACTGCACCTGGACCTTGCCAGCCGCAATTTCGGCATCCAGGAAGGGGGCATCATCCGAGGTCTCGAGGCCGAAATCTTCACGGGCTGCGCGGAATACAAAGACGGCTATTTGTGGGCCAGCGACAAGCCCGGATGGGGCATCGAAGTGAATGAGGAACTTGCCGCCAAGCATCCCTTCCGTGAGGGGCGCCGCAACCTGAACGGCGGATGGGGAGTCATCCGGTGGCCTGATGGCACTGTCATCAACCAGTAAAACCGCATCAAGGACGCAGCCACGGTCAGTCGGTATGTCGATCGGCCGTGGCTCGACCCTCTCACGAAAGTCCTCTGTGAGTGAAAACCTGCCCGCCACGGCGTGGTATTGGCGCCGTGGGTTGGCAGGTCTGAGACTTCTTGCTGGCTGCGACACGGCGTCCGAGCCGCAACCACGCCTGACCATTCGGGTTTATGCCTCGGTGCTCAGGGAATAGGCGCTAGCCTTGTTCAAGTGCTCGACAGTCAAATCATCCAGCTCGAGCATCGTGGCTTCAATCAGATCATTCAACTGGTGATGTGTTCGTGCGCTGGCAATTGGCGCGGTCACGCCGGGCCGTGCGATCAGCCAGGCGATTGCCACCCGCGCCGGGGTCGACTTAAGTTGCGCGGCAACCTCAGTAAGCGCCGCCACAATGCGGAAACCCCGTTCGTTCATGTACTTTTTGACGTAGTTTCCTCGGTCACTTTTTTCAAGATCAGCCTCGGAATGATATTTTCCGGTGAGGAAGCCGCTGGCCAGTGAGAAGTAAGTGATGACGCCGAGATTTTTCTCACGGCACAACGCTTCGAGGCTGGTTTCATAGCCCTGGCGCTCGACAAGGTTGTATTCGGGCTGGAGCGATTCGTAACGCGGAAGACCGTTCTTCTCGCTTGCCTCCAGCGCCTGGGCCAGCCGGCCGACGCTGTAGTTCGAGGCGCCAATGGCGCGGACCTTGCCCTCCCGGATGAGCAGGCTGTAAGCTTCCAGTGTCTCTTCCGGAGGCGTGTTGGGATCATCCCGATGGGACTGGTAAAGATCGATATAGTCAGTCCGCAGGCGGCGCAGAGAGTCCTCGACCTCGCGCAGGATGTAACCCTTCGAAAGTCCTTTGCGCCCGGGCCCCATTTCGCTGCCCACTTTCGTGGCGAGGATCACGTCTTTCCGCCGGCCGCTGCGTTCAAGCCATTTGCCGATCAGAGCTTCTGATTCTCCGCCCTCGCGCCCGGGAGCCCATTTCGGATAGACGTCGGCAGTGTCAATCAGATTAAAGCCGGCGTCCACAAATGCGTCGAGCAGCTTGAAACCGGCAGCCTCATCGACCGTCCAGCCGAACACGTTTCCGCCCAAAGCGAGAGGGGCGACCTCGATCCCGGAATTTCCCAGCTTGCGTTTCTGCATGGATAAAAACCTCCAGAGCTTATGAGTTGCGCAAAGCGCACTGTAGCGGCGCTCGGCGCCCGCCGGCCTTCATTTGAATTAAAACCCGGCGGTGATGGACCGCCGCCACGGGTGTCGCCACTACCGCTTGACCGCTACCACTACGCCGGTAGCCCAGGCGAGTTTGGCGATGGCAAGGCGGGTGTCGTCTGTCAAGTGGTTCATCAGGAGCGAGACCCTTTCCACATGGGCTTTGGGCCACTTGGGAAGAGGTAACATGTCATCGATGATGTAAAAGCCGCCTGGCTTTACGACTCGCAGACACTCCTCAAAGCGTTCGAACTTGCCGGGGATGGCATCCGCAAAGACGAAGTCGTAGTTTTCCGCCGGCTGGCGCTGAAGGAACCGGTAGCCGTCTTCCAGGACAAGTTCCAGGCGGCTGTCATTGCCGAGAAATTCGCGCGCCACGGCCTGATGTTCGGCGTCGACGTCAACGCTGGTCAGGCTTGATTGCGCATCCATTCCGGCCAGGATCCATGACGTGGCAACTCCTGTTCCGGTTCCCAATTCCAGAAGCCGGCCGCCCGGCTTTGAGGCCGCCAGCGTACGCAGCAAAGCCCCGGTAAGCGGCTCAGAGGCGATTTTGAATCCTAAGGCCCTGGTCCGGGCCGCAATCCCGGCCAGCGCCGCAGGAGGCTGGGGACGATCAAAAACTTTCGTTGCGTTCAGTTCAGTAGGCATCATGCGAATTGTAACCATGCTGGAGCAAAACTGCAAAGGCAGATCGTGCCTCTATGTTCGATCGCGAACCTGCAGGATTCCTTGCATCCCCGCGTTATCATAGTACCTGATGGCGCTACCCGATAACCGCATCACACCGATTACAGATGAGGCTCTTTCGGCGCTTCGACTGCTTGCCGACCAGGCCTTTTCCAGGGCGGCCGGTGCGCCCCTGATCTCCGGCAATCGCGTGCGCCTGTTGCGCAATGCGGAGGAGAATTACCCGGCCTGGAAAAAAGCCATCGAGCAGGCTGAGCGCACCATCTGTTTTGAAAGCTACATCATTCACGACGACGATATTGGGCGTGAATTCGCGGATCTTCTGGCCCGGAAGGCCCACGAAGGTGTGAGGGTGCGGCTGATCTATGACTGGATGGGAGCGATTCTCCGCAGCGGCTGGGCCTTCTGGCGATCGCTACGCCGCGCCGGGGTGGAAGTTCGATGCTTCAATCCGCCTCACATTGACAGCGCTTTCGGGTGGCTCAGCCGCGACCACAGAAAGACGATCGTCGTGGACGGCCGAATCGCCTTCGTCACCGGGCTGTGCGTTGGACGGCACTGGGCGGGCAATCCGGAGCGCCGGATTGCGCCCTGGCGCGATACCGGGATTTCCATTGAAGGGCCGGCAGTGGCTGAGGTTGAAAGAGCATTTGCCTCAAACTGGGCGGCGTGCGGCACCCCGTTGCCCGCGGGTGAACTGGAGAACGGCGGCACCCCTGCTGCGGCAGGCACCGTCAGCCTGCGAATCATTGCCACGCAGCCGGGTGTCGCGTCAGTGTACCGGCTGGACCAGTTAATCGCTGCGCTGGCCCGGGAGTCGATCTGGCTGACGGACGCTTATTTTGTGGGAACGTCATCCTACGTACAGGCCCTGTGCGCGGCGGCGGCTGATGGCGTTGATGTTCGCCTGCTGCTGCCGCGAGCGGGCGACGTGCCCTTCATCAGGGCCGTTTCCCGCGCCGGTTACCGCATTCTCATCGAGGCTGGCGTGCGAGTCTTTGAATGGAACGGGCCGATGCTCCACGCCAAGACGGCAGTTGCCGACGGCCGCTGGGCGCGAGTGGGATCAACCAATCTGAATTTGGCAAGCTGGCTCAGCAACTGGGAACTCGATGTGATTGCTGAAGATGATGCTTTTGCCGGGGAGATGCAGGCGATGTATCTCGACGATCTCAGCCAGGCCACTGAAATCGTTCTGACGCGCAAGCGCCGCCCGCAGCCCATCGTTCCGCGCCGGATGCGCGCCAGGCCGCGTGGTGCCGTCCGCGGGAGCGCGAATTGGGCCGCCAAGGGAGTTCTGCGAATGGGCAAAGTCGTCGGCGCCGCGGTCACGCGCAGCCGTGTCCTGGGCCCGGCAGAAGCGTCACTGATGCTGACCGGCGGGCTGACTTTGATAGGCTTTGTAGCCATTGCCGTCTTTTTCCCGAAAATTGTTGCCGGAGTGTTCGCCGTTCTGGGCGCATGGGTAGCTCTGACGCTGCTTGTGCAGGCATGGCGGCTCCGTTTCCCACGCAAGAAAGCTCCTGAAAATACGGGGAATAGTCCTCCCGTCATGCCGGGCGCCCCGTAAAGCGGAACAAAACTCATTTCCAGGCTAAATCGAATTTCAACCATATTGCATCTAAAATAGATAAGCACCGGCAGGCGCCGGCGGCCCTATTAGTTTATGAAAAGTGGCAATGGAAGGTCTCATACTTTTCGCGTAGCGACCTACAATATTCACAAATGCCGCGGACTTGATCAGCGAGTGCGCCCGGAAAGAATTGCTCAGGTGCTGGACGAGTTGGACGCTGATGTGATTGCGCTGCAGGAAGTGGTCCGGAGCGGCGGGCGCTCCCGGCAGGACCAGGCGCGCCTTGTGGCGGACAGCCTCGGTTATCACCCTGTTTTCGGAGAAGTCCGGCATCACCACGGCGCGCCCTACGGCAACCTGTTGCTGTCGCGTTTGCCGGTTCTCGGCTTCTGGAATTACGATATCACCACTCGCGGGCGTGAGCCCCGCGGTGTGCTGCAAGCGGACGTGCGGTTGGGGGACGGGCAAGTTCTCCACCTGTTTAACGTCCACATGGGGACCGCTTACCGCGAGCGCACGGAGCAGGCGCAGCACCTGGTCAGCGAGCGTATTCTGCGCAACGGCCGACTGGTGGGAGCGCGCATCGTTTTGGGCGATTTCAATGAATGGTTTCCGGGGCTTGCCTCGCGTTTGCTCTCTGCGCACTTTCGAGCTGATGATGCTCAACTCTATGCCGGCCGCAACCGGACCTATCCTTGCGTGCTGCCGCTCTTCCGCCTCGATCACATCTACTTTGACGGCGGATTGAATCTCCATTATCTGGGCCGCCACCGCAGCCGCAAGGCGCTGATCGCCTCAGACCACCTCCCGGTTGTGGCTGAGTTCAGCCTGCAAGCTCGGCAGTACCCCGTCCCTCGCCGCGCCGTTTCCCACTTGGAGGCAGGACAGGCTTCCTGCGCTCAGCAGCAAGTTGTCCGGAGTTTTCAAGGCAGCCGAACGCCGTAGGCCGCGGCCGCCAGGCCCGGTATCCCTGGACATTCAGGTTCGCGAGTCCGTTGGCGATGGCCGGGTAACCTCCTGGCTGTGTTCGGAGCGCGTACGCCGTCGGTCGATCGCAGGATGTTGCGACGCCATAAACGCAGGCATAAAATCACTTTCTTTTTTCCCCAAGGCGCGCTATTTTCTCTCTGCGTAGTCATTTTCTCTTTGTGGACATCTGAAAAGCCGAATCCATTCGGCAGAGCAAAACAGAACGCTGGCCCTCCGGCTTTCGAACCAGGCTCGATCTCCTGCCTCCAGAGCCGTCCATAAATTTCAGCGAGAGGTGCCCCATGGGTACAGGAGCAGAGCAACCTTTTCTGCAGAAACGCGTCGCCTCCATTGACGCGCTGCGCGGTTTCGATATGTTCTGGATCACGGGCGGCGAAGTGATTATTCACGCCCTGCACAAGATGGATCCCGGGCCCACAACGAACCTTCTCAACGTGGAATTTGAGCACGTTCAGTGGGCAGGCTTTCACTTCTATGACCTGATTTTTCCGCTCTTCCTTTTTGTTGTGGGCGTGGTGCTGCCGTTCTCGCTTGGCAAACGCCTGGAGGCGGGCGCCGACCGCGGCCAGCTTTACCGGCACATTGTCAAGCGCCTGGCCGTTCTGTTTGCGCTGGGCCTCGTTTATAACGGCCTGCTCAATTTCAACTTCCACGACCTGCGCATTGCCGGAGTCCTGCAGCGGATTGCCCTCTGCTACTTCTTTGCGGCACTGATCGTGATGAACACAAAAATCCGCGGCCAGGTGGCGTTTTTCGCGGGGATACTGCTGGTTTACTGGGTGGTAATGATGCTGGTTCCCGTGCCGGGCGCGGGTGCGGGGGTGTTGACGCCGCAGGGAAATCTCGCCAGCTTCATTGACCGGCACCTGCTTCCGCATCCTTACTGTTGCTTTGCCCAGGGCGACAACGAAGGAATTCTCTCCACTTTTCCGGCGATTGGAACCACGCTGATGGGCGTTCTGGCCGGCCATTGGTTGCGCTCCCGGCGGGCTCCCAATCGCAAAATCCTGGGCCTGGCGCTGGCCGGGGTGGTCAGCCTGCTGATCGGGTATGTGTGGAGTTTCAATTTCCCCATCATCAAGAATCTCTGGACCAGCACGTTTGTTCTTTATGCGGGTGGCTGGAGCCTGCTTTTGCTCGCCCTCTTTTACTGGATCATCGACGTGCAGGGTTACAGACGCTGGTCATTTTTCTTCACCGTCATTGGTGTGAACGCCATCACCATTTATCTGGTGTATCATCTATTCGACTTCGGAACGATCACGACGATCTTCGTTCACGGATTCATCCACCGCCTGGGGCCCGTCCAGCCGCTTTTCTGGGCGGTCAGTGTGCTGATGACCGGCTGGCTGTTTCTCTATTTCCTCTATCGGAAGAAGATTTTCCTGAAGGTGTGACGAGCTGCGATTCGTTCCCGGTGGCCATCAGTGGGAGTCTGGAGCTTAAGGTAAGAACACGAGTACGCCCGCACTTGCGCCATGCGCCCACCCGGGCGAACAATCTTGACGCAGCCCAGGGGAGGGTATATCGTCAGAGTGCTTTTGGGGACCCAAAGGAGGTTCTTCCAAGTCGCGATGTCATCCAGCAAGCAAATTACAAGGCGGCAGGCTATCTATGCGACAGGGAAAGCCCTAGTGGGCGTGGCAAGCTTGAATGCGCTGTCGCCACTCGCCAGCGCAGCGGACGTTCCGGACCCCGGGGCAACGCAGTCACAGGGCGCTCCAGCGGGTGAGAAATCCACCGTAAAGCTCAGAATCGCCACATGCCAGTTTCCCGTGAGTGGCAGTCCCGCGGAAAACGCGAAGTACGTCCGCGACTTCATGCACCGGGCGGCCGGGCAGGGAGCGCATCTGCTGCACACCTCGGAAGCTAGCCTGTCGGGATACCCCGGCTGCGATCTTCCATCATTCAGAAACTATGACTGGGAGGCATTGCGCAAGGAAACCGCCGGCCTGCGGACCTTGGCCCGGGAACTGAAGCTGTGGCTGGTGCTTGGTTCGTCGCATTTCCTGGACCGGGACACGAAGCCGACCGATTGCCAGTATCTCATCGACCCCGAGGGCAGCATCGTGAACCGCTATGACAAGTGCTTTCTAACCGGCGGCGACCAGAAACACTACTCCGCCGGCGACCGCCTGGTGACGCACGACATCCGAGGCGTGCGGGTCGGCCTGGCCATATGCTATGACATCTGCTGGCCGCAGCTTTACATTGCTTACCGGAAAAAGGGCGTCAAGGTGATGATCCATTCCATGAGCAACGCGCGGGACAAGGGAAAAAACTGCCTGGACACACTCAACGTCCGCGAGGTGCCCACCCGCTGCGCCGACAATCGCATGTGGGCCATCGTCAATAATGCATCAAATCCCTATTCCCACTGGGGATCGTTCGTGGCCCGGCCGGATGCCACCATCGCCAAGGAGTTGCCCATCAATCAGCCTGGAATGCTGGTTCACGACTATCCGGACACCCTGTCCCGAACCGGGTGGTATCACAATTTGAAGCCGATGGATATGGCCGAAAATACCATCATGCATTGGGGGACGCGCAGCAACAGTCCGCGGCAGCGCGACGGCCAGAGCGAGCCGTAGGCGGAACGAAATGGCATTGCTGGTGACGGAGATCAGAGTTTTGATGCGTTCCGTGACTCGCCCGGATGCTGCGCTTCACCCACGACGAGGCGGGATTTAACTTCAGGTCCGCGCAGCTTCCTGTTCAAAAGATGTGCTATTCCAACACCCGCCGATTTCAAACGCAAGTGCGTGAATTCCTTCCAAAAGGTGACCCGGCACCATGACCCGCCGCCGCTGGCTTCTTCTTTCACTCGTCTTCATCGCCATCGTGATCAACTACATTGATCGCGGCAACCTCAGTGTGGCCGCCCCGGCCATGATGAAGGATTTCCGCATCACGCCGGAAACGATGGGCGTGCTGCTCTCCGCTTTTTTCTGGACCTACGCCCTGTTTCAGATTCCCGCCGGAGTGCTCGTGGACCGCTTTGGCATTCGCTGGGCTTACACGGGCGCTTTCCTTGTCTGGTCGCTGGCTTCTGCCGCCATCGCGCTCAGTCGCGGGCCCGGCGACGTCATCGGCCTGCGCATGGTGCTGGGCCTTGCCGAATCGATCGCTCCGCTGGCCAGCCTGTCGTTCATCCGCGGCCGTTTTTCCGGCAAGGAGCAGGGATTGCCGACAGCCATCTACATTGCGGGCCAGAATGTCGGCCCGGCGCTGGGCGTTCTGGTGGGAGCCATTCTGCTGGACAAGTTCGGCTGGCGCATGATGTTCGCCATCACGGGATTAGCGGCGCTCGTTTGGGTCCCCTGCTGGCTGTTTGCCGCCCCCTCCGACGGCGCCCGCGCAGAGCGCGAAGCTGCGAAGGCGGCTGAGGCGCCTGCCGTCCCCCGCACCTGGACCTGGCGCATGCTGCTCTCGAACGGAACCTTCTGGGCCATGTCGCTGTCCATCCTGCTTTCCTCTTACTACTGGTATTTTGTTTTGACCTGGGTGCCGAGTTACCTGATTCTTTCCCGGGGATTTTCAACGCTTGGCATGGGCCGGGTGCTTTCCACCGCGCTCTTCACGATGGCGGCTGTCAATGTTGTGGCGGGCGCGGCGGCGGACAGACTGGCGGCCCGGATGGGAGTTTTCCGCGCGCGCTTGTGGTTTGGCGTGGTCGGCTATGCCGGGACCGCAGCCATCCTGCTCCTGCTGGTGACGGGCCGCTCCTGGGCGCTTCCCATCCTCACCTTTTCGTTGTGCGCCACAGGGATTGGAAACTCCACCTACTGGACCATCACGCAGCACGCTTCGCCCAGGAACATGGTGGGGCGCTCGGTCGGCTTCCTGAACACGATTTCGGTGGCGGCAGGCGCCGCCGCCCCCATCATCACCGGATGGATACTGGGGCCGCAAAAGCACTTCGGCCCGGCAATCCTCGTCGCGGGCATCTGCCCTGTTCTGGCCGCCATCTGCCTGCTGGCCGCGGGATCCGAAGGTCTCTCGCGAATCAAGTCCTTGCTCGCCGGTGAGGCTTACACCGGCGCCTAGCGGCGGCTGAAAAACCCGCGCCTGCCCCTGTGCGCTACTGCCTTTTGCCTTCCGAATGCCCAAGGTCTTTACCCGGCGCAACCCGGTCCCGCACAAGCTGCTTCAGTTCCTTGATGTCCGGAAAGCGTCCCTGCTCGGCCCGCGACCAGATCAGCTCGCCACAGGCGCGCACTTCAAACACGCCTCCCATGCCGGGTATCAGCACCATCTCGCTGATCTCGTCCTGAAAAGTCGTCAGCAGTTCCTGCGCCATCCACGCCGCCCGCAGCATCCAGCGGCATTGCGTGCAATACTTGATCTCAATTCGTGGGCTTCTGACCATTACTGTGGACTATAATCCCCGCCGCGAGGAATGGCAACTCGGGGTCGCAGGCCCGGAGGGCCGAAAGATTCTAGCCCCGGCGCCAGCCGTGGGACTGAATACCTCATTCGAACCTTCCGAGCCCCGGAGGGGCGAAAGAATGCCGCTTGGCTTCCATGAATTCTTTCGCCCTTCCAGGGCTGGCCTTGAGCGTTATGGCCGGCCTGCTTTCCCATGGCTTGCGCCATGGGCTGGATTCTTTTGCCCCCTCCGGGGGCTCGGCTGCTCGGGTCTTACAGTTGCAGACCAAGTGTCGTCGGCCAGTGGCATGAGCGTAACTCCAACCCCCTGCACTCCATCAATGAGCGCCCGGAATTTGCTTGACTTTCATGGGCTAGTATGGTAGCCTTCATAAAGTGCCCGAAGGCGGCGCAAGGCCCGCCGGAGGAAGATGGCGGAATAACGATGGATTTGCCGAAGTTGGATCCGGAAGACACTGCGGTCACGGCCATTCAAGCGGCCATTTTCGGCTGGACGCCGCAGGAAAATGGGACAAAAAATATCTATTTTTGCAAAACGAACCGGAGAAGTGGTTGAAAAAAAAGGATTGGTGTCCCAAAACGAACCGAAACGAACCGGAAAACGAAGCGGAGAAGTTGTTGAAAACATTAGAGTGCATAAAAAACGAACCGGAACGAACCGAAAAACGAACCTACCGATCCTGTTGAAAATAAAGAACCGCTGAAAAACCGACTGCACACGAATCGGACATTTTTCCAGGCTGTTCCACCCTGCTCATCCCTGCCCTGTTGAGCCCTTCGAGGACGATATTGGGATCAGCGAAACACAGGACAAGAACAA
>JBJKQK010000116.1:0-5731 GCA_046705285.1 Terriglobia bacterium
TGCTGCGCTGGCGGGGACTGAATCCCGGCGCCTTTCGCAGCGAGCCCGCGGGAGAAACCCTCTAAACAACACCTGGAGCGAAAAGACCGGCAGCGTGGCTGCCCTGGTGGTCACTGACAACCGCAAGCATCTGCCGGCGCGCGGCCGCAAGGCGATCTTCGCCGAGATACCCCCGTCAACCACGTCATCCTGCTGCACATCCCCAGCATGCATGCGACTCCGGCTTCTACGAAGCGATGAAGAGGGCCTATGGATGGACGCAGTCCCGCCGGCTCCGCGGATAAGAAAATCGCCCGCTTCACCGATCAAATACACGTCTCCTTGAACGGTTTTTTCTGGTGTTCGGGTTTTCAGGGGAACGGCTGAAGGAAGGACCGTGGGAATCCGGAGCTTACAGAGGATTACTGCACAAGTCAAAGAGGGGGATTAAATTGAGAATCTCCAAGGCTGAAGGGCTGCAACAGAAGGCGCGAGATCGCGCATGGCATGAACGGGAGATCACACGGGAAGACATCCTTGCCCGGTTCATTGCGGGCGGCCGAAGGAATCGTACTCAAAACCTTGTTGCGCCATACGGGCAGGGTCCAGCAGGTTCCGGCCATCGAGAACCAGGGGGCGCGCCATCGAGCGCCGAATCCGTTCCCAATCCAGATCGCGGAACTCTTCCCAGTCCGTTGCTACCAGCAGAGCGTCGGCGTCCCTGGCAACTTCATAGGGGTCCCGGCAATAGTTGAGGTCCGGAAGCAGCGCCCTGGCTCGCTCTATCGCCGCCGGGTCGTAAGCCCTGATACTGGCCCCTTCTCCGAGCAGCCTCTTAACCAGCTCGATGGGTGGAGAAAACCGTACGTCGTCCGTCTCCGGCTTGAACGCCAGACCCAGCACGCCGATCCGCTTGTCCTTGATCACCCACACGGCCCGCCGGATCTTTTCCACAAAGTGCTGGATTCGCCGCTTATTGATATCCTCCGCCTCCTTCAGCAGCGCAAAATCCATCCCCGCGCGTTCCGCCAGCCGGATAAACGCCTGCACATCTTTGGGCAGGCAGAATCCCCCAAATCCCAGGCCGGCACGCAAAAACTGCGGCCCGATGCGATGGTCCAAACCCATGGCCCGCGTGACTTCCTCCACGTTGGCCCCCAGTAACTCGCACAGGTCCGCGATCGCGTTGGCGTAAGAAATCTTCAAGGCCAGAAAGGAATTCGAGGCATGTTTGATCAGCTCTGCGCTGTTGATGTCGGTCACGAGAAATTGCGGCGGCGGTTGCGGCGGGCAGGAGGACCCATGCACGGGACAGTTGAATTGCCCTTCCAGAATCGGCCGGTAAATGTCGCGAAGCTGCTTTTCGGCGGCCGCCTCGTCCACCCCCACCACGATCCGCTCCGGGTGCAGAAAATCCTCTACCGCCGTGCCTTCACGCAGAAATTCCGGATTCGACGCCACCCGGAATTCCACCCCGCTTTTTCGCCCGTAAACCGCCAGGGCCTGCTTCAGTTGCCGCCCCGTCTGCGCCGGCACCGTACTCTTTTCGACTACCAGTTTCGGAGATTTCGCCTCGGTCGCAATCAGCCTCGCCACCGAATCGATGGCGGAAAGGTCGGCATCACCATTTTCCAGCGGCGGCGTGCCCACGCAGATAAAAACCGCATCGCTCGAGCGAACCGCCTCGCCCGCGTCAACCGTAAACCTCAGCCGGTTCTCACGCCGATTCTTATCAACCACCTGGTCCAAGTGCAGCTCATAAATGGGAATCTGACCGTTGTTCAGCTGGCCGATCTTGCCCTCATCCTTGTCCGTGCACACCACTTCGTGCCCCGCTTCGGCAAAGCAGGCACCCGTCACCAGTCCTACGTATCCGACACCAATAACCGAAATTCGCACACAAACCTCTCAACAGAAAATCGCGCTACTCAAACAAGAACCTCTGCCATGTCCCTTCTCAGCCTGATGATCACCAGGCGATTCTAAAAAAGCTGCTGAACATCCAGCAGGCTAATCTGACGGTAATCCGGCACAACACGATCAGCGCCAGCCGCTCTGAGTTTTTCACTTCTTCCGTCCGAAGCGATCCCAAGGCATTTCATGCCGGCGCATTTGGCAGCCTTGACCCCAGATACCGCATCTTCTACAACTAGCAGATTCCGGGGATGAAGGTCAAGATGCCTTGCTGCCTGGACGAAGATCTCCGGATCAGGCTTCCCTTTGTCGACGTCGCTTCCAGTGACGACTGCCCGAAACCTCGCCATGATGCCGAGTCGGGCCAGGATGTCATGTGCGCGCACCGAACTCGCGCTGGTTGCAACTGCCATTCCGATGCCTGCCACCCCAAGCGTATCGAGAAACTCCACAACTCCGGATATCATTCGCAATTCGGTCTCCGACTCCCGGAAGAGCTCGTTCTTTCGCTGCCCGTATTCCCGGATCCGCTCCGGCGGCAGGTCCCCCAGGAAGTGGCGCAAGATTTCTTCCCGCTTCCCTCCGTCCAGAACAAAATCAAGCTCCTTTTCAGAGACATGCATGTCGAGCGAGGCCAGAAATTGCGCCCACACCTTCTTATGAATCGGATGGCTGTCAATCAGCACCCCATCCATGTCAAAAATCACTCCCTTACAGCCGTTTCCGTTGTTCATCGGGTCCTTTCAGTCGAGTCCAGACCGGGCCAGCTTCTCTGGGCAAGTTCGTAGTTTTCGATCGTGCCGATATCCAGCAAGTATTCTGAAATTGGATAAGCAAACATTTTCCCGGCCAGGCGTGGAAGGACATCGAAACCCAGGTCGGCAGGAGCGGTGCTCGGGATGATTTCGAACACGCTGGAATTGGCAAGCAAGATGCCAGAGAAGGCCAGACACCCCCGGGGCGATTTCGGCTTCTCAACAAAGCTGGCGATGAGGCCCTCCGAGTTGACCTCCATAATGCCGCAGCGTTCCGGATCAGGAACTTCGTAACCCCCAAGCGTTGCCATGCCACGATGTTTGCGGTGGAACTCCACCATCCCGCCGAGGTTGGCATTGGTCAGGACATCGGCGTAGACAATCCAGAAGCTGGATTCTCCAGCGACCCACTCCTGGTTGGCGAAAATCGTACCGGCACTTCCCAACAGCACCGGCTCATCAATGACCCTGATCCTCAGGCCGTTCCTGTGCGCAGCCAGATAGTTTCGAACGCAGTCACCATGCTCATGCGTGTTGATCAGTACTTCGTCAATGCCATGCTGACGGAAGAGTTGGAGCCATATCTCCAGCAAAGGCACGCCCCGGACCGGCAGCAGGCATTTGGGGATCGAATCCGTCAGCGGCCGCAGGCGCGTCCCCAGTCCGGCAGCCATGAGGAAGGCTTTCACAGCACTCGCTCTCTCAAAGACTCTCTGCAGATGGGATTATTCGGGAAACAAGGGTTCAAGACAGGCATGACGGGCTGTGGGTCCAGGTCCGCCTATTAAGCAGTTCGCTTTGCCGTCTCATGCGGGATGAATCGCCATCTTCCACCGGCATTCTCGTCACCATCGATAAAGGGATCATTCACGATCACCTGGGCTCCCTTGGAATCGAAGCGGAAGGTCATTTCGCGCGCTCCGGCGGCCTCAAGCGCTTTGCGGACTGCATCATGGTTCTTCCGCTCGCAATACAGCAGCAGAAAACCTCCGCCGCCGGCTCCGGTAATTTTGCCGCCCAGTGCGCCGTTCTCCCTTGCAATGCCATACAGCATGTCGATCTGTTCGCTCGATATCCTGCCGGAAATCTGCTTCTTGGCCTGCCAGCCTTCGTCCAGCAGCGTACCGAAAGCATAAAGGTCGCCTTTCAGCAGCGCTCTTCGCATTCGTTCAGCAAGCGCCGCAATCGCATGGAGCGAGTCGATGGCCGCTCCCCGTTCCTTCCGGGTCGATTCTTCCTGCTCCTGCAGGATGCTCTGCGATTGATGCGTCGCCCCCGTGAAAAAGAGCACCAGGCTCTCCTGCAACTCTTCCAGCAACGCGGAATCCAGTTCCACCGGGTCCACGGTCACCGTTCCATCTTTTTCGAAACGGATATAGTTCAACCCGCCAAAAGCCGCAGCGTATTCGTCCTGCTTTCCAACCGGATTGCCCAGCACGTTCCGGGCGATATTGAACGCCCGCTCAGCCAGGTCGTACTTTGAGAGAGGCATCCGCAGGTACGCCGACAACGCCTTGAGAACGTTCACGCAGACGCTTGCTGAAGAGCCCAGCCCCGTGCCGGGAGGAATTTCCGAAGCCAGAAAGAGGTCAACCGCAACATGCCGCCCAACTTCCTTGACAACCGCCAGAGGGATCTCCAGTTCGCTTCGCTCCAGGCTCATAGCGGCAATGTTTTCCCAGGTTTCAAGCGTCCGAAGGTCGGAGGAAATCACCTGAACTTTGCCGTCGTCCCTTTTCCTCAGCACGGTGTAAAAATATTTGTTGATGGTGGTGCTCAGCACCGCTCCGCCGAACTTCGCGTAATAGGCCGGCAAGTCCGTTCCTCCACCGCCAAAACTGATCCGCACAGGGCTACGGGTGATCAACATAGGCAATTTCCTCTAGCAGTGTTTCTGCTTCACTGGACCAGTAGGGATTGGCTGGCCACGGCTCCACGTGGCCGGCCTTAGGGGCCCAGACCCTGGCCATCAGGGTCCATCCAGTCTGCAAAATCAATGATAAGTCGAGGAAGGGGGACCAGCGCAGAATATATTGCAGATCGTAGTGTGTCTTCTGCTCCGCGGGATGCTCATCACGCAGGCCGTGAATCTGCGCCAGCCCCGTGATGCCCGGCTTGATTTTCAGCCGCTGCCTCTGCCAGTCGGAATAATGCTTGACGCGCTCCGGCGATTCCGGCCGCGGTCCGACCATGTCCATGTCTCCACGAAGAACGTTCCACAGTTGCGGCAACTCTGTCAGTCCCAAGTCCACGAAGAGCTTCTCATACGCTTGCAGCACGGCATGTTCACGATTGACGTTCAACCGGTACATCGTGAAAACCGCGCCGTCCTTCCCGCATCTTCGCTCTTTCCGGAAAACCTGTCCTTTCCGCAAAATCAGGATTCCTGCCGCCACCATCAGCAATGGTAGGCATCCCAACAGTAGCACGGGGGCCACAACAAAATCTGTCAGCCGCCGAACCGTCTGGCCTCCCGCCGGCAACGCATACTGGTCGAGTGTGATCAGCGGCAGGCCGTCGAGTTCCCGAAGCCGTGGTCGTGAAATGTAAAGCTCGTACGCCTGCGGCACCACCAGCACCCGAATTCCCGACCTCTGGCACTGGGCGACCAGATCCAACGTCTGCCGGGCGGGGTTCGCCACTGCGACAACGATTTCATCAACCTTTCGGTCAGCCAGAAATCCCGCGACATCAAGGGTTCGAAGGGTCTCGATGTCGCCCCCATCGCTACATTTCGAAACCCCGTTGCTGTCTGATTCAGGACACAAAAAGCCGGCGACCTGCCAGCGCATTTCCGGATGGCGTTGAATTTTTCTCGCCAGTTCTCTGGCGATTGGCCCCCCACCCAGTATGACGACGCGCCGCAGAGAGTCGGCGAAATGGGTGGACCTCATGAGCCGCCAGACCAGAGTGCGGATGGCTAGAAAACCCGTCAGCGCAATGGCGCCAAAGTAGAAAAATACCAGCCGCGATTGATACATCCTGGTCAGATAGTAGCTGGCCAGGACCACTCCCAACAGCAGCAGTACTCCCACAAGGACGTCGGAAAAAACCGCTCGAAAATTCCATCCGCCACTGAAACC